>JAYEMF010000001.1:0-28127 GCA_034717975.1 Campylobacterota bacterium
TCACCCAATATCACTCCATTGCATAAGCAGACTTCAAAATCTTCATCCAGGGCTTTAAACTCTTCATGTGTCATTCTCTTCTCCTCGGTGTTTATTGAAAATATTATCATTTTGATAATTAATTGTTAGTGTCACTTTGATATGTAAATTACATATTTTAAGTTGATAATGGAAAAGGTTGTGTTAGTCCGTGTAGAAAATTCAAAATATTGCATTTTCCTCGTTCCATCCTAATCTTGAGGTGGAGTGTAATCGTTGGTTTAGCTATTTTCTGCATCGCTCCCCGGGTGAGGATGAAAAGAGAAAGTTTTAAACAGATCCATACATGTTTATTTTACGCAGATATTCCAAGTTTTTCTACATCATCCAAATTTAATGCTTTACTTGCTTCATATAAACTATAGTTATCCTGCATAGCCAACCAGCTCTCCGGAGTCCTGCCCAGCGTTATTGAAAGACGCAGTGCCATTTCAGGGCTAAGGCTACTCTGTCCCTTGATCAATCGGTTTAATGTTGATGGGGAAACCTTTAACTTTAATGCTACTTCTCTTTCACTTATCTTGAGTTCATTCAGATAAACCTCTTTAATAAATTCACCGGGATGAATGGGTTTGTGCATTTTCATTAGTGATAATCCTCATAATTTACTATCTCAACTTTCGCACATAAAAAACGGCTGTCATTCCGGGCTTGACCCGGAATCTAGTGGTTTTTATGTTTAAGACCTTGCAGCTGTGGACCCCGGATCAAGTCCGGGGTGACGGCATGTGCGAAAGTTGAGTTACTATGTAAACATCTCCATTTTCAAATCGAAATGTTATTCTCCAGTTTCCACTGACTTTAATGGACCAGGTTTCAGCTCTATCTCCTTTCAGAGGGTGCAAGTTAAACCCCGGCAATTGCAAGTCGTCAATAACAAACGCGGTATCAAGTGCCGTTAACCGCATTTTGATTTTTTTGACATGTTTGGACTGAATACCTTTAGTCGTACCATCTTCATAGAACTTTTGAAGTCCTTTATGCATGAATTATTTGATCATAAAAAGACTATATCACATATTGCGCAACATGCAATAATTTAGGGCACCTCGTTCTATCCTCTTCTAGATACGGGTCAGGTGACAACCCACTACTTTTTTAGTATCCCTAAAGAGAAGAGGGACTGGTACCAGACATACACCTTTAACGAGGAAGGTTTAAGCATTGCATTACCACGGAGACCGTAGGAACGAGAAAGAAAAGGGAAAAAAGGGAAAGAAAAGCCCTACCCGGCCAACAGCTCCCTCACCACTTCCCGATCATCAAACGGCAACTTCTCATCATAAATGATCTGATACGCTTCATCCCCTTTGCCGAGAATCAATACGATCTCATCACCCTCTTGATCTTCCAGTGCTTTGGCAATTGCTTCTTTACGGTTCGGGTTGACATAGACATTTTCCTGATCATCGATCCCTTTAAGAATATCATTGATAATTGCATCAGGATCTTCATAGCGAGGGTTGTCGCTGGTCACATAGATCTTTTTTGCCAGTCCTGCGGCCACTTTTCCCATCAAAGGGCGTTTACTCTGGTCACGGTCGCCGCCTGCACCAAAGACGACCAGTATATCTTTCTCTTTGAGGGCATTGAGTACCTGCTGCATACCATCAGGGGTATGGGCAAAATCGACGATCACAACCGGATCTTCACTGACACGCTCCATACGGCCGCTGACACCGGCGAAGTTGTCGATTACATCACAGATCTCTTCAATCGACTTCCCGGTCAACAGATGCACTGCACCGATCGCCGAGCAGAGGTTATAAAGATTGAAAAAACCGTGCAGGGAAGCCTTAAACGGCTCCATCTTTCCAAAATGCTGCAGGATTCCGCTTGTACCGTCATTTAGCGAGTAGGCCATCACTTTATAGGTCGCAGGATTCTCGATGCCATAGGTATAAGCATTTTTGAAATTGAAGTCAGCACGCGGTTCATCTTTATTGATCAGCTTCATTCCCTCATCCCGGAAGAAGCTGTTTTTAACGCGGGTATACTCTTCAAGCGTCTCATGATAGTCAAGATGGTCCTGCGTAATATTTGTCAATATTTTTAACGCAAACGGGATCCCCTGAATACGCTCCTGCACAATCGCATGTGAACTTACTTCCATGATAAAGTATTCGCATCCGGCTGCTACTGCCTGATAGATATGACGGTAGATATTGAGCACTGAAGGAGTAGTCAGGCTTTTGCCTTCGACGACTTCATCATTCATAAAAAATCCACGCGTTCCCTGCATAGCGACTTTATAGCCAAGGTCCAGCAAAAATGAGTAGATCGCACTGGCCGTCGTCGTTTTACCGTTCGTGCCGGTAATACCGATGATCTTGATACGGTTTACCCCAAAGGTTTCGGCAATATCTTCGGCTTTAATAATAGAGTGAGGATGATGTTTTCTGGCATCATCAAAGTATTTTTCATTTTGTGCAGTCAGAACGAACGCGGTATCACGACCGCATTCACGAGAGTTCTCAGTCACATAATCAAATGACTGCCCCGGAATTTTAATTTTCAACCATATCGCCTTTGTCCAGACGGCGCAGAAGCGATCGCAGCTGCTTATCGTTTTGATAGATGCTCAAGGCACTTTCCAGATAGTTCATTGCCATCTCTTTGAAACCATTGTCGATAAGACGTGATAGGAAATCAACAAAATCCTCTTTTTCGGTTATGATGACACGGGTTGAGAACATGATGTTTTCAAACACACGTTTGAAATCCTCTTCCTGATCAACGATAGCACGAAAATCACTATAAAGAATCCCATTCTCATAAATCAGCTGCTCTTTGATCGGTTTTGAAATCAATTCGCCAAGTTCATCAAGTGTGCCGTCCATACTCTGCAAAATTTCTGAAATAATGATATCTGCCTCTTCTGCATCCTCTTCACGAAGCACATCATAATAGTCAAAAAGTGCCTCAGCTCCCGTTTCACCGCTCATAGCCATTTCAGCAAGGATTGCACCGTTATACGCCGCTTTGGATGTTGGATAGTCTTTTAACACTAATGCAAAATTGCGCAGTGCTTTTTCGTACTCTGCCTCTGAAAAATCTTTATTGGCGAGGGCAAGGGTTTTATATTTGTTAACTGATCTCATTGTCCTCTCCTTTTTTACTTTATTGTATATAGTATATCGTTTATCTGTAAATTTTCTAAAATTTTATAAACTGTCGATCTGGTTCTCCATACCATGCGGTACATTGATCACCGTCAGTTCCGGATGGATATCCATACGGAGTTGACGCTCAACGCCATACTTCAGTGTGTTTCCGCTACTGCTGCAGCCGACACAGGCATCCTGAAGCTGGACATAAACGGTACCGTTTTTAACCGTCAGAAATTGAATCCCGCCGCCATCGAGCGCCAAAGAGGGACGCACTTTATCAATGACCGCCTCAACTGGGGCCAGTAACTCTTCATCAGTAAATGGAATCATATATTTTATCCTCGATTTTAGTAAACATAAAATAGGGCAAATCGGCTTAACAAGCCATAAATGATTACCTATAATTTAATCTCAAGGATTACTTAAAGGCTCAATACCTCATTCACATACTTTGGCTGACGCATTCCGATGAGGATATAATCGATATCACTCTGCTGCAAAAACTCCAATGCACATGTCTGGAGCGGCTTTTCACACCCCTCCAGCTCTTCACTCAATGCACTTCTGGTCACTTTACTGCATTCATAAGCCACCATCTTCGCATATTCCTGAAAAAAGAGCTCCAAGGAGTCTGCCAATACCTGTTTTGCTTCATCATCCAAAGGAGTAAGTGAATTTCGAAGATGCGGTATCACCTGAGCATAATAGAACTGCTCATAGTCACCGATCCATCGAAAGCGGTGTTTGTTGGCATCAAGTTCACTCAAGAGATTATAAACCGGTTTAAGCGGTTCGGCTTCACATAACTCCAGCAGTGCGTTGAGATGATGATAGTAATCGGTCGGTTCATCATAATCAGCCAATCGGTACATCGCATCGCCTTTTTGCGCATTAAGGGGACGATTGGCCAGAACACGCAATCCATTGGCTTTTGCCCACGCAGCACACTTCAACCCTTCCCGTTCCAATAGATTGATTGGCAACTGCAGGGTTGTCAGATGATGTATCTCACTGCCAGCACGCTTGGCGGCATTTTCTGCCAACGTAATGAGATCATCATAAGGCAAGAACTCCGGATCGCTCATCGGCTTTGCAAAACTGTTGGAACTGATGCCGTAGCTTTTGATACGTCCTTTGGCTACCTCTTCTTCAAGCGCAATAAAGACATCAAGAATCCGCTGCAGCATCTCATCCAGACGATCCTCTTTACTGACGCCTCTGTTAATAGCATCCAGCAGGAAATATTCTGGATTATGAAGCAGATAGCACTCAAGCGAGTCGCGATTGAGACGTGAAAGCGAGTGGGTCAGCTGATCACGCATAAAATCCGGATCGATACAGTGCCAGACATGCTCCGCATATTTAACGACGTTATTGAAGGTCTCCTCCTCCTTGAGACGCTTCATCGTTGAACCCTGCACATAACCGAACTTGCTGACGATCTCAACGGCGGCACACTTCTCTTCGTTCATACCATGCATAGCCAAAGCGATAGCACGCTCCGCTCCGCCATCCATATAGTTGGTTGATGTATCGATCAGGGTAATACCTGATTCGACAGCTCTCTTGATAGCAGCGATATGGACCGGATCGAGGTCAGTAATACGGTAGGTACCTAAGGCAAATTGTGTAGACATATTATTCTCATTTTATATTGATCAATAATAAAATCAATTAGATTTTATAACTGGTAAATAGGTTTTAGGAGGTGTTGGTTGAAAGATTTGCGGCAAATGCCGCAAAGAGACGAATCAGATTAGACTAATTCGATAAACGCCATTGTCGTAGCATCACCACGACGAATGCGAGTTCTGGTAATACGAGTGTAACCACCTGTACGCTCAGCGTAGTCAGGGGCAATTTCGTTTACCAGTTTTTTAGTAGCTTCTTTACTCTGAAGAGCAGCAAAGACAACACGGTGAGCATTTGCATCACCTTTACGAGCTGCAGTAATCAGCTTCTCAACATGTGAACGAAGCTCTTTGGCCTTCGGTACAGTTGTCTCAATTTTTCCGTTTTCGATCAACGCAATACTAAGGTTCTTAAGAAGTGCAGCACGATGTGCACTTGTACGACCAAGTTTGCGGTATCCGTGACGATGTCTCATAGGATTTCCTCTATTTAGCTATTAAGCTTCGATTTTCTTTTTTAGTGCACTAACCAGGTCATCGGAAAGATCTGCGCCTACTTCAAAACCGAACTCAGTCAGTTTTTCGACGATCTCTTCGTACGATTTTTTACCCAGGTTTTTCACGTTTTTCAGGTCATTTGTACTCATCAGTACAATCTCACCGATCAGTTTGATACTTGAACGGTCAAGGCAGTTGAAGCTACGAGCGCTAAGCCCAAGCTCATCAATCCCTGCTGTCAATTTTTTCAGTTCAGGAGACTCTTCCGTGCGTTCGATCTTCGCAGGAGCCTGAATACTGATCTCGCTGTTAAATACAGCCAGTTGTGCATGCATCACTTCCAGTGCATTTCTGAATGCATCCAGTGGCGTGATCTGGCCATCTGTAACGATGTTCAGCACAACTTTTTCAAAATTCGGGTTATCTTCAACCAGTACGTTCTCAATAGCGTAAGTCGCTTTGCGAACCGGTGTAAAGAAAGCATCAAGAGCGATGTAACCCTCGTCAAGATCTTCACGAATATCTTCACTTGGAACGTAACCGATACCCTGAGCGATCTTGATAGAGAAATTCAGCGTTGCATCTTCATTCAGTGTTGCCAGGAAAGCATCCGGGGTCACAACTTCCACTTCATCATTGTTAAGGTCGGAACCTTTGATCTCGCATGGACCGGTAAAGTTAAAAGTAACTTCCGCCTCAGTAGCATCGTTTTTCAATTTGAAACGAACACCTTTAAGGTTGATGATAAAGTCAGAGATATCTTCAAGCATACCGCGCACAGAGTCAAACTCATGCCTGGCACCCTCGATTTTAATTGCGATCGGTGCGTAACCAACTGAACTGCTCAGTAAAAAGCGGCGAAGTGGATGCGCCAAAGAGACGGCATAACCGGTCTCAAATGGTTTGGCAATGATGTTCGCTTCGTTTTCACTGATCTGCTCAACAACAAACTCTTCCGGAAGAAGCGGTGATGTTTTAATTTTATTCATGTGCAGCGCCTTTAATTCAATGATTATTTCGAGTAAAGTTCGACGATCAGACGTTCTTCAACCGGGATAACTACCTCTTCACGCTCTGGAAGACGTGTAAAGATACCAAATACTTTTTCAGCATCGATGTCAACCCATGGTGAAAGACCAGTCTGGTTTGTCAGCTCGATAGCGCGTACAACTTGTGTATTTTTCTTGCTTTTTTCACGAATCTCTACTTTTTGACCCGGCTTAACGCGGTAAGAAGCGATATCTACACGTTTACCGTCAACAAGCACATGACCATGGTTTACGAATTGGCGAGCAAAACGACGAGTCGATGCAAATCCCATTCTGTAAACAACATTGTCAAGACGCTGCTCGATCAAAGTAATAAGGTTGGTACCCGTATTACCTGCTGCACGTTTTGCTTCAGCAAACAGTGAACGAAGCTGCTTTTCAGAAAGTCCATACATGAACTTCGCTTTTTGCTTTTCGTTAAGCTGTGTACCATACTCAGAAACTTTCTTACGACGCTGACCGTGTTGACCAGGACCATAAGGACGTTTTTCCAGTGCAGATTTTCCTGCAAGACGACGCTCGCCTTTCAAGTTAAGGCTTACACCGAATCTTCTTTCGATTTTTTCTACTGGACCTCTATATCTTGCCATCAGTAATCTCCTTAAACTCTACGACGCTTCGGTGCACGACAACCGTTATGCGGCAGTGGTGTGACATCTTTCATGAAAGAGACACGGATACCTTCGATTGCACCGACAGCTTTAACTGCTGTTTCACGACCTGAACCAGGACCTTGTACTTTGATACCAACTTCTTTGATACCGTGTACCATTGCTTTTTCCATTGCTGCTTCTACTGCCTGTTGCGCTGCAAACGGCGTAGATTTTTTAGAACCTTTGAAACCAAGGCTACCAGCAGAACTCCATGCAACCATGTTACCCATTTCATCAGTAACGGTTACAAGAGTATTGTTGAATGATGCAGCGATATGAACGATACCGCGGGCAATATTCTTTTTTACTACTTTTTTACGTGTAACTTGTCTTTTTGCCATCTTCTAATCCTTACGCTGCTGCGCCGACAGTTTTACGTTTACCCTTACGAGTACGCGCATTTGTCTTAGTTTTTTGACCGCGAACAGGAAGACCGCGACGGTGACGAATACCACGGTAAGAACCGAGGTCCATCAACCCTTTAATGTCCATAGCAACTTTCTTACGAAGATCACCCTCAACCATGTGGCTGTTACGGATCTCTGCAGTAATTTTTGCTACTTCTTCTTCAGTAATTTCGTGAACACGTTTATTGTAATCAATACCTGTAGCGTCAAGAATCTGACGTGAGGTATGAAGGCCAATACCATAGATGTATGTCAACGCATACTCCAGGCGTTTTTTCTTAGGTAAGTCTACACCAGCAATACGTGCCATGCTTATCCTTGTCTCTGTTTATGTTTTGGGTTTTTGCAGATTACTCTGACAATCCCTTTTCGTTTGACAACTTTACAGTCATCACACATCTTCTTAACTGAAGAACGTACTTTCATTGTAGCTCCATTTTTCTTTTGAACGTTTCCGGAGCAAAGCCCCGCAAACTACGCTCGCCGCTATGGCACTAAAGGCAGGTTCTTAGAACCTACTGTTAAGCTTTTCCAAGTTAATTGGAAAATACCATACCTCAAATGCGAGGCAAAATCATTTTTCCATATCTTTACCCGTTTTAGGCCGGCATTAAGCGCCTTGCCAATACTTGCGTCTACTCATTTAAGCAGATGTAAATACTCAACGTAATGTGTTCAAAACGGTAAAGTGGAGGCGTATAATACTGCAAGGAAGGTGAAAGTTTTATTAAGAATAGCTGATTTGTTGAATATTTTAAGATTTATGCTGACAAAAGAAGGCAGTTTTTACTCAAACCGCCCAAGTGCTTCTTCCATCAGTGTGATATGGTAATCTTCCTGAAAGTTGATAAAGGTAAAAAAGTTTTGTAGCTCTTCATGATTGATGGCCGCTGCAATGGCACGGCACTCCTCTTTTGCGGCGATCTCTTCATCGATGCCGGCTTTGAGAAAATCGGTCAATGAGGTAATCTCGTAGATCTCTTTAGTGATAAAACGGGGAATGGAGAGAATACCGAGTTTTGCCATCATGCGGGCAAACGATTTGAGGTGAAACTTCGACTCATCGATAAGTATCTGAAAGATCTCATGCACGCGCTGATCGTTGATCTGACGCTGTGCATAAGAGTAGATGACGATAAGTTCATACTCTTTATAGGACTCGTCATAGAGAAAGCGCAACAGTGTCGAAAGCGTCTCTTCATCAAACTCATCCGCACCGTAACGAAGGTTTCTGTCAAAAGCTACAACCGGAGCAGTGTTATCTTTCTGTGTTTGCAATGAAAAACGCATAAAATCCAGATCATGCAACATGCGTGCTTCCATGGCACTCTCGCCGCCAAGACTCTGCTGCATCGTTTCCAAGGCTTCATCGCACCAAAGCGCAACGTCACCAACAGTTCTGGCTGAAATCTGCAGCATATCACGTTCATAGCCGTATTCCTTCTTATTGACCACACACTCGTTCTCTACCCAGCGAAGATGACGGTATAGAATTTCGGAGAAGTCATAGAGCTGCTCTTGAAAGGTAGTGTGATCGAGTGCAAACGAACCAAAAAGGAGCTTGACCCATGTTTCATGCAGAGTCTGAAAAACTGTTTTGCCGTTATGCATCTGCTTCTGCCTTACATACCTGAGTGATCTGTTTGACAGGTATCACTGCATCGGGATCATTCTGACCGGACTCATACTGTTCCAACGCCGCAAGAAAAGCCATCGCCACGATCTCTGAACAAGCCGCTTCTTCCGGAGCCAGCTCTTCCAGTTTTTCCATCATGATGCCAGTCAGCACTTTTGCTTCAGGGATATCGACCCCTTTAATGGTCTCAGTGAACATCGAACCGCTGACCAGCGTTGTCGAACAGGCCTGAACATGAAACATAATCTGCGCGATGAGCTTGGACTCATCAAGTTTGAAGTAGATGATCACCCGTTCACCGTTGTCAGGATTCTCACCAATCCCTACCCCGTCAAAATCATCCAGCTTCCCATAGTTACGCGGATTACCCATATGGTCAATAAAGGTTGCCATCATCGGATGTTCATCTTTCAGTTGCTGTGCCATGTCCTACCTTCTTCCAATTTTGCGAAGTATAGCACTTCCGAGCTTCTTTTTGGCTCGCTAACGCTACAATACCGTTATGCAAATCAATGAACACTTGGAACTGGGCGTCATCAACCGCCTGGTCGTAGATAGAAGTACCGTACCCGGCCTTTTTTTAATGGCCGAAGATGAAAAAGATGTCCTCCTTCCCAACCAGTATGTCACCGATGAGATGGAGATTGGAAGCGAGATCGATGTCTTCGTCTACACCGACTCCGAAGACCGTATCGTTGCCACAACCATCCGTCCCAAAGCGATGCTGAATGAATTTGGCTTTTTTGAAGTCGTCGATACCACCCGCTTTGGTGCCTTTGTCGACTGGGGGCTGCCAAAAGACCTCTTCGTCCCGCGCCAGCTTCAGAAGACCCCTTTCAACATAGGCGACAAGCGGATCCTGCATGTCAGTTATGATGAACAGACCCACCGGCTCATCGGTGAGGAGAAGATCACCAAATACCTCACCCACAAGGTTGAAGGGCTCCACACCAACACGCAAGTGAACCTTCTTGTCATTGCCAAAACCCCGCTTGGTTTTAAAGTGATCGTCAATAATCAATATGAAGGAATGCTCTTTCACAACGAGATCTTTGAACCGATCCAGACCGGAGACAGCACGAAGGGCTATGTCAAGATGGTCCGTCCCGATGGAAATCTGGATATCTCCCTGCAGCCCATCGGTGCAGCCAAAAGTGATGCCGCCTCCGAGAAAGTGATGCAGTTGCTTCTCGATGCAAACGGGATGCTCCCTTACAACTACAAAAGCGATGCCGAACTGATCAAACAGACGTTTGGTCTCAGCAAGAAGAACTTCAAGCGGGCATTGACCAAACTGCAAGACGATGCCAAGATTGAAGTCAAAGAGACCGGTATCTACCTAAAGAGTTAACCATGGCCAAGAAAAAAAGAGCAATCGAACTAAGCGATAAAAACATCGAGTATGATACGGAAGAGGGACGGGTTAAGGTGATCCGCTTCAATCCGAACAATCAAAGTGTCGACGTCAACCTCTATGTCAAAGAAGAAAAGGTCAAATCGGTCTCCATCGCATTTGCCCACCTTCCAAAACCCATTAAAAAACTGGTCAGACCCCTTTAAGGATAGAGTTTGCAAGAGAGTAATGCCACCGGATTTTCCGCTTTTATCGAGTCTGTCGGCGGAGCCGATATGTTTATCTGGATCGTTATGTTCAGTGCCATGGTAATTTTTGTTCTTGTCATGGCCTACATCAACAAAGACGCCGAAAGGGATTAATAATGACCGGTTCAATGAAAATCACTTACACCGTACTGTGTGACAACGACCTCGATAAAAGTATCACGGTCAAACAGCTTTTAAAAAATGAAAAAGTGACCAAAGCCATCAAGAGTGCTTTTGCGCCGCAGCTTCGCAATATTGAACTGCTCTCACTTGCAGACGAGTGCCTTAAGATCGCTACCATCAAAAAAGAGTATACCTTTGAGATTTCAAAGGACGATTTTGCCGATGCCCTTACTCTGGCGGAAGAGGATGCCAGAAAACGCAAGCTTTTCAAAAAAGGGTGTGACAGGGTTGAACTGATCGATATTGTGACAGTTTAATCCGTCACTGTTGAGAAACCGTATACCCTTTTTGCTTCAATAAAGTGACAATCCCCTCTTTACCAATGACATGCCCTGCCCCCACAACGACAAAGTAGACTTTCTCAGTCTTCATGAAATTCACTATTTTTTCGGTCATCTTGTGGTTGCGTTTTGTGATCAGGTCGTCATAAACATCTTGAAGCTCTGCATCATCCTGCATAGAGAGGAGAAATATTTTCTCCATCGCTTCTGCATTGCCGTTTCGCCAGCTGTCAGACAGCTGCTTAAGCATCGGCTCTATCTCATGCATGGACGCTAAGGTGTATCGCAACAACTTGTCTTGATAGACCTTGTCATCTCTACTCAAAAGCGCCATCTGCTCCTGGATGGTTTCAAGCTCCAGCACACTTTTTTTAGCCACTCTTGCCCTCTCTAAAAAGTGCTTATCAATGCCGAATTCAGGTGAGTAGCCCAAACGGATCATTTCGGTCATCGCAAGCTGCAACATCACGACCCATGGTCGCATCTGCTCCATTGCAGAGAGCTGGAGCCCTGTTTTGTCAGCATAGTTTTGTAAGGCACTGTAGGTTTTTGGTGACAGTTCGGTCTTCAGGCTTTTTGATGGCGGGTAGACCCCCAATTTCATCATAGCCTTCTGCATCACCATCACGGCCTCTGCATTTTCCACATCAACCTCAACGACCAGGACGTCACTCTTTTGATAAGCTTCTTCTATTGGCCTGTCGAGAGGGTAGAACTCCGGCTTTGCCAAATGGATGGAGCCTAAGATATAGAGCGTACTTGCTTTGGAACTGACTTTATAGAGTAGACTTCTTGCCTCTAGCGTGAATGAAAAGAGGAGCGATACTATAAATATGTAACTTAAAGGTTTAATCATGACCAATCCATCTTCATCTCTATTGGCAAAGATTATAGTGCAACTTCTCTTTGGAACACCCTTTGCTGAAGTTAATAACTTATGAAGGAGAAACAATGCAAAAGATTCTGATTGAAAAACTGAGCGGTTTTCCGCAAAAACTGACCAATCTGCAGTGGCTGGAAGAGGAGCTGCATGATCTTAACCAGGACGATATGTCGCTCGGATGGAACTGTCAGCGAAAGTGTATTGAACACCGTTTCAGTGACGACTGGGATGTAGAGTATGCCGTCTTACAGCACTGGGCTGACCATGTCGGTGCCCGGTTCAATATCACCGACGAAGCCAACAATGAAGGCTATTACAGCGCGTTTATCTACGCCTAAAGTCCTTCAAGCTCTTCATAGAGCTTTTTGGCCATGATCTCATAGTTTCGTTCAAGCCCCAGCAGTTTCTTCTGACCCGCCTCGCCGATCCTGGCGATCTCATCAAGCGAATAGCCCATCACCGCTTCGAGTTTGGCAGTAATAGATGCCACCTCATAATCACAGAAGAAGGCATTCTCCCCATCCTTAAAAAGCGAACGGTTCTTCTCATTATTGGTCAACAGTGTAGGCATACTGCAGGTGTAGTAATCCATCACTTTAGCCGGCAGTGCAGCACCATGCGAAGAGAGGTTTGGAAGCAGACCGATACCGATGTCGCATGCATGAATCTGCTCCATCAGCTCATTCAGATTCTCGGCATGAAGCACCGTAATCTTCTCGGCGATCTGAGGAAACTGCCCGATCACTCCCCTTACATAGTCAGGATTGAAAGTAGAGATGTGCAGACACCAGTTTGTTGCCTTCAGGCTCTGAAGTGCTTCAAGAATCACCTCAAAACGCTGCAGTTTATCGACCGTACCGACATAGATAAAGGTGATATCATCCCCTGTTGTATGAAGATAAGACTGAACACGCTCAGGATCAAGTCCGGGAGGGAGCGGATGAGACTTCACACGAATCTCTTTGTAAAAGAGCTCTTCCATACGATCGGAGATCGGCATGAACAGATCACACTGATTGATCAGTTTGGAAGTGGTGTAATCTCCGATCTTTCGTTTAACATCAGTTAAAAAACCGCCTTTATTTTCAAGCTCCTGCTCCTCAAAAGACTGTGTTGTTCGAGGGACAGAGACTCTGAAACCCACCTTGTAGTTAAACTGTGTCTTTGAGGCCAACACCTGTTTGAGGACATCATACATATTCCGTACAAAAACAAAATCGTAAGAGAGCAGGTCTACTCCTTTAGCCTCAAGGTAGCAGCATATCTCTTTTGTATACTGTTCAGGGACAACGTAGTCACTCCCTTTTTGCTGAAAACTGTGCTTGAACTTGGTAAAGTAGACAATATTGACATGCATATGCTCTTTGAGATAGCCGTTGAAAAGCGGACCGATGGCACCGTGATCCGTATACTCCTGCTGGTCTGTAATATATAACAATCGTTTCATCGCTTACTCCTCTACCAGATCATTGTTGAAAGCTGCTTGATCAAAATTAAAGCCTAGGTAATCACAGATCACCTTCACGTCACGTTCCGCATTGCCAAGACAACTCGTCGCTCCCGGAGAAGGTGTCATATTGAAGATGATCCCCTCCCCTGAATTGAGTGAAGACTCACCCAGCATCAATTTTCGGTTTTTCTTGTCGAGCACCTGTGGCCGTACCCCACCAAAACCTTTCGCATAGGTAATATCTTCAGGTTTCAGCGAAGGAACAATTTTTTGGGCATCTCTAATAAAGAGCTGTTTGTTCAGATAGGGGACTTCAAACAGAAAATTTCTGAAAATGTAGTTTCGGATATCACTGTCCGAGAGCAGATCGTAAAAAATCGATATCGCATTCAGATCGAGCCGAAGTGTCTTGAAAAAATCAAGGTAGGTACCCGATTTGAAACGCTCGAGTTTGGGCAGGATCAGCGCTGTCGGTCCAAAGCGGGTATAGCCATTGACCAGGATATCGGGATCGCCATGCAGCGCTGCAAACGGAAGTTTTGGATTTTGTACCATATAGACCTTGCCGTTGAGGATCTTTTTGGTTGAGATATAGAAACTTCCCGCTACCGGCAAGGTTGCCAGGTCCAGTCCATGCCCCATCTGCTGGGCGATATAGAGACTGTGTGCACCGGCATTGACAACAACCGCATCTGCCGTAAACTGGCCGATCGTTGTCTGGACATGGAAATGGCTTCCCAGTTTTTGGATATCGAGCACCTGTGAGTTAAAAAAGACATCGGTCACTTTATCTTCTATATTCAGGGTATTATCAATAAAACTGACGCTCAGGGCCTTGAAGTCAACCGTTGTATTCTGTCCCTGTGCACCGACACCGACAATATCGTCCGGACGCTCTTTGCCATTTTCATCATAAACAACCGAAGGTTCTATCTCTGCCAGTTTGGCTTTGTCGTACACTTCCATATAGGGGTAAAGTTCTTGAAACTCATTATGGCGTTTGAGCATATAGTCGACCTCTTCATAGCCGACACCCAGCGCCATCTTCTGATGCGAAAAGAGAATACGATCTTTATAACCGTGCTGCAGACAGTACTTCTCTACCATCTTCGCTGTCTTTTTTACTTTAGCTGCTTTATCGAGGGTATAGTTGGTCTCGATATCGCCGCAGTGGATGGTCTGTGAATTGGCAGATCCGCTGGAATTCAGCGTTGCCAGTGATTCATACTTTTCCAGAAGACAGATTTTTTTTACATCTGTATAACGTCCCAACTCATAAAAGAGGGCGGCACCGGACACTCCCCCTCCAACAATAATCACATCATAATGGTTCTGGGTCATCAATTTTCCAATCGTTCATATTAAAATAGGAGATATTTTATTAAGTTTAACTAGCCTTCTCTTTAACTAGTCTTACATATGGCGGATCGTAAAAAAACGGTGACAGATTAGGTAATAATAAAAGTCAGGGGCAGTGAGAACTGCTCCCGATTATTTGTAGCGGTAAGTAATACGGCCTTTGTCAAGGCTGTATGGAGTAAGTTCGATTTTCACACGGTCACCCGGTAAAATCTTGATGTAGTGCATACGCATCTTACCGGCGATATGACACAAGATCACATGCCCATTCTCAAGCTCTACTCGAAACGTTGCGTTCGGCAGTGCTTCAACTATTTTTCCGTCGACCTCAATGACATCATCTTTAGCCATCTATGCTCCTTTTGGAAGTGATAATATTTCAGCTTTGCCGTTGATAACAGCAACTGTATGTTCGTAATGTGACCCGCGCAGTCCGTCTGAACTGACGACATCCCAGCCATTGTCTAGAATGACCGCTTTACCCTCTTTCTGACAGATCATAGGCTCCAGGCAAAATACCATGCCGTTTTTGATCTTCGGTCCCGATTTCGGGTTATTGCCTTCAAGATAGTTAGGGATCTCCGGCTCTTCATGCGGCTTTTTCCCGATACCGTGTCCACAGAAACCTCGAAGCGGCACAAAACCGCGCTCGAGGATAAACTGTTCCATCGCATGGGAGAGCTCTTTGAAACGCATTCCATCTCTGATAGTATCGATCGCGAAGTAAAGCGTATCTTTTGCACATGCAATGAGTGCTTCATCTTCTTGAGTGACACTGCCCACCGGCAGAGAAATAGCGGCATCACCGAAGTAACCGTCCAACTCTGTTCCGATATCAAAACCGATCACATCACCATCCTGAAGTCTGTAATCCGAAGGAATACCATGGATAATCACTTCGTTCAATGAAGTACATACGGCATTGGGGAATCCATAAAGCCCTTTAAATGACGGCTTTGCACCATGTGAACGGATATAATCCTCTGCCATGGCATCAAGTTCTTTCAAAGTCATTCCGGGTTTTGTATGGGTTTCAAGAAGATGAAGTGCACCGCCAACAATGACATTGGCAGCACGGAGTTTTTCAATTTCGTGGGGTTTGCGAAGCGCAATGGCCATCGTTAGAGACCAACCGCACTTAATGTTTCATATTTGCTCATATAAATCTGAGCTTCGATCTTACGCATAGTATCAAGAGCCACCTGAACAACGATCAGTACCGCTGTACCGCCAAAGAAGAAAGGAACACCCATTCCCTGGATGATCATAAATGGCAGTGTAGCAACAAGACCGAGGTAAAGCGCCCCGCTGAATGTCAGACGGCTTGCCACTTCATTCAAGAACTCTTTGGTCGAATTACCCGGACGTACGCCCGGGATAAATCCACCTTGTCGTTTCAGGTTATCAGCGATATCTTTAGCATTGAAAACAATCGATGCATAAAAGTAGGCAAAGAAGACCACAAACAAAAAGGTCAAAAAGTTAAAGAAGTAGCCATTCGGATTCAAGACATCCGCTACCGCCTGAACATACGGGTTGGTACTCGATGAGAGCACCGTCATCGGAAACATCAGAATCGCCGAAGCGAAGATGACCGGGATAACACCCGAAAGGTTAACCTTGACAGGGATATAGTTCATTACGCGCTTGTTCTGGTTTTGCATCATCGTCTTTTTGGCATAAGTCACCGGAATACGGCGCTCACCCAGTTCGACATAAATGATAATAAATACCGTCACAAGAATCAAGATCAGGATCCCGATCAACGTGATAAAGCTCATAGCCCCTGTGTTGATCATCGTCACCGACTGACCAATCGCACTTGGAATCGCTGAAACGATCCCGGCGAAGATGATCAATGAGATACCGTTACCAATACCGCTTTGAGTGATCTGTTCACCGATCCACATCAACAACATTGTTCCCGCAAGCATAGATACCGCTGAAATAAGGATGAAGGTGTTCTGATCGATAAGAATTGCACTGCCGCCGTCTTTACCTGTCAATGACTGCAGACCGACGCTTACACCGATTGCCTGTACCAGGGTAATAGCAATGGTTGCATAGCGGATGATCTGCATATATTTCACCATTCCGTCACGCTCTTTTTTCATCTGCCCGAGATTTGGGAAGGTTGCTGCAAGCAGTTCCATGATGATCGAAGCGGTGATGTAAGGCATGATACCGAGTGAAATGATTGAGAGGCGTTCTACGGCGTTACCGCTGAACATATTGAACAGTCCCAGAGCGTCTGCCTGGTGTGAGTCAAAGAAAGAGGCGATTACTGCAGTGTCAACTCCCGGTACCGGCACATAAGCCAGTAACCGGTACAGAAACAAAAAACCGATCGTAATCAGAATTTTATTTATGAGTTGTTTGTTCACAGTTACTTACCAGTCGTTGTAACGTTTTCGTCTTTGATCTTAGCAACAAGATCTTTTGCAGATGCGCCAACAAGTTTAACAGCATTTACAGACTTGCCAAGCTTATGGACCGAACGAATCGTCTCCATTGTGATCTCGTCAAGTTCTGCAACCGCTTTGATGCGCTCTACGTTGATAACATAAGGTTTAACATTGTGAGATGTAAAACCGATTTTTGGCATACGCTTAGCCAATGGCTGTTGTCCACCCTCGAAGTTACGTTTACGTTTGTAACCTGAACGTGATTTCTGACCTTTGTTACCGCGCGTAGCAGTCTTACCCATACCACTACCCTGACCGCGGCCAACACGCTTGCGTGATGACGTTGATCCGATGGCTGGTGTCAAGTTTTCAAGTGCCATGATTATCCTTTCAAGCGGCCAAGTGCTTCAACAGTAGCACGTACCACAGTATTTGGATTGTTTGAACCAATCGATTTCGTCAGGATATCAGAAATACCTGCAAGCTCAAGTACCGGACGCATTGCACCACCGGAGATAACACCCGTACCTTCTGATGCCGGCTTCATGATAATACGGCTTGCATTGTACTTGTGCTCGATATCGTGAGCGATCGTTGTTCCTTTGATGCTGACAGTAGTCAGATTTTTGAAGGCGTCATCCACTGCTTTGCGGATCGCTTCAGGAACCTCTTTCGCTTTACCTGTACCGTAACCGACAGTACCGTTTTTGTCACCTACTACAACAAGTGCAGTAAAACGAAAACGGCGTCCACCTTTTACAACTTTTGTAACACGACCGATATTTACGATCGATTCTTCAAATTCTTCTTTATTGATAGTATCCATCAATCAGCCCTTAAAACTTAATTTCGTTTGCACGAAGTGCTTCTGCGAATGCAGCAACAACACCATGATAAACATAGCCGTTACGATCGAATACGATCTCAGTAAGACCAGCATCTTTCAGTGTTTTAGCAAATGCTTCACCCAATTTGGCAGCATCTTCTTTGTTGGCACGCAAACTAAGTGACTTAGAGTGGATAGCAGCCAATGTCGTACTTGCCGCATCATCGATCGCCTGAGCGCTCAAGTAACGGTTAGAACGGAAAACAGAAACACGAGGCTTCGTAGCACAACCAGTGATATGTGCACGAATACGGCGCTTACGCTGAACGCGAGTAGCAGCTTTAGATTTTATTAATTTATTATTCATCTGTCTACCCCTTACTTCTTAGCAGTTTTACCGGCTTTACGCACGATATGCTCTTCCATGTATTTAACACCTTTACCTTTGTAAGGCTCTGGCGGACGGAATGCTCTGATCTCAGCGGCAGCTTGACCAACTTTTTGGTTGTCATTACCTTTGATCGTGATCACATTCTTCTCTACAGACATCTCAAGACCCTCTGCAATATCATAGTTGATATCGTGTGAGTGACCAAGTTGCAGGTTAAGAACCTTGCCTTTTACCGCAGCACGGTAACCGACACCGTTGATCTCAAGCTGTTTTGTAAAACCAGTCGTCAGACCAGTTACAATGTTAGCCGCCAATGCACGGTAGGTTCCCCAGAATGCGCGATCTTCACGCTCATCAGAGTTTGTTGTGAATGTCAAAACATTCCCTTCAACGCTAGCACCGACATTACCAAGAGTATCTAGTGTACGTGTGTTCTTACCTTTTGTAAAAGTAATGACATTACCATCTACAGCAACTGTGATATCTGCAGGGAATTCAACAGGTTTTTTACCAATACGACTCATAACCTACCCCCTACCAGATTGTACACATGACTTCGCCGCCAATGCCAAGCTCGAAAGCTTTATCATTAGGGAGAACGCCTTTAGATGTAGACACGATGATCGTACCGTAACCATTTTTGAAACGTTTAATATCTGCAGCCGGCTTATACACACGGCGACCAGGCTTAGAAACACGTTTCATCTCATTGATAACAGTTTTACCGTTTTCATCATACTTCAACACTACATTGATGCTTTTTTTAGCGCCATCTTCGATAACGTTAAAGCTTTCGATGTAACCTTTGTCAACCAAAATACCAACTACTGCTTCAACAGACTTTGAGTGCATCAAAGTTGTTACATCAAGACGACGCATAGCAGCATTACGGATACGAGTTAGAGAATCCGAAATTAAATCATTAATCATTTATATTTTCCTTGTAAATCATTAGTAGTTTCTACCGAAACACACGTCAAAGAAGCTAAGCTCCTTTGACTACGTTAACACTTGGTTTGCTTCAGCAGCAGGCTCGCAACACTTGTGTTGCAAAAGCAACAAGTTGCGCGGGCTCTCTGCCGAAGAGAACTCAGCGTTAGCGCAGGTAGCTGTGCTTTTGCTCAGCTGCCGTATATTACCATGAAGACTTTCTAACGCCTGGGATTAATCCCTCATTTGCCATTTTTCTAAAGCAAACACGACAGATACCAAAATCACGAAGAACAGAGTGTGGACGACCACAGATCTGACAACGTGTATATGCACGTACTTTAAACTTTGGAGTACGTTGCTGTTTTGCGATCATTGACTTCTTAGCCATTATTCTCTCCCTTTTGTAAATGGCATACCGAGTGCTTCAAGCAGCTCTAATGCCTCTTTATCGCTGTTAGCTGATGTAACAACGGTGATGTTCATACCATGGATTTGCATGATAGAATCATAATCTACTTCTGGGAAGATCAGCTGTTCAGTCAGACCGAAGTTATAGTTACCACGACCGTCAAAACCGTTGCGGTTAATACCACGGAAGTCTTTTACACGCGGAAGTGCAATAGAGACAAGTCTGTCAAGGAACTCCCACATTTTAGTACCGCGCAGTGTTACTTTAACACCAACCGGCATACCTTCACGTACCTTGAAACCTGCAACAGATTTCTTAGCGATAACCGTACTCGCTTTTTGACCGGCGATAGCACTGATAGTATCTTCAATATTTTGAATCAACTTGTTGTCTTTCATCGCGAAACCGGCACCAACACTGATAACGATCTTTTCAAGACCAGGAATCTGCATCGGGTTTTTGATCTCCAACGATGATTGAAGTTCTGGCTTAAGTGCTAGATATTTATCTTTTAATCTTGCCATAACTTACGCCTCCACTTTACGAACATTTGAAGCATCAACAGGCATCTCTTTAGTCTGGAAGCCACCTTTTGGGTTCTCTTCCGTTGGCTTGACTGTTTTCTTAACAGTCTTAACGCCTTTAACGATTACCTTCTTTTTCTTTGGCAGTACTTCAAGAACTTCCGCTTTAGTGCCTCTGTCGTCACCAGCGAGGATCTCTACTGTATCACCTTTTTTGAAATTAAACTTTCCCATTAAACAACCTCCGGAGCCAGTGAAACAATTTTCATGAAACCAGCATAACGAACTTCACGGCTGATTGGGCCGAAAATACGTGTACCGATTGGCTCTTTTTTAGCATCAAGGATAACTGCTGCATTGTCATCGAAACGGATCAAAGAACCATTTTCACGCTGTACCTCTTTTTTAGTACGAACGACAACCGCTTTAACTACCTGACCTTTTTTAACTTTGGCAGTTGGTACCGCTTTCTTTACAGAAGCAACGATAACATCACCTACTGAAGCGTAACGGCGTTTTGAACCGCCAAGTACTTTGATACACATGATCTCTTTTGCACCTGTGTTATCTGCTACGTTAAGACGCGTAAAACCCTGGATCATTACTCTGCTCCTGTTACGACGTTCTTCAATCTGAAAGACTTAGTCTTAGAGAGTGGACGGCACTCGATAGCTACGATCTCGTCACCAACATTCAAGCTGTTGTTTTCATCATGTACCAGGTACTTTTTGAAACGCTTGATCGTTTTGTGGTAACGAGGGTGCATTACACGACGCTCAACAACGATTGTTGCTGTTTTGTCGCCTGCTTTCTTAACTACTACACCTTGAATTTCACGTTTATGTGTCATAGTCTAACCCTTACTTCACTGCTACTAGAGCAGTGTTAATACGTGCAATTGTTTTTTTAACATCGCGAAGTTCGCTGGTGTTATTCAATTGCATCATTTTTTGCTTAATCTTCAGAGTGAAAAGCTCAGTTTTCTTCTCTTTCAAGAGTTTCTGAAGGTCTGCTGCCGATTTATCTGCTAAATCAGTATACTTCATTGTTCATCTCCGCTGTTACGATTTTCGTTTTAAACGGTAATTTGTGCATTGCAAGAAGAAGCGCTTCGCGAGCCACTGACTCGTTGACACCACCCATCTCGAAAATAATACGGCCAGGTTTAATGTTCATAACCCATTGATCGACTGCACCTTTACCTTTACCCATACGTACTTCAAGCGGCTTAGCCGTAAGCGGCTTGTCCGGGAAGACACGGATCCAGATCTTACCCTCACGTTTAATGTGACGGGTTGCCGCAATACGCGCTGCTTCGATCTGACGGGAGTTGATACGTCCGGCTTCTACCGCTTTAAATGCGATATCACCGAATGCCAACTTATAACCTGAACGAGCGTAACCGCGGTTACGTCCCTTCATCATTTTACGATATTTAGTTCTCTTAGGCATTAACATGATTATTCAGCCTTTCCGCTATCATCGCGACGTGGAGCACGTTTTGGACGACGCTCACGCTTCTCTTCTTTTGGCTCAGGCTGGATACCTTTAGCAAGTACCTCACCTTTGAAGATCCAGACTTTAATACCGATGATTCCGTATGTAGTCTGAGCTTCAGCGAAACCGTAATCGATTTTTGCACGAAGCGTATGAAGAGGAACACGTCCCTCTCGATACCACTCGGTACGTGCCATTTCAGCACCGCCAAGACGACCTGCAACGGCTACTTTGATACCTTTGGCACCAGAACGAAGCGCATTCTGCATAACTTTTTTCATCGCACGGCGGAAAGCAATACGACGCTCAAGTTGAGTAGCAACATTCTCTGCAACAAGCTGTGCGGAAGTCTGTGCTTTTTTCTCTTCTTTGATGTTAACAGAAACATTTTTACCGATAAGGTTCTGAAGGTTGTTCTTCAGCTTCTCGATATCTGCACCTTTTTTACCAATGATGATACCCGGACGTGCTGCAACGATCGTTACACGAAGACGTTTAGCAGTACGTTCGATGATAATGTTACTTACACCGGCATAGTAAAGCTCTTTTTTCAGAAATGTTCTGATCTTATGATCTTCACCGAGGTTCGCAGGTGCTGTATCGAAACTAGGATACCAGCGAGATTCCCAGTTACGGTTGATACCAAGGCGAATGCCGATAGGATTTACTTTATGACCCATATTATTTGCCCTCTACTTCTACTAAGATGTGTGCTGTTGGTTTACGGATACCTGATGCCATACCACGAGCACGTGGACGGAAACGTTTAAGTACAGGACCGTTGTCAACACGACAAGATGTGATCACACAATCTTCCGGCTCATTGCCGCTGTTAGCTACTGCAGATGCAACAACTTTAGCGATGATCTTTGCCGCTTTGTTTGGTGTGAACTCTAAAGCAGCAAGCGCTTCTTCAGCATTCATCCCTTGGATTTCACGTGCAATCAGACGAGATTTAGTCGGTGAAACACGGATATATTTCAATAGTGCTCTTGCCATGATTAAACCTTCTTCTGTACAGAGCCCTTGTGGCCCTTGAATGTACGTGTTGGTGCGAATTCACCAAGTTTATAACCGATGTGGTTCTCTGATACATAGACAGGAACGAACTGACGGCCGTTATGAACATTGATTGTAAGACCGATCATATCTGGAAGAACCGTTGAACGGCGGCTCCATGTTTTGATCGGCTTTTTGTTCCCGCTCTCTTTTGCAGCAAGAACTTTTTTCATCAGATGGTCATCTACAAATGGACCTTTTTTTACTGAACGAGCCATAATTAACCTACCCTTTTAGCATTTGGTTTACGACGTGTAATAATAAGCTTATCGCTAGCTTTTTTCTTACGTGTCTTAGCACCTTTAGTCGGTTTACCCCATGGAGTAACCGGGTGACGACCAGAGTTTGTCTTACCTTCACCACCACCGTGCGGGTGATCGATCGGATTCATCGCAGAACCACGTGTCTGAGGACGGATCCCCATGTGACGTGAACGGCCTGCTTTTGCAAAAACGATGTTAGCGTACTCTTCGTTACCGACTGTACCGACAGTTGCAATACACTCACCAAGAATATAACGCATCTCTGAAGATGGCATACGAATTGAAACATACTTTCCATCACGACCCATGATCTGAGCAGATGTACCCGCAGAACGAACCATTTGACCGCCTTTACCAGGCTTGAGCTCGACGTTGTGTACGATTGTACCGATCGGGATATTTTTCAGTTTCATCGCATTACCGGGCTTAATATCAAGCCCTTCCGCAGATGATTGGATCTTATCGCCTACATTCAAGTCTTTTGCTTGAATAATGTAGCGTTTTTCACCATCGGCATACGTGATCAGTGCGATACGACAGTTACGGTACGGATCGTACTCGATAGCTGAAACCGTACCAGGAATATCAAACTTGTTACGTTTGAAGTCGATGATACGGTAAAGTTTTTTCGCACCCGCTTGCTTATGGCGAGATGTAATACGTCCACTGTTGTTACGACCAGCGTGAGCAGGAAGTTTTTTCAAGAGTGAACGAACTGATGCCTTCGCTGTAATGTCTGAGCTGTCAATGTTAGTATAGAAACGACGGCTCGGTGTTATTGGTCTATAAGTTTTCATTGCCATCTTATACCGCCAAACTTTCGATTTGTGCGCCTTCTGGCAATTTCACGTAGAACTTTTTGAAATCGTTCTGCTTACCAGCTACACCACGGAAACGCTTAGTTTTACCGCTTTGGTTCAGTGAGTTTACTTTTGTCGGAACAATACCGAAGTACTCACGAAACACCTCTTTAAGACCGTTCTTCGTCATACGAGGAGAAGTCTGTACTACTACAACACCCTCTTCTTGAAGACCAAGTGTCTTTTCTGTATACATAATTGATCTGATATCTGTAATATCTGCCATCTTAACTCTCTTTAGTCAGATTTTCAAATACCGCTTTTTCGATAACGACAGCGCGATACGTAGATGCCAAGAAGGCATTGAGTTCATTCTCTTCAACCAGGTAAGTAGACTGGATATTACGGAAAGCCATGAAAGTCTTCTCATCGATGATAGACTTAACAAACAGCGCATCACGTGCACCGATCTTGTCAAACATCGCTTTAGCGTCTTTGGTTTTACCAGAAGCCACTTCGATGCTGTCAACAACAAACAGGGCACCGTTTTGAGCCAATGCATCAAGTGCAAAGTTCAAAGCCAGTTTCTTCTGCTTTTTGTTAACTTTCTGATCGTAGTTACGGTTAGGTGTCGGTCCGAACATCTGTCCACCGCCAACCCAGATTGGAGAACGGCGAGAACCGGCACGAGCACCACCACGGCCCTTTTGAGCCCATGGTTTCTTACCACCACCACGTACTTCTGAACGGGTTTTAGTAGATGCCGTGTTTGAACGGATACTTGCTTGGTATGATTTAACATACAGGTAAAGGTTATGTGGGTTGATACCCGAAAAGCTCTCCGGAAGTGTTACTTCAGAGTCTTTTTCAAAATTTTCATTAAGTACAATTGCGCTCATTATTTAACAACCTTTACACGACCAAGTGCCCCGTTTGCGCCCGGGATTGAACCCGCAACAACCAGTACACCGTTTTCTGCATCGTAAGAGACTACTTCATTCTTAACGGTTACTTTAACGTTACCGAATTGACCTGGCATCTTACGACCTTTTTGTACACGACCTGGCCACTCGGCATTACCGATTGAACCACCGGTTCTGTGAAAACGGGAACCGTGTGCACCTGGACCACCAGCGAAATTCCAGCGTTTCATAACACCGCTGAATCCGCGACCTTTAGTGTCGAAAGAAGATTTAATCACTTTCGCTTCGCCAAGTGCGCCCATATCCAGCTCACCCGCTTCTTCATTTGTAACACTAATAGTTGCAAAACGATTGAACTCTGCAGAAAGACTGTATTTCTTCTGCTGACCTTCAATTGTTTTATTCATTTTTTTACCATCGCTGTAAGCAACGACCGCTTTACCATCATTGACTTCGCACACTTTCACTTCTTTGATCTTCAAAAGAGTGACAGGAGTACTTGGTACTGTGATAGTACGGCTCATGCCGATTTTTTCAACAATATATTCCACTGATTACTCCTTACTTGTCCATAGAGCGAACTTCAACGTCCACTTCCGGTGCAAGATCTAGCTTCATCAAAGAGTCAACAGTGTCCGGCGTAGCCGATACGATGTCGATCAGACGAGCATGCATACGAATTTCAAACTGTTCACGAGAATCTTTATTAACGTGTACAGACTTAAGAACCGTGTATTTACGGATCTTTGTTGGCAAAGGGATCGGACCGCGGATTTCCGCACCGGTACGCTTTACAGCTTCAACGATAGATGCTACTGAACGATCGAGTACACGATGATCATAAGCTCTAAGTTTCAAACGAATCTTTTCCATATTTTTTCCTTGTAAAGAACTCGTTGGATCAGGTCCAACTATATAAAGGGAAGCGGGATTATACCGAAGCAAGTCGTGAAACTCAAGGATTTAGGGGGTGAAATTGATAATTTATAATAATTTATTTCCTTTTAAAAAGGAAATGAAAGAATTTGATACACTGAAATATAATGAAAAAGAAAACAGAATAAGCTTTTATACCGTTTCCCGGTTTATTCCTATACCGGCCGAAGCAGATAATGACTGGCGGCATATAGCAGCATCGTCATGGCAAAATACCTCAAACTGACGGCAGCAAAATTGACTACCTGACAGCCCGTACAGGAGACCACACGGTTGGCTTCATATTTGGCATAGGCGAAATACCCGATATTCAGCAAGATCAGGGCAATATTGACATAATACTCAAAGGTATAGAGTGAGGCAATCGTCTCTGGTCCTGCATTGAACAGCGGGGCAAAAAGTGTCAAAAAGCCCAAAAACAGCAGTTTATTCATCATACTTTTAAAATACTCGCGCTTTGAGATGGGGCCGGAAGAATCAAATGTTCCCGCCACACCTGCTTGAGAGAGCTCTTTTTCGAGATCTTTACGTGCTTTTGGATTCATCTTCGTGACAAAACTGCCGCCAAAGAGATAATCAAACTTTCGTTGGATCAGCAAAGAGAGTGCACCATCGGCTTTAAGTGACTGCCGGTTCCCTTCTCGATCCTGATAGATCAATGATATGCTCTCATAGCGATTGATCGTGCGCTCGGTATCGGGAAGGTAGAGTGTTCGCTCAACAGATTGCACTGAGCCATTTTTCCTGATGATACGGGGGTTGATAAACTCAAGATAGTCCCCACTATCACCTTTAATGACTACAACCGAGCTCGGATAACCGATCTGAATAGCGGCAAGACCATCCGCACCGCTTGCCTCACTTGTCTCTTTCATATCGTCTATAAGATGATATAACTCCTCATCAAACACTCTTACATCTGCAGAAACCAAATCTATTCTGTCGTCTGGATAAGTCACTAACTCTCTAACCATATGCTACTCACTTATAAATATAAGAGCGTATTATAGTGCTTAATTGGGCGTTAAATACAAATATATTTCCTTATTAGAAGGAAGATGTATAATTAGGAAGACCAAAAGATGAGCGGCAGATGGAAATACTACTCGAAGAGTTTTACAAACAAGACCTTCATAACCCCTACTATGTTGAGCGCAAGACTCAACTCCATGAAGAGCATTCACAGATCATTGGAGTCAGCCAGAGCGGTAAAAGTTCTCTGATCAAGCACTACCTTTTGCAGCAGAAAAAATCGACCTACCTCTATATTGACTGCAGTGATATTCGTATAGACGTTGATGCACTCAATAGCCATCTGCAGATTTTTTGCCTGGAGCACTCTATTGAGATCCTGGCACTGGACAACTATAATCCCGCCATTGTACTCCCTGCGGTTCAGCAGATATTGATTAGCGGTGAACAGCTGTTCACATTGGAGGGGTTTGAGCTGATCCGGCTCTATCCCCTTGATTTTGAGGAGTTTCTAGCCTATGAGCACAAGTTCGACTCTACCGCCTTGAACCACTACCTGCAGCTTGGCGGTTTTCCGGCCATGCACCGTACTCCTTCGGAGGATCGTATCCCTACGCTTCAGCGAACACTCCAACATGCATTGAGTGATATTGAGTTCTCCCTAATCTGGCTCATTACCAAGATGGCTTCTCAAAAGGTATCTGCCTTCGCCCTCTATGAGCGGCTCAAAAGTGAACGGCGTATCTCTAAAGATATGCTCTATAAGAGTATGGAACAGCTGATTGACAAGGGGTATGTCCATCAGGTCGAGAAATTCTCCCATACCCGAGCCACTAAAAAGCTCTACCTCTGCGACATCGCGATCAAACATGCCCTTACAACACAAAAACACTTTGGACGCCTCTTTGAGAACCTCATCTTTCTTGAGCTGCTAAAGCATGACCATTCTATCTATTATGCTGAGAGTATAGATTTCTATCTGCCAACAGAGAACCGTGCCATTTTATGCATGCCCTTTTCCAATAAAGAGATGCTTTTTAAGAAGATCGAAGGCATTGAGGGCTTTCTGGTCACCCATCAGGTCAGTCGTGTCGAAGTTGTCACTATGAGCTCCGAAGGAGAACTGCATCACCCCTTTGCTGATGTCGAGATGATGCCATTTGCTATCTGGGCACTGCAAGAATAGGGAAGAGGGAAGAGGGAAGAGGGAAGAGGGAAGAGGGAAGAGGGAAGAGGGAATGGTGACAATTCTTTATTTTAATCTGCCTTGTTTTACAATAGCAGCATGAACCAATGGATGAAAATAGCATATGACGAAGCAACGGAAGGGATGCTGGCCGATGAAGGCGGGCCTTTTGGAGCTGTCATCGTTAAAGACAGTGAAGTAATAGCAGCGGCACATAATGAA
>JAYEMF010000002.1:0-7139 GCA_034717975.1 Campylobacterota bacterium
GCTTCTGCAGCTTCCTGAGCGGCCTGAGCTTCTGCAGCTTCCTGAGCGGCTTGAGCTTCAGCGGCGGCTTGTGGCTCGGTAGTTTCCTGAACAGCTTGGTTAGACCTGGTAGATTCTTCAGCAGTATCTAAACTTTGGGTCGCTGCTGTAGGAGAGTCGTTATCAGTAGGTATTTCGGTCTGCGCTGTTAATGTAGCTGCGTCAAGGGTCTCTGTGTCAGCACTGTTCCTTGTAAAAGATTGTTTATCGGTCTGGGCCGTGAAGTTTTCTTCAACAGAATATGTTTGAGTGTCAGTAGGTCTGAGCTCAGCTTCGACATTGGTACGATTATCAATCTTCTCTTGAAAATCACCGGTAACATCTTCAGTAGATGTTGTACTGACAGCTTCTTCACCGGCAGCCGTTTCGATCTCATCGATATGTTCAGAGGCATCGACCATGGCAGCGATCGTATCCGGGTCACCTTGAACATCCATCTCACTGAACGGCACAGGCTGGAGTGACTGGTCGAAGAGCTGTGAATCCGTTCCGGCGATCAGGATCTCACTTTCGACAGCATCCAGGGAGACAATGATCTTGTGTCCGGAGAGATTGTCCGGTGAACCAACGACTGTTTCGCCTTCATAAACAGGATCACCCAGTTTGAGTTCTCTGCTTGAACCATCTGAAGATTTGGCGAAAAATGTACCGTCTAACTCTGTTACGTTACCAATAATTGCTGCCATTTTGAATCCTTCTTGTCGATTATTACTGTTATCTTAGGATAATTTGGCGGATGTGGCTATTGTACTCAGGTACAGGAGGGTAATTTTTAATGTTGAATTTTTAATTGTAAATTATGCTGAATTAACTCAACTTTCGCACATGAAAAACGGCTGTCATTCCGGGCTTGACCCGGAATCTAGTGGTTTTTATGTTTAAGACCTTGCAGCTGTGGACCCCGGATCAAGTCCGGGGTGACGGCATGTGCGAAAGTTGAAGAATTAATTAAAAATTAAAAATTGAGAATTCAAAATTATTTCAGCAGCAGGACAAGCCCAAGGCGGTCGGTGACATGGAGTTTTGAGAAGATGGAACTCAGGTGTGCTTTGACGGTGCGGGTTGTGATCTGCATGCGGTTGGAGATGCCATCATTGGTCAATCCTTCCAGGACAAGGAGGGCGACTTCCTGCTCCTTCTCACTGAGACGCTCAATCAGTTCCTGATTGGGAAGATGCGTTTCTCTATGGGTCTCTTTGATCATAGCCGACATCAGATCCGGGTACATCCACACCCTGCCGCTATTAACAGTCTGGAGTAGTTGAGAAAGGTGCAGGTTCAACATACGGGAATTTCCATAGGCTTTAATGCCTCGCAGGATCAGCATTTTTCCTGTCGTGATGTTTGGATTGCGTTCAAGTATGACTAAGTTTTGAGGAAGTTGATCACTCTGCATCAACCTGTTTACACTTGCCGAGACAGTGTCGTAATCGGCAAGAGTAATCATTGTCGGATTGCTCTTGAACTCTTCAAACAGCTCTTCATCACTCTCAATTATTACCGCTTGAGTTTCCAGCTCTTTCTGCCAGTATCTCAGGGTATCGATATCGGTAGTGTATAAAGCTGTCTTCATGGTTATCGCTCCGAAAAAACGTACTGTTTTGATTTCAGGATCGGCTTGAGAATATATTGCATTACGGTTTTTTTACCGGTGATAATGTCAACATCTACGGTCATGCCGGTAATGATGTTGAGCGGCTGCTCCTCTGAACCGAGATGGCTTTTTTCTGTTTTGATATGGATCTTATAGTAGGTGTCTCCCTCTTCATCGGTGATGGTGTCGGGGGTAATGTTGATCACCTTCCCTTTCAGACCGCCGTGAATAGCAAAATCGTAAGCAGAGAACTTGACCATCGCTTCGGCACCCGGGTGGATAAAGGCAATATCACTCGGTTTGATCTTCACTTCCAGGTAGAGGGTGTCGTCTGAGGGGACGATCTCAATGAGGTCCTGTCCCGGTTTGATGACACCACCGACGGTATGGATAAAAAGTTTTTGAACAACACCATCGACGAGAGAACGGACAACAGTTCTGTCTACCTGGTCGGAGAGTGCTGTCTTGTTGGCTTTGATACGTTCGATCTCGGCCGTTACTTCATTGAGCTCTTTTTTTGCAGTATTTTGGAAGAGGAGACGGTCCTCTACACGATTCTGGCGAGCCTCTTTAATGGAAGATTTTAGTCTCGGGATACTTAGTTTTGTTGTCTCTAGGCGTTCAGCTACATCATTGAGATCACGCTTGAGTCTTAGAAAATCCACCTTTGACTTGACACCCTCTTTGACCATGGGTTCGGTCATCCTGACCTCTTCATCTGCAAGCTGATAGGTCTTTTTCAGGTGTTTGAGACTGTTTTGAGCCTCTTTGAGTTCATGTTTTTTCTGTTCGATTTTCTGGATATGGCTGGCATCACGTGCTTTAAACTGGGTCTTATTGCTAAGGTAGAGACTCTGCTCGAGTTTAACGAGTTTACTCATCTCCGGGTTATCATATTTTTCAGCTACAAAGGCGATACTGTTGGCTTCGGCATGAAGACGGTAGGCTTTGGCTTTGAGCTCGGCCAGTTTGAACTCGTTCGATGCATAGCTCGATGTTGATTTTGTATTTTTGATCTTTAAGACAATATCGCCGGCTTTGACACTGTCGCCTTCATTGACAAGGATCGACTCGACAATCCCGCCTTCAAGGTTCTGAATGATCTGATTTTCCCCGTAAGGGATCACTTCTCCAGAACCGCGTGTGATCTCATCGATCTGCGCAAAGGATGCCCAGACGATAAAAGCAGCGATTGTAACGAGCCAGAAATAGATGACACGGCTGATCTTGCTGGGTGCACGGCTCAATATTGCCGCACTGAGGCTGTGCATAAACTCATAATCATTTTCGCTGTATTCGAACTTTTGCTTAGCCATTATGCACCTCCTTGCAGTTTTTTCAATACTTCGTCTTTGGGACCGTCAAGATAGATGGCCCCTTCATGCATGACGATAACACGATCGACAATGTCGAGCAGGGTCATTTTCTGGGTGACATAGATGGCTGTGCGCTCTTTGACACTCTCCTGAAGATTTTTAAAGAGGCGTGATTCACTGGTCTGGTCCATGGCATTACTTGGCTCATCCATCATGATGATAGGGGTATCGAACAAGAATGCACGGGCAATTCCGATGCTCTGACGCTGCCCGCCGGATAACCCGCCTCCACGTTCAGCGATCGGCATCTCATACCCTTTTGGATGGCGGCGGATAAACTCATCTGCCCCACTGATCTTGGCAGCTCTGAGCAGGGCACCGTCTGTTGCATGTGATGCACGATAGATGATGTTCTCTTTTGCCGTACCGCGGAAGAGGTGAATATCCTGTGAGACATAGCTGATATTTTTACGCAGGTCAGCCGGGTCGATCTGGCTAATATCGATGCCATCGACAAGAATGGAGCCGGAATCCGGCTCATAGAGGCCCAAGATCAGTTTTTCAATGGTACTTTTTCCTGAACCGATACGGCCTATAATGGCGATCTGTTCACCCGGCTGTATAGTAAACGAGACATGTTTAAGCACCTGAACATCGGTGTTCGGATAGCTGAAGGAGACATCGATAAACTCGATCTTGCCGCTGAACTCAGGCTGCTGGACAAACTTCTTCCCTTCCGGACGTTCGCCCGGCTGGGAGAGGATATCATTGATACGTTCATAGGAGGTCTTGGTATCTTCATAATTGGTGATAAGTGCGGCTGCCTGACCCATTGGTGCGAGTGTTCGTGATGTCAGGATGACGATGGCGATCAGTCCACCCATGGAAAGCTCGAATTCGCTGATCTTGTAGACACCGAAGACGACGACACCAACGGTGTTTAACTGGATCATCAGCTGGGTAATGACAGGAATCGAAGAGGAGAGCATGCGTGAACGCAGACTGCGGTTGGCGATCTCGCCGGTCGACTCTTCCCACGCCCACTGCACCTGTCCCATGGCACCGAGTGATTTGAGTGTCTCGATGTTGTTAAGCGCTTCGATCAGGATAGAGCTTTTTTTGGCCGAGGCTTCATGGGTACTTTCAATACTTGCCCGCAGTGGCTTTTTGATGAAAAAGGCATACCCTAAAATAAAGAGCATGGTGACAAGCGGGATGAAGACAATATTGCCGCCGACATAGGCGATGACCAGCAGAAAGATGATGGCAAAAGGGAGGTCGATAATAGCCGTCATCGTCGCATTGGTCAAAAAACTGCGGATGGAGTCAAAGTCTTTGAGATTGCTGGCAAACGAACCGACCGAAGCAGGGTGGTGTGACATTTTGAGATCCATCACCTTCTCGAAGATGATGGAGGACATGATGATATCGCTCTTTTTGGCGGCATTTTCCAGCAAAAAGGTCCGGGTGTGCTTTAAAAAAGCATCGATAACATAGACAATGATGACCCCGACAGCGAACATCCAGAGGGTCTCGATCGCATTGTTAGGAATGACCCTGTCGTAGACATTCATCGTAAAGAGGGGGCTTGCCAGTACAAAAAGGTTAAGCAGCAGCGATGCGATCAATACATCGCGATAGGCATTTTTGGAGAGAGCCAGGGTGCTCCAGAACCAGTGCTTCTGGTCGAGATGGAGGGTACGTTTGTTCTCTTCGGAGTATTCGTAGGCTTTCTTGACCATAAAGGCAAAGCCGAGATACTCATCCTGGAGATCTTCAACGTCAACCCACTGCTCGACAGCCTCTTCGGCGGGCATGATGATCTTTGCCTGCGTACGTTCTTCGTTAAAGCTGTCCAGGATACATGCCCCCTGGTTGGAGAGGAGCAGGATCATCGGCAGTTGAAGGGGTGAGATCTGTTGAAGCGGACGCCGGATAAGGCTGGATTTCAGGCCGGCACGTGCGGCAGCACGTGAAAAGAGCCCTTTTGATTTGTTGATGGAGAAGAGTTCCGGGGCATCCTGCCCAAATTCGATCGGCAGACCGGCGGTAAGCGCTTCGGCCGAGAAAGGTTTATGATAGAGTTTGGTGTAGAGGACAAGCGTATCAAGCAGTGCGTCCATGCGCAAGTTATCGGCACTTGTAATTAGCATAACTACCTTTCGCTTGTTGTTTTAGTTCGTGGGGGCATGTTGTCATCAGCCGGTGCATCCGCATTGATCCCGACATTGGCATAGACGCTTCTCTCATCTTCCAAAATGGTCGGGATCAGGGTTCCCATGGCATCAAGGATGCGGTGTTTTGCCAGGAGGATGCTGTACTCTGTCGTGATGATCTGCGACTGTGAACCGATGAAGTCATTCTGTGCGGCAAGCAGGTCAAGCAGCGAACGGCGTCCCAAATCATACTCTTTGACATAAAGTTTAAGCGTCTTCTCTGAGTACAGTTTGTAATCTTCTAGGTGCTTGAGCTGATCTCGCAGTTTCGTGTATGAAGCCCATGAGAGGTTCAGCCCTTCAAGGACCTGACGCTCTAGGTCATGTCTGGTCTGGATCTCCTGATGTACTCTGCTTACATTTTTCTGGATTGCCGACTCATCCGCAAAACCGTTAAAGAGGTTATAGGTGAGGTAGACCATGACGCGGAAATCCTGCTCTTCATGTGAACCGGCAATGTTGGGACTTTCATCATAAGATTCCGTGACTTCGAGATCGAGCCGCGGGTAGTAGTTTGATCGGCTGTTTGCGTGACTTGCACGGGCCTGTCGGATATTGTACATGCTGACGAGAAGCGAAGGGTTCTTCTTCATTGCGACCTCTTTGGCAGCTTCAGCCGAAGCGGGTAGTGAAGCATCGGTCAGAACAGGACGGATCATCTTGTCGGCTTTAAGAGGTTTTCCCAGAACACGCTGAAGGTTGTACTCGGCATCGACAAGGTTGTTCTCCTGTACGACATAGTTGGATTTGGCAAGGGCGAGTGAGGACTCGATCTTGTTGACCTCGGAGAGTGTCGTCAAACCTGCGTCATAAAGTTTTTTGACCTTTTCAAAGATCTCGGTATTGATATCGACATTTTTTTGCGCCGTACCGAGCAGCTCACTGTTGCGCATGACTTCGATGTAAGTGTTGACCATTCTCAGCGAGATATCGTCAGCGACTTCGACATACTTGTAAGAGGCTGCCAGGGTCTTTGCTTTGGATTCGTCGATCTGGCTGGAGGTGGCAAAACCCTCAAAAAGGTTTTGGGAGAGTTTGATGTAGCCGGTATAGAGATCGCCATCATAATTTTGTTCCGGATTCGGATCGCTGGTCTCGTCTACATCGGAAACACCGGCACCGACTCTGAGGTCAAGTTTGGGGTAGTAACCGGATTGGGCTGCCGTGATATCTTCACGTTCCGCTTTATAATTGCTCTGTTTTTCCAAAATCTGCGGGTTGGTCCGGAGGATCTCTTCGATACTCTGCTTGAGAGTCTGCGCCTGGAGGTTTATAATCAGTAGGGCTGCCAATATAAGGGTTTTTTGCATCTGTTTACCTAAAGTTAAAATAAGTCATTAAAGTGTCAAATATTATATCGGAGATTTTATGAAAAAAGTGATACAACTAGCGTTATTTAGGTGCTTTGTTACTTTTTTTCTGCTTTGACCATCTCCGCATACTGTTCTGTCACCACTTCAATCTGGTGGCGATCGGGCATTTTACGTGATGCAATATAACCGATGATATTACCCTCTTCATCTTTTTTAGGGATGATATGCACGATCACCCAGTAGTATTTGCCGTCTTTGCGAAGGTTCTTGACATAACCGTCCCATATCTTTCCCTCTTTAATGATCTTCCACATCCCTTCAAAGGCTGCTTTAGGCATATCGGGGTGGCGAAGCATACTGTGAGGCTGGCCGACCGCTTCATTTTTGGAATAACCGGTCATCTCGACAAATTTACGGTTTACAAAGGTGATAACTCCTTTGAGATCGGTTTCGGAGATAAGGCTGCGTCCGTCAAAGAGTACCTCTTCATCTATAGGCTGGGGGCGTTTGATCACTACTGGATCCTTTTTTATAATTAGGGCACCTCTAAAAACCCTGGATATCATCAGCGTTACATACATTTTCGTGATCAAGGCAGGTTCTTGTCAGCGTAGCAGGGCTACGGTGGCAAGGTTCTAACGCAGACTCACGGACATGTATG
>JAYEMF010000003.1:0-18956 GCA_034717975.1 Campylobacterota bacterium
ACAAGATACGGGCGGTGCGATCAAAGGTGAGGTCAGAGCAGACCTCTTCTGGGGTTTTGGTGAAGAAGCTGAACGTAAAGCAGGTAAAATGCAAGAGCCGCTTGAACTTTGGATCTTAATGCCTAAATAGTGAAGGAGAAGAGGAGAGGGACGGAAAGTTATAATTTTATATTCTCTTTCCCCCTCCAGCTTTCCTCTTCCCTAATCTAATTTTGGCTAAAATTCGCACATGAAACACTCGCTCGAGAAATTCAACAAACTGGTTGATGCCCTGCAGGAACTTCCTACCGTCGGGCAGAAGTCGGCAACACGCCTGGCATATCACATGGTGATGAATGACAATTTTACTGCGCTTAAAATTGCACATGCCATTGAAAATGCACTGGGATCACTCAAAAAGTGCCACTCCTGCGGCGGTATGAGCGAGGATGAACTCTGCTTTATCTGCTCCGATGAGAGCCGTAACCATCAACTGCTCTGTATTGTTGAAAATGCCAAAGATATCCTGACACTGGAAGAGAACGCTCTTTTTGATGGACGCTATTTTGTCTTGAGTGCACTGGATGAGCTGGATATCTCGCATCTTAAGGCGATGGTAGAGAGCGGGATAGAAGAGGTGATCTTTGCCCTGACACCTTCCATCGCCAATGATGCGGTTATCTTGTTCATCGAAGATAAACTCTTGGACTACCGCATTAAATTCAGCCGTATCGCCCAGGGTGTTCCGACAGGTGTCAGCCTGGAAAATATCGATATGCTCTCACTCTCCAGGGCATTGCAGGACCGTGTGAAAGTCTAGCTATATCGTTTAAATAGTCTTTTACTGAAGCTGGCCGGCTTTTTTGATTTAAGAGGGACGCGGGTAATCATACATTTTGGTATAGTATTCATGCACCATACGCCCGGAGTCAAATGTCGGAATCACGTCTGACATCGCCGTTTTCATCATCTCTACCCATTTTTTCGGTTTATCGTAGTAGAGCGGGATAATCTCGTTCTCAAGAATATCCATCATGTTTCTGTTATCTATATCATCCTGCTCTTCCAATGACAGATGATAGTCGGCCGGAGGGATGGTAAAGGCATTGATGCCGTGTTTTGCAAACTCCGGATGCCATCCGTCATTTGTCGAGAAGTGGATAGAAGCATTCATGCTTGCCGTCATACCGCTGGTACCGCTGGCCTCACGCGAAATACGGGGTGTATTCAACCAGATATCACTCCCTTTTTTTAAAAAACGCGAGAGCTCAAGTTCATAGCCGACCAGTACGGCCATCCGTTTGAAGTCATGACTGATATGGATCAGTTCATTGAAGGCATTGACGGCCTGCGTGTCAAACGGGTATGGTTTCCCGGCCCAGATGATCTGAACGGGGCGCTCTTCATTTTCAAGCATCTGTTTGAAACGGGCGAAATCATGTTTTAAAAGCCCGGGCCGTTTATATGCTGCGAACCGTCTGGCCCATACAATGGTCAGGACCTCCGGATCGAACACCTTGCCTGTCTGGCCGGCAACGATATTAAAAAGTGTATGCTTGAGATGCTTCTTTCGGGCGATCAGTTCATAATCCTCATGCTGATCGAATGCGGCGAGCATCCCTCTGTCAGTCCAGAAACGCCGGTTTTGCGCATTCGTAATATGGGTGATCTCCGATCTTCCCTCACAATTTCGCCACATGTGATTGGCAACACCGCCGTGAAACCTTGAAACGGCATTGCTTATTTTCGAAGTGCGCAGCGCACCTACTGTCAGATTGAATGTATCGTCATGCATCATGGTTATTTGACGAATTTCATCAAGAGTCAGGTTGTTGAAAAAACCGAATTTGTGCAGGATATGGATCGTGTGCTTTTCATTCCCCGCATCCTCGGGCGTATGGGTTGTAAAGACTACCCGCTTTTTTACTTCTTCAAGATCCCGGTATCTGTCATATAGTTCATAAGCAAGCGGCAGGGCGTGCCCTTCATTCATATGGTAGATGTCGATCTTCTGATTGATGGCTTCAAGTATTCTCACCCCGCCGATTCCAAGGACGATCTCCTGTGCAATGCGGGTCTCTTCATTGGCAGTATAGAGGTGCTGGGTAATGGTCTGGGCCAGAAAATCATTTTCAGGGATATCGGTCGTCAGGAGGATCAGCGGCGCCGATCCGAATACGCTGTCCGGAAGTAGAAAGGCTTTGATATGGATATCAGTGGATTTGATCCTGACGGTGGTCTGAATATCGAGGTCTTGAAGGAAGTAGTAGTATTTCCGTATGAATTCAGATTTCATGGTCCGGTCTTTATAACGACTCTGGTCATAATAGCCGTAACTCCACAGAATGCCGACGCCTATTGTATTTTGATGCAGATCATAGGCACTTCGCATGTGCGATCCTGCTAAAAATCCCAGACCGCCGGAATATGTTTTAAGGGCCTGGTCAATGGCAAATTCCATGGAGAAATAGGCAACGCTTGTACTGTATTTCGGATCAATTTTGTAACTATGTAAGTTCATAATCATTCCTTTTCGGAGTATCTGTTGACATACCGTCATTGTATATAGAAGAGGTTTCGCTGGCATTACACTGGCAAAAATAGCAGGAAAATATAACTATTTTTGTGGAATTTATACAGGTGCCTTCTAGAAGGGATTTTCGCGATGTGTAATGGGAGAGACAGAGGGCTGCTAAAAATCCCTCTTATAGGTCGATTTTCTACTTTCTTTGAATGAAGGGACGTTATAAAGTATGGTTGTTGCCAGGTCGTAGAAATAATCTGTATCGGCTTACCCTAAGGCATCCTGATATGAATCTGCCACCAAAAAGGCATTGAAAAGCCTGATACGTGTGAAAGAAAAGAGCTAGAATTCAAATGTCTGCCGCATCACATTTTTGATGGCTTCACGTGCAAGGCACCCGCCGGTAAAGTACTCATTGGCCAAGACGCCCTGTCCCAACAGCATATCTGAGCCATCTTTGTATTTAATTCCCATTTCCGAAGCGAGTTGTAAAAAAGGGGTGAGTTTGCCGTAGATGGCATCAGCCGCAAAACGGCATTTTTGTAATAGTGGCCTGACAAGTGTTTCAGGGGCAGGGAGGTTATCGTCTTCAAGGCCGGCCGAGGTAGTATTGACAATAAGATCATACGCCTCTGTAGGTATTGTCTCCCAGCTATGCGTCTGAAAACCTTTCTCTTTGAAGTAGTCAAGCCTTCCCTCGCTTCGATTGAGCACGGTCGTTTCTAGTCCGCTCTCCTGAAATTTAGAGGCAAGTGCTTTGGCCGTTCCTCCGGCACCGATGATCAGAACGGTTTTAATAGACCCAAACGGTTCGATGGCAAACATGAATCCATCTGCATCGGTATTGTAACCGATGAGTCTGCCATTTTCATTGATCAGGGTATTGACGACGCCGACCTGCTGGGCAAAACCGCGGATCTCGTCGCATGCCGCGAAGGCGGCTTCTTTATGCGGAACGGTGACATTGGCACCGCTGAGGCCAAGCCTGAAAAAGGTCTCTTTCAGTTCAGAGCCCTTTTTGAGATGGACACGCGTATAACAGGCGGGAAAGTCGAGTGACTTGAAGACATGATTGTGCATCAATGGAGAACGGGAGTGGGCGACTGGATCGCCGAAAATGGCAAAAAGTTTCATTTAGTAAGGCTTTTTTAGATCTATTTTAGCTTATTTACACTTTAGAGCGGATATATATCAGCGCTAAAAGTAGTAATAGAGTATCCCTTTAACGCCATGCCCTTGATCACTTTCAAGCAGGGCAAGATCGACGGTTAATCCATTTTTAAAGTCATAGGTTCCCCCGGCCTGAATACGATAAAAATCCTCATCTATCTCTTTGATATAAAGCGCGTATAGGCTTGAATAGACAATATCAAACGGCTCTTTCTGTGTGGCCTTGAGATAGAGCAGTCTGTCGGCTTGAAACGTTTTCATATATTCGGCGATAAGTGTCAGGTCTGTCTCACTTTGAAAACGTAAACCGCCTAAATAACTCTCAATAGAATCTTTACGGGCATATTCGCCGTGCAGTTCAAGGCCTCCTGAAACATCACTGGAAAAATCGATCCCATAGGCGTCATTGGCAATGATCAGATCGATATCTGTTTTTTCCAGTAACATATAGAGTTTAGCCCCATAGTGACTGTCGGTGTGCTCAAATAAATCACTGTTCTCATCGACATCGGGAAGGGCGATCAGGCTGATGGTGTAATTTTTCAGCAGGCTTGCATCAACAGTGCGGGTCAACTTTCCGTGTGCCATCCAGTACCCCTCCCTGGAGAGTTCCGGATAGACCGGATTTTTAGGCCGTTCAAAAAAAGCGACCGGAGAGTAGGCATATCCTTTCCCCCAGCGGAGTACCTCTTTACCGATATGCAGGCTCTGGCGCTCATCACCAAACCGCTGGTAGAGAGCGTTGAGCGTTGATTCGTGATCGGCACTGTTATATTCGACATGACGGTAGAAAAAAGAGTAGTCGGCATGCAGGTTAAGCAGTTCATATTCGAGATCGGCACGCAGGTTTAGTTCGTTGTTGGTGCTGGCTATCTTTTTGTTCTGCCGGTCACTATGCTGATAGGTGTTGTCACTGCGGAGGTAACCCTGATACTCCAGAGCTTTTTTTTCAAAGTTTTCCGTATCGAAGTCAAGATCGTCATACTCCCCGGCGATCAGAGTTGTGCCGAGGAGTAGGACTAAAAGGATTTTTCTCAACGTATCTCATCCAGTTTGGAGAGGTTTTCAAGGGTAAAGACGGTGTCGTCGAAATCACGTTTTTTGATCTTGCCGAAGATCATGATACTTTTGTACCCTTTTTGCAGCTGGCTGGTGGTCTCCAGTACGGATGGACGGGTGATGCCGTCGCCGAAATCTTTTGGCTTGAGGTAGCGAATGGTCTTGAGCACGATCCCTCCGGCGATACAGTCGATGCTCTGCGGAAAGAGAGTGCTTTTATCGACAACCATTTTCAGGTTTTCGTAGGTAACCCCTTCATGTCTGGCACTGAGTTCAAGATGGTAGGAAGTCTCATCTTCGCTTTGTGCAGTGATGCTGTACTCGACACTGAAATCAAGCCGCATAATGTCGGCATTGTTGAAGACACCGCCGGTAACGCTCTGCATGGAGGCGATGCGAAGCGGTTTGGCGATACCGGGGATAAAGAGCCACATGTTGTCGTCCAGCCGGAGTGTTGAACGACCCTTATCACTCGCAGGTGAAAGGAAGAGTGAAGCAACTTTGTCTTTGTCTTTTTTGACCATGTACATCACAAACTCTTTTTGCGTCCCGTCTGATTCGATATTGATCAGTTTACGGTAACTCTCATAGGAGAAGGGCTGCAGCCGTTCATCGATCTGCCGGAGCAGATCAGCTGAGAGCAAAAGAATCGGGAAAAGAAGAATAAGATAGCGCATGTCAGCTCCTTAAGGCATCGACGGGATTCATTCTGGCCGCCTTGATGGCAGGGTAGAGTGATGCGATCGCGGCGACGATCATCACCAGGACACTGATCATGATCACTTTGGCAAATGGGAGCATCGGTGAGAGAATGATCTCATCCTGGCGTCCAAATGCAATAGTGATATCTCCGGTCAGCGTGATAATGCCGTATGAGACGACGATACCGATAATCAAACCTGCAATCCCCAGCAGCAATCCTTCAAAAAGGAAGGTGAGGATAATAAATGAGGATGGCGTTCCGATCGCACTGAGTGTCCCGATCTCTTTAATCCGTTCGTATACACTCATGATCATCACATTGAGGATGGAGATCAAAACGATAGAGACAAGGATGATCTGGATAGAGAGGCTCATAAGATCGATCATCTTGGCGATGTTGCTAAATGGGCTCAGTTTCTGCCAGTCATGGATCTCCAGCCCTTTCTTCTCACCGGAAAGCAGCTCATCTTTGAGCTTTTTTTGCACTTTTGGAAGTTTGCTGATATCACTCAGCCGAATGACGACTTCATTGACTTCAAGCTTTTTAATGCGCAGAAGCTTACGCGAATCGTCAATATGGATATAGCCGTCACGCCCGCCCGGTCCGGAGATTATCCCGATGATACCGCCCACTTTAAAGGTAACGGCATTCATCGATCCGGCACGGTTGGTAGCTACCAAAACCACGGTATCGCCGACTTTGAGTTTCATCCCTTTTGCCACAATATCGGGGATAAGGACTTCACCCCGTTTGATATGAGGATTTCCATTGATACGATCTTTCAGCAGAGGGAGTGTTATATGCTCATTCTCCGGATTGATACCGTTGAGACGGAGATTGGTCGAGTTCTCAAAGTCACTGATAAGGGCAGAGTGTTTGAGGCGGAAGGTGTAACTCTCAACGACAGGCAGTTCATCAAGAAGAGCACTGATCTTTTCAACAGCCTGCGGCGGCAGGTTTTTATCCAAGGGCATATTGTCCAGGCTGGCGACATACCCTTTTTTATGGATCTGAAGATGTCCGAGCATACTGTCGGTGATCTGACCGATCATATAGGATTTAAAGCTGCCGGAAAAGGCGGCAAAGAGGAGCACAAAAAGGACACCGATGGTGATGAGCAAGGTGGTGAGTGCCGCGCGGCGTCGGGTGCGGTTCAGGGTTCGGTAGGCTATCTTCAGACTTTTCATGCGAGCACCTTATCGTCAATAATCTGGCCATCTTCGAGGGTGACAATACGTTTGGCTTCATTCATGATCTTGGAATCGTGCGTGGAGAAGATAAAGGTCGTATTGAACTGCTCTTGCATCTGCTTCATCAGGTCGATCACTTTTTTGGCTGAGACACTGTCAAGGTTGGCTGTAGGCTCATCGGCGAGGATGATGTTTGGTTTCACTACAAGGGCCCTGGCAACAGCGACACGCTGTTTCTGACCACCGCTCAACTGGTCAGGATATTTGTCAATTTGATCCAGCATACCAATGGCCTCGAGCACCTCTTCGACCTTTTGCCGGGTATCGCTCTGATGCAAGATCACTGAGAGGGGAAACTCGACATTCTCATAGACTGTAAAACTCTCGATCAGGTTAAAATCCTGAAAGATAAAACCAAGATGTTCCGAACGAAAACGCGAGGCTTCTTTTGTGGAGAGGGATGAAACGACCGTCTCATTGATGGTGACACTGCCGCTCTCGGGCCTGTCGAGGCAGCCGACAAGATTGAGCAGGGTACTTTTACCGCTTCCGCTTGGGCCGACAATGGCCACAAATTCACCATCGTCGATAGTGAGGTCCAGGTTCCGGATGACCTGTGTGGTCACTTCACCCTCATGATAGTTCTTACTGAGATGTTCGATTGTGATCATAATGGCTCATTAGATTGAGATAAAAAGAGTTTATCATAAGTAAAGCAAAAAAAAATAAATAAAATCAGGAGGCTTGATCTTTCAAATGGGAAATTGAAACGTTAATTGTGATAATATTATCAAAGGCTAGAATATTTTATATACTGGATAAGTTATGAAGATCGAGCAGAAAATTAAATATCGAACGCTTCTACTCTCTTTGACGATTATTATACTGCTCAGCACCCCTGCCTTTTTCTATCTCAACAACTTTCTTGATCAACAGTTGGCACAGCAGCTTGATCGCCGGGAAGAGACATTGAACACTCTTCTTCAAAGAGTACTTCAGCAGCATAATCTGCAATATGAAAGCCGTTTAAAGAATATACTCGATGTATATGGTGTCAAAGAGTCATTTAAAGAGCGTGACAGAACTTCTCTATACCACATTGTCTCACCCCAATTAAAACAGATGCAAGCAGAGAACCCCTATATCAAGATCATGTCCTTCCGTCTACCGGACGGTTCCACATTTTTACGGGTGCACAAACCGGAGATGTTCGGTGACCCCATCAATCCAAGAAGAAAGATCATTGTCGATACCAATACACTCAGGAAAGTACATTACGGATTTGAAGTCGGCAAACTCAAGATGACCCATCGCATCGTTATTCCCATCTTTTATAAAGAGGAGTATCTCGGCCTTGTGGAGTTCGGGGTGGAACCTGCCGCATTCATGGAAGTCATTGCTGAAGTCGTACCTATGCGGTATGCCCTTGTCATCCGTAAAAGTATGCAGGATGTCCTGATGAGTCAACGTCGGATGATTCAAAAAGAGAAGTATGCCTTGGCCGAAGAGGATCCTTTTTTTATCAAACTTTTCAAGCAGATGTCATTTGAGAAAAGATATTTTGCCAACATAAGTGGCAATACCTACTCGGTCAACTCTCAACTGCTCCTAAAAGATCATAAAGGGAAAAAAGCCGCTTTTATCATAACAGCAGAAAACATCACTACTGAGATTTCTGATTACAATAAACTCAGAATACTGTTAATGCTATCTGTCATCATCTCTATTCTGTTTCTCCTTTTTATACTAAACTACAGTCTGAATTTCTATATCTCAACCATCCGAAAACAGCTTTATACGGATGAACTGACCGGTTTGCCAAACCGTGACGCCCTGCTTCAGAAGTTAAAGGGTAAGGCAAAGTCTGTGATCCTTTTGATCGATATCAATGGCTTTAGAAACATCAATGAACTCTACGGTATCAGCAACGGTAATGTAATTTTAAAACAGTTCAGCGTTTTTATACAGACTATGGCGACTGAAAACAGTATGATGCCTTTCCGGATCTCCTCAGATGAGTTTATTATGCTGAAGGTGTCTGACGAACTGGAGAGTGAAATTTATTTCAGCACGTTTTCAAATACAATTTTTGAAGAGGTAAAAGAAGAGAAGTTTTACCTTCATGAACTGAACATCCCCATAGAGCTTGAAGTGACGATAGGCGTTTCCTATGGCTTTGATACAAGTCTGGAAAAGGCCGACATGGCCCTGAAAAAAGCCCAGGAGTCCCAGCAGCCTTATCTTTTCTACAGTAGTGACATTGACTCCAAAAAGGATACGCACAAGGTTATTTCCATCAAAAAAGATCTGCGATATGCTTTGGAACAGGAAAATATTGTCGCCTATTACCAGCCTATTGTCAATGATGCGGGAGAAGTGATCAAGTATGAGACTCTGGTCAGAATGATCAAGATGATTGAAGGCAAGAAAGAGGTCATCTCCCCCTATTTTTTTCTGGAGCTCTCCCAAAAGTTCAATCTCTATCCGGCCATCTCGAAAACCATTATTTCACAAGGGTTTAAAAAAGCTGAGAAGATCGAACAGAGTATCTCTATCAACCTGACGCCAAGCGATATGATGGATAAATTGATGCAATCTTTCATTTTTGAAAAACTTGGCAGATGCAGACACCCTGAAAAGATCATTTTTGAGATTACTGAAAATGAGAATATCAGTGATTACAGTTTTATCATAAACTTTGTGGAGAAGGTACATGACTACGGAGCAAAAATCGCTATTGATGATTTTGGCAGCGGCTACTCAAACTATTCGCATGTCTTTATTTTGAAACCGGATTACCTGAAAATTGACGGCTCATTGATCAAAAATCTGACAGACAATAAAGAGAGCCAAATTTTTGTCAAAACCATCGTTATGCTGGCGCAGCAGCTTGGCGTCAAGACCATTGCGGAATATGTACACTCCGAAGAGGTTTACAATATAGCAAAATCGTATGGTGTAGATGAGTTCCAGGGGTATTATTTCGGTGAACCGGAAAGTACGACTGAACCCATATAAAGAGAAGATGATCTACTGGTGTACCACCCGAAGGTCTGGTGACTAGGTTTTTAGATCATCCAGAGAGCTCATCAGAGCTCCGAGTTTGTTGTGAACTTCGAGGTACTCCAGTTCAGGCTGTGAATCGGCAACGATGCCGGCCCCGGCTTGCAGGATCACTTCATCCGGTTTGACGAGTGAAGTACGGATAGTAATGGCGCTGTCCATATTGCCGTCAAATCCGAAGTAACCGATAGCACCACTGTAAAAACCACGTTTGAGGCCTTCAAACTCGGCGATCAGTTCCATTGCACGGATCTTCGGCGCACCGGTCATCGTTCCGGCAGTAAACGTTGCGGCAAAGAGGTCAAACATATCTTTATCGTCACGCAGTTGGGCTACAACATCGGTGACAATGTGCATGACATGCGAGTAGCGTTCAATATGCATCATATCCTGGACCTGGACAGTTCCGGTTTTAGCGACACGACCGACATCATTACGGCCAAGATCGATCAGCATCAGGTGCTCAGCCAGCTCTTTCGGGTCTGCCAGAAGCTCCTCTTCAAGCTCTTTATCCCGCTGCGGAGTCGTACCGCGTTTGCGAGTCCCTGCAATCGGGCGCAAGAGCAGCTCTCCCTCACTCAGACGAACCATGACCTCCGGTGAACTACCAACGATACTGAAATCTTCATATTCCATCAAGAACATGTAAGGCGATGGGTTTTTAGTACGTAAAATACGGTAAAAACTGAATGGATCGACCTCGGCTTTACGGGTATAGCGATTGGTCATGAGGATCTGAAAGACATCACCGCTTTTAATCATCTCTTTGGAATCAGCAACCATCTCGAAAAAGCGCTCTTTTGAAAAAGCAAAGCTTCCACCCTGATCATGCTGCATCGGGGTTAACGGCATATAGTCATACGAAGATTTAAGAGCTGCTTCAATATTCTCAAACTCCTCTTGCATACTTGTTAGTGTTGAGATAAGCGTGATTTTATGATCTTTATGGGAGTAGACAACAACCATCTTTGGCAGGATGAGATCCATGTCAGGCGTCTGCATCGTATCGGTCAGATTGTCCATATATGGCTCGAGCACCGGCTCAAAGACCTGTACCATATCGTAACCGATGTAGCCGATAAACCCATCGACATAACCTACGTTTAACGCTTTACAACTCTCTTTGTAGAGTGTTGTATCGATAGTGCCATAGTAAGATTTCAGGAAATCAAAAGGTGATTGATCAATGAGCTCTTTTTGGCCGTCAGGATTGGTATAGCAAGTTGTTTTGTTCTGATATTGAAGGCGCTCGCGGGCACCGATAACTACAATACTGTAGTTACCCTCTGAACTGCCTGCACTTTCGAAGAGAAAGCTTATTTCATCCGGAAAAACTTCTTTCAGCTTGTCGTAGACAGCAATCGGTGCAAACTGATCGAGAAGGAACTCTTGATGAAAAATCAAATCAGACCTTTGTCAGGAATGCACCTGATTCGATTTTTTTACGAATGACAGGGATCGCTTTGCGTGCTGCTGCTTCATTCTCAAACGGACCGACAAGGACTTTGTTGATCGTTTTGCCGCTGCGGACGACTTTATGGTAGGTGTAACTGTAGCCGTTGTCCGTGATCAATTTTATAAACTTTTTATTCGGAGCATATTTTGAGAATGAACCCACCTGAATATAATATTTGCCTTCAGCAACTGCTTTTGGTTTTACTGCAGGCTTGGCAACCGGTTTTGGTGTCGGTTTGACAACCGGTTGAGGCTTGGCGACAGGTTCAATGACGACAACTTCCTCTTCTGCAAGACTCTCTTTTTTGAGTTTTTGGGCAATTTTGTCAAGGTTGTCATTTTTTGCGGGTTCCTCTTCGATAATCGGAACCGGTTCAAAGAGTGGGTCGTCTTCAACAAGGGCAGGGATATCAGTCGGCTCAGGCGGTAAAACTGCCTGTGGGAGATGCTCATTTGAATCAGCACTGATACGATTCATAATAACGACTACAATAATCAGTACAATCGCAAGGGTTGCAATAGCCAGCAGTACTTTCTTATTTCCGGCATTACTGCCACCTTTGTTCAGGATTATGTCATTAAGTTCGTTTTTCTCTTCCATCTTATATGCTCCTTGAATTGCTAATTTCGTTCTATAGGTCTGCGTTGGTGGTCCTTCGGACATCACCTTTGGTTCCGGGCCTACAAACACCAAGCAGTTGGCGTTTGCTTACGGCTCTCACATATGTTTTGACCAAGAAGCTCCGCGCTCCTTGGCATAAACCTCATACGGCAGGTTTAAAATGTTATATTCCGGCGGCAGATCCTGGGTTGGGAACATACGCCACTGTTTAGGCTGTTTCGCAGCCAGTTTCATCGAAAGCATCTTGCCCAGCTGAATGGCTTCTTGCAAGGTAGTATGCCCTTTATGAATGTAAACATGTAGATGCCCCGGAGTTTTTGTCTCAAACGCCGTGAAATTGATAAATCCCTCTTCACGTAGCAATAACTGTGCCTTATGGTAGAAACGCTGTGGATCACGACCGTTGTAATCTATGACAATATTTTCAACTTTACCCATCCGGTTGATCAGAGAGTGGGCGACCGTGATCTCTTTTTTCAGGTGCTGATTGATGACCTGTTGATTGAGTGGTTTTGCGACTTTTTCATATTTATTGAAAAAAGTACGCCCTTTATACTCAATCTTACCTACAACAGAATCATGTTTGAGCCAGTAGTGATCGCCGACCATTTTAATCAGCTTCATATCCATGCTGGTCATGATTGTCTCCTTTGACTAATAGGTCGGTTGGTTATAGATGACGAATTGCTGAGCAAGGGTTTTCAACTCTTCTTTGATCTCAGCCTGCGCAGCTTCATTGTTGATATCGTCAAGAACGTCGGCAATACGGTTGGCAATGAGTTCAAACTCTTTCTCTTTCATACCGCGTGACGTCAATGCCGGTGAACCGACACGGATACCAGAGGTGACGAACGGTGAACGTGTTTCGCCCGGAACCGTGTTTTTGTTAACAGTGATACCGGCACGTCCGAGTGCTGCATCGGCATCTTTACCGCTGAACTCTTTATTGATGAATGAGACAAGAACCAGGTGGTTGTCCGTACCGCCACTCACAACGTCGTAACCCCGCTTCACAAGCACATCTGCCAATACGGCTGCATTGGCTTTGACCTGCTTGGCATGGGCTTTCCAATCAGCAGAGAGATTGTATTTGAAACCGACGGCTTTGGCAGCGATGACATGAACAAGGGGACCGCCCTGAAGACCCGGAAAGATCGCCGAGTTGATCTTTTTGGCGATATCTTCATCATTACACATGATCATTCCGCCGCGAGGGCCGGCCAGTGTCTTGTGGGTTGTTGTAGTAACCACATCTGCATGCGGGAATGGGCTAGGGTGCTCACCGGCAGCTACAAGACCTGCAATGTGAGCGATGTCGGCAAACAGGATCGCACCGACTTCATCAGCGATATCACGGAATCGTTTGAAGTCGATCTCACGGGCATAGGCAGAAGCACCGCAGACGATGATCTTTGGCTGGACAATCTTGGCGATCTCCAGAACACGATCGTAGTTGATACGTCCGTCAAGCTCCACACCATAAGTAAAACTGCTGTAGTTTTTCCCTGAGAAACTTGGTTTGGAACCATGAGTGAGGTGACCACCGTGGCTAAGATCCATACCGAGCAGTTTATCACCCGCTTTAAGAAGGGCGGCGTAGACGGCACCGTTGGCTTGTGAACCGGAGTGGGGCTGTACATTGGCATAGTTACATCCAAAGAGTTCACAGGCACGGTCGATTGCCAGCTGCTCAACACCATCGGCATACTCACATCCGCCATAGTAGCGTTTCATCGGGTAGCCTTCGGCATATTTGTTTGTAAAGACAGAACCCATCGCTTCCATTACAGCCGGTAACGTAAAGTTTTCTGATGCGATCATCTCAAGGTGGTCGGTCTGGCGTTCAAGTTCCTGCTCGCAAAGTGTGTAAATTTCACTGTCAAATTCTTGTAAAAAACTCATTCTTATTCCTCTTCTTCTTTTGTTTCTTGGATTAGTGGTTTCATAGCCGGGAAAAGCAGCACATCCCGAATGGAGTGCTCATTGGTAAGCATCATGACAAGACGATCGATACCGATACCCTGACCGGCAGTCGGAGCCATCCCGTAACTCAAGGCATTGACGAAGTCCTCATCCATCTCATGGGCTTCATCATCGCCTGTCTCTTTGGCTTCCATCTGGCCTTCAAAGCGAGCGAGCTGATCGACAGGGTCGTTAAGCTCACTGAAGGCATTGGCGATCTCGCGACCGGCGATGAAGAGTTCGAAACGTTCTGTCAGATCAGGCTTTTCATCACTGCGGCGTGCCAGAGGAGAGATCTCTACCGGATACTCGGTAATGAATGTCGGGTTGATCAATTTGGCTTCGACAAACTCATCAAAGAGCTCACCTTGAAGTTGACCCAGATTCATCTGTGTATTGACTTCGATATGACGCTCTTTCAGGTAGGTGATAATCTGCTCTTTATCATTGACGATTGCTTCTGGAACACCACCGATATCACTGAGTGATTTGATGAGCGGAATCTCTGAGAATTTTGAAAAATCAACTTCAAGTTCCCCGTAAGGCAGGAGTGTCGGCAGTTCGAGATGGTCAAAAAGATACTCGAAATACTCTTTAGTGATCTCGATCAGGTCTTTGTAGGTCTTATAGGCCCAGTAAAATTCAATGGAAGTGAACTCAGGGTTATGTGTGGCATCCATTCCTTCGTTACGAAAGTTTCGGTTGATCTCAAAGACGGCTTCGAATCCGCCGACGATCAGGCGTTTGAGGTAAAGTTCCGGCGCGATACGGAGGTAGCGGTCAACGCCAAGGGCATTGTGATGCGTAACGAATGGTTTAGCGTTGGCTCCGCCGGCAATAGGATGCATCATCGGTGTCTCTACTTCCAAGAAGCCTTTGTCCTCAAAGAAGCGACGTGTCAGACTGATTACTTTGGAACGAATATGAAAAGTTTTACGTACTTCCGCATTCATGATAAGGTCAAGGTAGCGCTGTCGGTAACGCATCTCTTTATCGGTGATCCCATGAAATTTTTCAGGAAGCGGGGAGATCGCTTTGGTCAGGACCTTGAAACTGTCAACATGGAGTGAGAGTTCCCCTTTGTTGGTTACAAATGGGTAACCGCCCACTTCAACGATGTCGCCAACTTCGATCATCTTCTTGAAGATATCGTTGTAGAAACCTTCAGGAAGGTTGTCGCGGGCAACATAGACCTGCAGCATGCCGCTTTCATCTTCAATCTTTAGAAAGCTTGCTTTCCCCATAATACGGAAAAACTTGATCCGTCCGGCTACAATGTAGTGACGGTTTTCGTCCCGACGCTCTTCAAGTTCCGCAACATCGGAATTGACATAAAGATATTTAGCGATGGTTGTATTTCTTTCGCTGTTATTGGCATAAGGGTTGATCCCTAGTTCACGCAAGCGTTCAGCTTTTTCTATTCGCTGCTGGACATACTGGTTTTCAAAAGCCAAATAGTTCTCCTTTTATTTATTACAGTTTTTACAGATACCGTAGATCTGCATTGAGTGGTTCTGCATTTTAAAACCGAGTTCGTCAGCAATCAGATGCTGGCGTTTTTCAATCTCTGCATCGACGAATTCAATGATATCACCGCATTCGGTACAGATCATGTGATCGTGATGTGCTTTGGCACCAAGTTCATACTTTTTACCCTGTGCTCCAAAAGAGAGGGAGGTGACGATATTATGATCTTCAAGCAGCTGAAGGGTTCGGTAGACAGTGGCAATACCGGTTTTAAGATCCGGATGGTTCTCCTGGATGAGATTGTAGAGCTCTTCAGGCGTAAGGTGCTCGTCTGAATTGTACAGGGATTCGAGGATCGCTTCACGCTGACGGGTGAACTTGAGGTCATTTTTTTTCAACAGCGCCTTGAAGTAGCTCAGCAGCTTTTCATACTCAATAGTACGTTCGTCAAAATTTGTCTGTGTATTCACTCAGAGGCCTCTTCCGACGTATTGTTGCTTTCAAGTTTCTCTTTAACTTCCTCCATGATTTTTTCTGGAGCTTCCTGAAGTGTTTCCTGGGTTGCATCGGAGATTTCAGTCGTGGTGATCTCAATTTTCTCTTTGGTGATTGCAACCGTGTCTGTAATGGTTTCATTGATATCATCTGCGATTTCAACCGGGTCCAGGTGCATAATAAATCCACCGGTATCGACCATCACAGGAAACATAAAACTGTTTTCCATGGCCGGTTCCAGATTCTCACGGATAGTTTTAATATTGAAAATAGCATAGATGATGACGGAGCCGATCAGAAAAAACTTCCCACTTCCAAATACAAAGCCAAAGACACGATCGACCGGGCCAAGCCCGCTCATTTTTCCCAACTTTTTGAGCAGTAGACCGATAGAGACCATAATGATCCAGAATACAGACAGGGTAATAAGGAAACCGGTGAAATTGACTGCTGCACCGCTTTCAAAATGAAAAAGAGCATCATTAACGGCCGTACCGACAGTGTCACCCATGCGCGAGGCAATAAAGATACCACCGATAATCCCGATCAGACCGAAAAGCTCTTTAAAAAATCCGTTAATAATACCTTTGAGTCCCAGAAGGAGGACAATGACTGTAATAATTAGATCGAAATAATTAAATTCCATTATGTTTTCACTTTCAATTGGTCTTTACCATTCTCTTTGGCAAGGTAGAGGGCTTCGTCCGCTCTTTGTATTAGTGTTTCTATTGTGTCACCGGTTTTGAATTGTGTAGCACCGATGCTCATCGTGACTGATATCTGTCCACTCTGGCTGATCAGTTTATTGTTGCGGACAAGATCGAGGAGGCGTTCAGCGACCATTTTGCACCCTTCGTGTGTGATGCGGTTGAGAACAATGACAAACTCTTCGCCGCCAAAGCGGAATACCTTGTCCCCATCGCGCAGCGTTTTCTTCAACATGTTTGCAACAAAAATGAGCACCTTGTCGCCAACGAGGTGGCCATAAGTGTCATTGACCTTTTTGAAGTCATCGATATCTATCATATAGAGATGCATGACGAGATCTTTTTGATGGTGATGATTGATGATGGTATCAAGATAACTGTCGAGTCCTCGACGATTGTAGACTTTGGTCAGGGGGTCGATTGCCGCTTTGTTCTCAAGTTCTTTGACACGTTGGATCAATTCGGAGATCGTAGAATTGGCCTGGCTGATTTCGCCATGCAAGTCTGATTGGATGGAGGCAAAACGATCAGTTACAGCAGTGATGTCAATTTTACTCTCATGTAACTCATCAAGTGCTTTTAGCTGCTCTTTGGTCAATTCGGCAAACTTGTCACTGGTATTGGAGTAGGAGTGAAGACTCTGTTCTGCGAGAAGTTTATACTCATCTTCAAAGGTGAGTTGTTGTGAGTAGAAATCAAAAGATTTGTTGAAATCACTTTTGATCACGGCATTGGCAATATCATGTAAGAAATCGATTAGCAGCTCTTCATCGACTTGATCATCGTTACGGTCTATATGAGCTAGAATCTCATCATAGACACTGGAAAGTAAGACCTTGGCATCATCTTTTTTCATTGCACTACCATACGCTTTATTAGATGCATAATTATACATTTTAAAGCATAAAGTTAGCTTTTGATACGCTCTCTGGCCATCTTTTAATCTTTTTTTCTGTAATATAATAACCTTAATTTTCCGGTGCAGTATGCACCAAGAGATAACTATTTTAGATAAGGTTTAAAATGAGTACATGGAACCCATCAAGCTGGCAGGATCTGCCTATTTTGCAGCAGCCGACTTACCCGGACCAAAAAACACTGAACAAAGTATTGGAAAAGTTGAAAAATTACCCGCCTCTTGTTTTTGCCGGAGAGGTTAGAAATCTGAAAAGCCAACTGGCTGAAGTCGTTGAAGGACGTGCATTTTTGCTTCAGGGCGGGGATTGTGCTGAGAGTTTTTCAGAGTTCCATGCGACAAATATCCGCGATACCTTTAAGGCAATGATGCAGATGGCTATAGTCATGACCTTTTCTGCCGGTATGCCAGTCGTCAAAGTAGGTCGTCTTGGCGGACAGTTCGCCAAGCCGCGTTCTGCAGATACGGAGACTGTTGATGGTGTTACCTTAGCCAGTTACCGTGGCGATATCATCAATGGCGTTGACTTTACCGAAGCTGCACGTGTACCGGATCCTGAACGCATGATTCATGCCTACAACCAGTCTGCCGCTACGCTTAACCTGCTCCGTGCTTTTGCTTCAGGCGGTTTGGCAGACCTGCATCAGGTCCATCAGTGGAACCTTGACTTTGCTCATCAGAGTGAAGTGAGTGAAAAGTATGAAGAGTTGGCGGAAGGGATTGATGAATCATTGAAGTTTATGGCAGCATGTGGTGTCACTTCGAAAACATATCGTACCCTGCGTGAAACAGACTTCTATACATCCCATGAAGCGCTCCTGCTTCCTTATGAAGAAGCATTTACCCGTAAGGACAGTATGACAGGTGACTGGTATGATGTATCGGCACATATGTTGTGGATCGGTGATCGTACACGTCAGATTGACGGTGCCCATGTTGAATTTATGCGTGGCATTAACAATCCTATCGGTATTAAAGCAGGTCCTTCGATGGATCCGGATGATCTGAACCGCCTCATTGAACGCCTCAATCCAGAGAATGAAGCAGGTCGTTTGAATGTTATCGTTCGTATGGGCGCAGATAAAGTGGCTGATGGCATGCCAAAACTGGTTCAGGCTGTTGAACGGGCAGGACAGAAAGTACTTTGGAGCTGTGACCCGATGCATGGAAATGTTTATAAAACAGCCAATGGCTACAAATCACGTCCGGTAGAGAAGATTTTGACAGAGATGAAACAGTTCTTCCAGGTTCACAAAGCTGAAGGTACATACGCCGGCGGTGTTCACCTGGAGATGACAGGTAAAAATGTCACTGAGTGTGTTGGCGGTTCATTCCAGGTGACAGAAGAGGATCTCTCAAGCCGTTACCATACGCATTGTGACCCGCGTCTCAATGCGGATCAGTCACTCGAATTGGCATTCTTGATCGCCGATACACTGAAAGAAGCGCGCAAATAAGCTCAGGAGCTTATGGTGCCACTTCCTCTTCTTATTCTTTCTCTTTAGGGCACCTTTAATTAAAAATCATAATAATGTTTTGTAAGCGCTATACCAACAGTAGACTCTACGGGCTTTAACCTGTTAGGCAGTGACCGGTATCTTTTCTAAAGGTAAGAGAGATCTGATGGAGAGTCAAGGGGTGAGA
>JAYEMF010000003.1:19056-27725 GCA_034717975.1 Campylobacterota bacterium
TAAAAATCATAATAATGTTTTGTAAGCGCTATACCAACAGTAGACTCTACGGGCTTTAACCTGTTAGGCAGTGACCGGTATCTTTTCTAAAGGTAAGAGAGATCTGATGGAGAGTCAAGGGGTGAGAAAACCGTCGAAGTGACGGTCTCTATAATTCACCGAGAGCGCGGAGCAGCTCATCAGGACGATTGGCATACTGGATAGCATCGTTTCTTGTGATGAATTTTTTCTGCAGATACTCCAGCATCTCCTGGGTCTGCGTAACCATTTTGGTTTGTGCCTGGTTAAGCTGCATCTGTGAGTAGAGCTGGTGGACTTTGTCTTCACGGATAAGGTTGGCGATAGCCGGATTGGTGATGAACACCTCTTGTGCCGCAACACGTCCGCCTCCGATTTTTGGCAAGAGTGCCTGTGAGATAACGGCGATCAATGAAGTCGATAGCTGCGCACGTACCTGTGGCTGCTCATCTCCGCTGAAAACATCAATGATACGGTTGATCGTCTGTGGAGCAGAGTTGGTGTGCAGGGTTCCAAAGACAAGGTGGCCGGTTTCTGCGGCAGTCAGAGCGGCTTCAATGGTCTCTTTATCCCGCATCTCCCCGATCAGGATGACGTCAGGGTCTTCACGCATTGCAAACTTTAGTGCCGCAGCAAAGCTGTTGGTATCGGTACCGACATTACGCTGTGAGAAGAGACAGCTTTTATTGCTATGGACAAATTCAACAGGGTCCTCAACGGTGATAATATGCTTTTTCTCAGTCAGGTTGATCTCGTTCAGCATAGCGGCCAGGGTAGTTGACTTACCGCTACCGGTCGGGCCTGTTACAAGGATAAGACCTTTTTCACGCTTAATGATATCTTTAAAAACAGTTTTTGCATTGAGGTCATCAAGTGATGGGATCTCGAGCGGAATAATACGGAAAGCACAGGCTATATCACCCATAGTACGGTAGTAGTTGGCACGGAAACGGCCGACATCAGGAAGCACGATAGAGAAGTCAAGCTCGTTATGCTCTTCAAACTCTTTCTTCTGCTTTTCTGTGAGCATGGAATAAGCCATGTCTTCAGTCATCTTGCCATCGAGTATAGGAAGATTGAGTGCTACGAGTTTACCGTCAATCCTTATCTGTGGTTCAGACCCGCTTACAAGGTGAAGGTCGGATGCTTTATAGGCGACAACACTTTTGAGTAGTTTACGAATATCTAATGCTTGACTCATGGTAAAAAGATTCCTTCATACAGAGATTGGTTAAAAGCTACGATCACGTTTTCATCATATTCGACAACCGGTCGTTTGATCAGCATGTTCTCTTTGCAAAGCCATGCCGCTTTATCTTCATCAGTCAGATCCATCGCTTTCAGGCCAAGTGTACGATAGGTCGTACCTCTGGTGTTCAAAAGCGTTTTTATATCTACTGATTGTAACCATTGATTTATTGTAGCACAATCTACCGGTGTTGCCTTGAAATCAATCAATTCGTAGCTGACATTGTGTGTTTTAAAGAACTTTAGTGCCTTTTTGACACTATCGCAGTTTTTAATACCGTAAACTTTGACCACGACTATTCGATGATCTTGGGTACGATAAAAAACTGCTCACTGCTTTGCGGAGCATGCTTAAGGATATCATCATTGATGGCGGTATTGCATGCAGGAGTGTCATTGCGTGTAATGGTGCCATCACTTGTCATTGCAAATGTATCATCTACACCTTGTGTATCGAGTTCGCTGAGATTGTCGACAAAGGTGACAATCTCGCTAAGCTGGTTTATGATCTCCTGGCGTTTATCATCTGAGATCTGAAGATATGAGAGCTTTTCCAGACGGGTTAAGAGCGCGTCATCAACTTGCATGAGAGCCTTTCTGATTTAGTGGAGGGATTGTAACAAAAAAAGCTTTTGAGTCGAGTGAATTTACAGCCGGTTTAGTTAATTATAACGAACCATTAGATATTATTTTGGGCTTTTATATTATAGATAAATATGAGGATATGGTTTTGAGTCTGAAAGAAAATATTGATATGGTTAAAGAGGAGCTCAACTCGGAAGAGAAGTTCTTTGAAAATGCCGTAAAGACAGAGCGTTTTGTCAAAAAATACAAAAACATGCTGATCGGTGCCGTGACAGGGGTTGTTATAATTGTTACTGCTATGGCCCTTTACAGTTCCAATCAAGATGCCAAGATCGAAGCAGCGAACAGGGCTTTTAGCGCGTTGCAAAAAGATTCAACCAATAAACAGGCTGCCGCAGAACTTGAGCAAGTCAATCCTGCCCTTTTTGATGTCTGGCAGCTTTCCAATGCGATCACATCCAAAGATGCACCGGCACTTAAAAAATTAAGCAAATCGAAAACAGTTGCTGTTTCTGATATGGCAAGTTATGAGTTGGCAGCACTTAACAGTGATGTGAAACTTCTTGAAAATTATGCTTACCAGCAAAATGCAATCTACAAGGATCTTGCCCTGGTAGAGTCTGCGGTGTTGTTAATAGAAAAAAATGAAGTCGAAGCGGCGCATCAGAAACTGCAGGGCGTAACATCCAACTCTCCAATGTATGATCTTTCCCGTATGCTGCTTCACTACGGGGCAAAATAGCTTTGATACGTCCTCTTTACTTCGCTGCACTCATCTTGGGGACACTGCTTTTTAGCGGCTGTAGTACCAAAGAGTATTATGAACCTGAAAGTGTCAAAGGTGATTGGCCGAACAGCGGTGACCTGGATGAACCGATCATCGATATGACATCCGACGGTGCAGTTTTGGAAGATGGACAAGTGGTTACGGGCAAGGGTATACTGGATAGAAACCTTCCTGAGGGATACCGTTTTATCGGTCAGAGTGGCGGGTGGATCATTGCCGGTAAGATTGATGGAGAGATACTGCTGGCTTCCAATGAGGCCGGGCGTGATGATATTCTCTTTACACTAAAGAAAACCGTTGCAGCAGCCTCTGTGCAGGGAGACACCTTGGCGGTGCTTTTCGCCAATAACGATATGGCTCTTTATGCACTCTCGACACAGCAGCCGATCTTAAAAGAGCAGGGTAATCCACCGGTTGCTGTTGATAGCCGGATCGTCAATCCTTTCTTTCTGAACGACCTTGTCCTTTTTCTTACCCTTGACGGGAAGATCGTTATTATCAATGTCGCGAACAAACAAAAACTGCGTACGATGATTGTCAGTACAAAAGATCATTTTAACAATGTTATCTATTTTGACGTTGTCGGTAATACAATGGTCGCTGCGACAAGTTACCGGATCCTCTCTATGGCAGATAAAGAGCGCCGTGAAAGTTATGAACTGCGCGATATTGTCTTTAACAGTGAAGGTATCTGGATCAGTACGAAACAGGGTGAAGTCGTTGCGATGACACCTTCACTGGAGTTAAAAGCAAAGCAGAAGTTCGCGTTTGCGCATTTCCTCGGTATGGTGGTGACTGACGACAAAGTCTATCTGTTGGAAAAAGAGGGCTACCTGATCGTACTCGATAAAGATCTCGCTGATTATGAAGTTTATGAGGCGGATTTTGATGAAGGTTATGTCTATGTCGGCGACAAGACCTTCTACTTCGATGATGAGTATATAACGGTTGAATAGGTGATCTCCAACGAGCTTGAAGCGTTTTTGGAGTATATCTTGGTAACCAGGGCACTCAGTCCTCGTACCGTGGAAGCCTATAAAAATGATCTTACCCAGATAGAGTCTGCAGCCAAAAAACCGCTCTTACAGATGGATAGTGCTTTGGTGCTGAAACAGTTAAAGGGTATTGATAACAAGCGTACCCTCAATCGTAAACTTTCTGCTGTGAATGCTTTTTTTGATTTCTGTTATAAAAGTCATTTTGTCCAGGAATTTTCACGATTCAAACTGGCAAAACTGCCAAAAAACCTGCCTAAATTCCTTGACTATTCTATGATCGAACGCTCTTTGCAAAGTATTGACACAACGACGTGGATAGGTCAGCGTGATTATGCGCTTATCCTCTTTTTATATGCGACAGGTCTGCGGATCAGTGAGTGTCTTGCACTGCGGCGTGACGATATAGAAGGGGAGTGGCTGCATGTGCGTCACGGCAAGGGAGAAAAAGAGCGGCTTATTCCTGTTGCCAAAGAGGCTTTGATTAGCCTCTGCGCGTATCTGGATGCCATACCGTTTGAACGAGAGGAGATATGGCTGAACTATCAGGGTAAACCGCTCAGCCGTATTTCGGCGTATAAGATCACGCAGAAATATCTCGGGGTCTCTCCGCATGTCGTGCGGCACTCCTATGCGACTGCCCTGATTATCGGCGGAGCAGATCTGAGAGTTGTGCAGGAGCTGTTGGGCCATGCCTCTCTGCTTACGACGCAGATCTATACACATATCCAGAAGCAGAACCTTAAAGAGACCGTGCAGGCATGTCACCCGATGGCTGAGTATTAGCAGATACCGAAGAGGGAATAGAAATGGAAAAAGAAGATGAGGATGATAAGATGAGAAATGTGGTAGAGACACTTCGTGAAAAAGGGAAGATTTACAAAAAACTGTTTGAGGTTGAACCGAAACAGCTGGGTGTCAGAAACAAGATCAAAATCTACCATGCGACTGATATTCACGGCTATTTTACGGCACTCTTCATCATCTCGCAAAAGAGCAGGGTATTGATGAAGGATGTCAGGAAGATGGAAGAGATCTATCAGAAGCTGGTTATCTTCAGCGATCATAACTTTAAATACAAACTGATCAAGATAACGGCACCGCTCTGTTCAAAAGCCGAAAAAGCCTTTATTGAAGCGGGCTGGAAGCTTATCTGATGATTTTGTGTGATATCGGCAATACCTCGCTTCATTTTCAAGATGGCGATCGGCTCTACAAAGAGTCGGCAGAACTGTTCGACCCGGCTGCCCTCAAAGAAGATATTTACTATATCAGCGTGAATGCAGAGCTGGATCCTGTTTTAGAGCTGCTTCCCGACTGGATAAATCTCGCGCCCCATATTGCAATGGATAATTACTACAAGACAATGGGAATCGACAGGATAATGGCATGTGAAGCGATTGATAATGGAATCATCATAGATGCGGGCAGCGCGATCACGGTTGACCTTGTAAGAGATGGTCTCTTTGAAGGGGGGTTTATCTATCCTGGCGTAAGAGCGATGCAGAAGTGTTACAGTGAGATATCCCGGCGGCTTGACTACTCATTCAACTTTGAGCTGGATTTGGATAAAATGCCGAAAAATTCCCGTGATGCAGTCAGTTACGGTTATCTTCGCCTCTTGCATGCCGAAGTAAGCCGCTATGGACTGCCGATCTATCTGACTGGCGGTGATGCCAGAGTGCTGCAGACGCTTTTTCCCTCTGCGGTAGTTGATGAAGCACTCATCTTCAAGGGAATGCATAAAATTATAGAGAAGGTGTTTTGATGCTGACAGTAGCGCTGCCAAAGGGTAGAATTGCCGAAGATACCCTGGAGATTTTCGAGAAGATATTTGGTGATACCTTTAAATTTGATGATCGTAAACTCATTTTGGAAACACCTGATTTCAAATTCCTTCTGGTACGAAATCAGGATGTAGCGACCTATGTCTACCATCAGGCTGCCGATATCGGTGTCGTAGGCCTGGATACCATTGAGGAGCAGGGGCTGGATGTAATACGTCTGCTTGACATGAAAGGGGGCTACTGTAAAGTGGCCATCGGGATGAAAAAGGGTGAAAAACTCGATTTCAGCAAACCGGAGATTAAAGTAGCGACCAAGATGGTCAATATTACCAAACGCTATTTTGCCGACCGTGCGGTTGCGGCGGATGTGATCAAGCTGTACGGTTCGATTGAACTGGCACCGTTGGTCGGACTGGCCGATATGATCGTCGATATTGTCGAGACAGGCACGACTATGAAGCAAAACGGCTTGGAAGTGGTCGAAGAGATCATGGAGACTACGACCCACCTTATCGCCAATAAGAACAGCTATTTTGAGAAAAAATCGGAAATCCTCGATCTCTATGAGAAGATCAACAGGGTCGTGAATGAGTCTTGACCTTTATGCCCGTGCAGAGCATCTGCTGGGTATTGAAGAGTCTACAGAGTTTCTGCATGACAGCTATGCACAGACCATTGCAGCGTATGATCCAAAAACTGTTTTAGATATTGGCTGCGGTCGCGGCGGATTGATGAAACGGCTCCAAGCTGAAGGTATCAGTGTCAAGGGGATCGACCTCTCCGGCGTGATGGTAGATGAAGCCAAAGCTGAAGGTCTGGATGTCGAACATAAAGACATCTGTGAGGTAGATGGCGAGTTCGATGCGGCTGTCGCTGTTTTCGATGTGCTTAACTTTATGGATAGTGAAGCACTGGAGAAGTTTTTAGGATGTGTAGCCAATGTTCTAAAATCCGATGGCCTTTTTATTGCCGATATCAACACACTTCACGGTTTTGCCAATGTTGCCGAGGGGACTATGAATGCCGAGGATGATGAGCATTTTTTAAGTGTTGATGCCGTCTATTCAGACAGTGAGCTTCGTACCATCTTTACACTTTTTACCGAAAAAGAGAACGGCCTTTTTGAAAAAGAGCAGAGTATGATCAAACAGTACTTTCATCCACTGAAGTTTTTCCGAAAAAAACGTGCATTGAGACTTATTAAAAACGAAAACATCTCACTCTATGACAGCAAAGATAAGACACTGCTGGTCTTTAAAAAAGTTTAGAGGTGCCCTTTAATCAGAAATAACCTGATTTTTACCGTATTCCTTAGCCCTGTAAAGTTTCGAATCGACCTCTTTTAAAAGGGCCTCTTTCTTCTCCCCGGGCTTATACTCTCCTACACCGAAACTGCAGGTAACCTGCCCAATCTCCTCAAATAAGTGCTTTTCAATCAACCTGCGCAGTTTATCTGCCGTCTGATGGGCATTGTCGATCTTCATGGAAGGTGCAAGGATCATAAACTCTTCGCCTCCCCAGCGTGCGAAAGTATCGGACTGGCGGGTATTTTCTGTAACAATGGCAGATATCGTTCTAAGCACATGGTCACCTGTGTCATGTCCATAGGTGTCGTTGATCTGTTTAAAGTCGTCGATATCAAACATGATAACAGACAATATACCCTTATTGTGCTGGGCACGGTTAAATTCCAAGTCTAGGACTTCATTGAATTTTCGCCGGTTGTAGATACCGGTCAGCTCATCTTTAAGTGCCTGCTCGGAGATCTCTTCATAGGCACACTCCAATTCGGTGATATCGGTAAGGGTAGTAATAAAAAGATCATGCTGATGGATAGAAAATTTTGCCGATTTGATCAAATAGACGCACTCTTGAACGTCTCTTTGATCGATCATCTTCGCTTTATGCTCAAGCTTCGGATGTTCCATGATGTATTGGAGCCAGTTTTTATCTTCATAGGCATAAATATACCCTTCCTCTTTTATGAAAAGTTCACAGATACATTGATGTTCCGCTTTCAACGCTTCGAGTGATTTATAACCGGTAACGTCAAAAACAGCTTGATTGGCTCGCAGAAGAGAAATACCGTCAGATAGCAAGAGGAGATTCTCCTGGGAATTTAAAATGGCATTGACAAGCTCTGAATGCTCTTTCTCTTCAAGCAGAAGCTCCTCAATTTTTTGTGTTCTTTCTAGCACTTTTTGCTCAAGGTTTTTATTGAGTGACGTAATCGTTGATTGTTGATACTCAAGTGTTTTATTTAGCCGTAACATATAAAAAAGAGTAACTGCCCCGGCAGTAATAAGCAGTAGAAGCAGGTTGACCTGCAGTTGATGGGTTTTGTAATATTGGGCAAAGGAGATCTCTACTTCTTTATCATAGGGAGGCAGTTCCAATTTGCGTAGAACACTGTGGACGCTGGTGTAATCAAGGGGGATCGTCCATCCGGCAATATGGGCACTGTCGGCAGCTTTACTCTCTTTTGGCAGTGAGAGCAAGGTAGTTAAAACCCTGTTTGCCAGCTCTCGTGATGTATGGGAGAGTTTGGCAAACGGCCATTCAGGATAGAGTGATGTACTGCTAATGTAAGGAAAATCGGAAAAATTTTTCTGATCTATGATGTGAATCTGGTCCAGCGTGATCGTCTCTTCTTCGACCATACGCTCCAAAGTATCACTTCGGACGGTCCCGGCATCAATCTTACCATCGAGTACCGCATGGACGACCGCATCATGGCTATCATGAAAGGAGAGATGGATATCCTCTTCCGTTATCCCCTGGCTAAAGAGTTCATACTTGGCCATGATCCAGCCGCCAAAAGAGTGGGGGTCAACGGCACCCAGTTTTTTTTCTTCGATATCATGGATATTTTGAATAGAATGATTATCTGCGCGGGTAAAAAGAACACCGCCAAAGCGTGTCAACTCCAGACTTCCACGGTTTTTATTGATCAAGGTGGCGATACGGCTGATACCAAATAGGTACTCTAATTCAACATAGTAGACTGTATTGGTCAGAACGAAGTCGATCTCTCCTTCGGCGACACTGTGTTGGAGTTCGTCAAATCCCAAGGCAACAATCTCAAATTGATAATCGCTGATCTTCTCGGTAAGATACTGGGCTGTAGCATCCCATCGTTTATGTGTTACATCTACACCCCGTTTGGCAAGCACACCAATTTTGACAGTTTCTGCATGAGTTACCAATAGTAATGATGAGAATAAAATAAGGAAAATTAATCTCATGCTT
>JAYEMF010000004.1:0-7062 GCA_034717975.1 Campylobacterota bacterium
ATACCGTTGTATTTGAATGATGAGTCTGTGGCATCTTGGATTACCTGCATATCTCCATTCACGGAAGTACCAGCGGCATTGAGCAGATTTGCATTCAGGCCTCCGTCGAGATCGCTTATGGTAATAGCCTGATCTTGTGTACTTGCTTTTGGTGTGAGTACCATGCGGTAGTCATTATCGGCATACTTTACGATACTTGCAGAGAGTACGCTGTTTAAGGAAGCATCGCTGTTAATACTCTCTACAAGATCTTGAATGGTTGTCGTATCTGAGTAGTCAATTTGGTAATCTACACCGTCAAGGTTGATATTCATCTGTCCCGATGCCGTGGCTGCATTGGCATCAGCAGTGGCGAAAGTTCCTGATACTTGTGTATCACTGACAACTTTGTTGTCAAGATTTCCACTCAGGTCGGTAAAACTGATGACTTGATCTTTTCCCGTTTCATCAGAAGTGATAACTAAACTGTATGCGGAATCACCTGTTTGTAAAATAGAGGCGGTGAGTTCATCCCCGGCCTTATTGTTGATCTCACTTCTAAGGTCTTCAAGGGTGGTTGTCGCATCATAATCGATTGTGTAGTTAGTCCCGTTGAGATTGAGATTAAGTGTCCCTTCCCCACTCGCAACAGTGTCGGTTTTGGAGCTGAAAGAACCTGATTGCTGGACGCTGCTTTTAGCCAGTTCTGTGACTTCCAGAGAGAAAGACTGGATGCCGACACCTGCTTCGGCCGTAACTGAGATTCCGTCATTATTGCCAGATACGGTACGTTCCTGATAAAGAACATCATAATCAAGCGCACTGGCATTGGCTTTAAACGAAGTCAGCAGACTGTCGAGCAAATCAAGCGCCTGTCCCTTTTGCTGTTCAAGTGTAATTTTTTGTTCAATTGGATCAATTCTTACAGACTTCTCATTATCTTTCAATTTTTCAATAATTTCAGCAGTAAGAACACCCGAACCGATACCCAATGAGTTGATTGCACCTGCCATAATTGATCCTTTAATAAAATAAATACTGTTTTAAAGTTTTGATAGAAATAGTATCGGCAAAAACAGGAAAATATTTAGATCTGTCAAAAGCAAAAAGAGTACCGAAACAGTGAGGGGTCCTTCATAGTCAAAAAAGTTAAAGGAAATATTTTATGAGACGATATGTAAGTATGAATGAAAACAACAATGAAATGCAAAAAGGATCTTAGATGTATAGTAATGGAGCTTATAATATTTATGCACAAAACAATGTTGGTGTCGAGTCTCCGGCTAAGCTTATCGAAATGCTGTATGAAGGTGTTCTTCGATTTAATGCACAGGCAAAAAAAGCTATAAAAGATGGTGATATTGAAAAGAAAGTTTACTGGATAAATCGTTCGATAGCGATCATTACAGAGTTGACAGTAGTTTTAGACAGCTCTCAAGGTCAAGTGGCAGAGTATTTGGAAGGGCTTTACACTTACCAGCTTCAACTATTGGCATCAGCGAGTATCGATAATGATATGGTTAAACTGGATGAAGTCAGTAATGTCTTTAAAGAGCTTTTAGGAGCATGGCGAGAGAGTACCGATGTGGCTGACTAAACTGAAAATAGCTATTGTCGAAAAAAACACCGATGCTTTGGCAAAACTTCTGGAGGAGATGCCGGAACTGAGTGATGTCCAGGAGATGAGAGAAGCCATGTATCTTTTGGCAGAGGCTTCAGAACTGTTACATACACTGAAAGATGAGACAGCGGCTTCCATGGAGCAAGTGCAGAAAAATATCTCTTTTTTACGATCTACTGAAACCCAATCTTCCAATAAGCTAGATATCAAGTCATAATTTTTTTCTTCTCAATAGGTAACTTTAGCAATCTTAAATTATACCTTTTTTTCATGTTTTATTGTAATTAAGGTATAATTTAAGGCTAAAGGGGCAAGTTGTGGATTTTACTTTTATACCATACAGTGATGACCAGAGAAAAACATTTGTAAATTCAGAATTGATCTATAAAAGTTATTTGACTAAAAAAAAGAGGTTTGATAAATCGTTTAGATATAAAATGGGTTGGCAAAAAGTCAAAGGGAAAGAGTATCTTTATAAAGAGTCGTTAGACAGTAAAATTAGAAAATCACTTGGTTTGCGCTCATTGGAGAATGAAAAAATCATTCAAGAATTTACACAGAACAAAAAAGAGTTAAAAGAGGCTATAGCCCTTAGTAAAGCATCTTTGCAAAAACAAGAAAAAATTAACAAATTTACAAAAATATCTCGTGTTCCCAATGTTGTTATTGACATTTTTAGAAAGATAAATGAGTTAAAACTCGATGATAAAGTTATTGTTATAGGAACCAATAGCTTATATGCTTATGAAGCTTATTGCGGTGTGTTTATCGAAGAGCATCATTTAGCTACTTTTGATATAGACATTTTAAACAAAAGAGATAAAAAAATATCTATTGCATTCAAAGAAAAAATTCCAGACAAGACCTTGCTTGGCATACTGCTGGATATAGATAAAACATTTGAAAAAGACAGCGATGTACCTTATCGATTTACAAATAAAAATGATGTTGTTGTTGAGTTAATTAATCCGCTACCAATAAATCAAAATGAGACTGACAAGTTCGTCGGCGTCATAGGGCTGGAACTGCAAGGCATTGAATGGGTAGAAAATTTAAGATTACATAAAGGCTTGGTGATTGGAGATAATGGCAAGTGTGCTTTCATAACAACTGTAAACCCTTTAGAATACGCTATATATAAAAGTTGGTTAAGTAATCAAAAAGATCGAGATCCAATTAAAAGAGATAGAGATCTCAATCAGTCATTATTAGTGACAAAGCTAATACAGGAGTATATGCCTATTATCAATATAGATGAGGATATAAAGAAGATAAAGCATTTTCCAAACAGTATTATCTCTGATTATAAACACAAAGTATTATGATTTCTTGCTGATTCCAAACCGCTGAGATCGGATAGTCATCTCGGTGATTGCCATGCCCGAGCGGCTATTTAAAATCTGTTCAACGGCATCGGCTATATCTTCAGCCAACAGTTTCGCATCTTCACTCTCATGGACACCAAATCTAAGCTCATTGAAAAATCCCGTATCGGTCATATCTGGATTGATCGTTACGACATTAACACCGCTTTTGCGTACCTCTTCAAATAGGGCCTGTCCGAAAGCGCGTAGACCGGACTTCGTAGCAGAGTAGAGAGCCGAAAACTTGCTTGAGCGCAGCGCTTCAATGGAAGTGATGTTGATGATGGTACCCTGATTGGCTTTGAGGGTACGAAGAAGCTGATTGGTAAGTGTCATCGGGGCGGTAAGATTGACAGCGACCATCTGCTCGATGGTCTCGGGAGTGAGCTCTTCATGAGGTTCGAAGCGTCCGAAACCGGCAGCGTTGACCAGGAGTGAAATGGCGTTGTCTGCTTGGAGTTGCGGCCATAATGCGATGACATCATTAGTTTGGCTTAGATCACATACGATGGGTGTGAATTCCGGATGCCCAATGGTGTTTTCAGTGATAGTGCGGCCGATGCCAATGACGTGATAGTCAAGTTTTAGCAAGCGTTCAGCGATGGCTCTGCCAATACCTGAGCTGGCTCCGGTGACGATGGCGGTTTTATTCATAGGTTACTCCTAGTATGCTCTCAATCACTTCTTCCAGTTTGGGGATATTTTCTTTAATCGAGATGATGGCACGCTCTTTATCAACCTTTTCAGGTTCAAAATGATCGGAAACGATTTTGAGAAAAGCGATATGGGAAAGTGAAAAATGTGACTTTGCTGCTTTATAAATAGCGTACGCTTCCATGTCCACAGCATTGTCCTGAAGTGTGGAAGCAGGTGATGTCACGGTTCGTAGTGAGATCGTTGGTATATTGATCTTTTGAATAGGTAATTCTAAAATAGCATCTTCATAGTGAAGGTTGTTAACTTGAAGGGCACGACCAACAGGGTAAGTTCCTGGTGCAGCACATAGCCCGATATTAATTAAAATATCGTTCTTTTGTGGTGGTAGGTATTGCATTAGCGCCTGTACAGATTTGGTTGCATTTTCCATCCCCATCTGTGTCACCAGCAGGCACATTTCATCATTTCGGTATAAGCGGCAGGGCAGTGATTTGTCCCGTTTGAAAGACCAGTGTTCAAGCAGAGGTTTGGCTTCGGCATAGAGGGCGGTGATGAGGTATGTCATGCTGAAATTGTAGCGCATTTTGTATTTTGGCGACTTTTGGTTATAATCCCACTCTACTTTTCAAGCGCTGAGAGTATTGTAAATACTTTGAGCGCTTCTCTTTAGACCTGTGCAATGGTTTTGCAGGGTACTGGGTCAGGATGGGAACATAGCAGCCCGCCTTGCTTTATCATGTGCCGCAGGTATCTGAAGGGGAGTCTTCCTATTAATTTTTATACGCCAAACGAACAAAGTCCGTTTAGCTGCGCTATCGCTATGATTACTTCGGCAGTAGGCCCTCGCACTTTGTGTGCTCTTTGACTACTAAACATCAATTTTTTTTGACATCATATTTTTTTCTTTTATGTAACTACGAAATTATATGTATATTTGATTTATTGCATTGTTGTAGATTCCGGAGCTGTATCCGGAATAGCAGGTGTAAGTAAAGGCGTGACGGGAAGAGTTACTTTTTCTTGTCGTCTTTTAGCGGAAGGACGAGCATGTTGTAGTAGCGGCCTTCAAGTCTTGGTGTTTTGTCCATGGTACCGATATCTTCGACCATTGGCCAGACACGAAGCAGAACTTCTCTGGCGGCTTCCGGGTGAGCCATCTCTCGACCACGGAGGAAAACACGAAATTTGACATGTTTACCGGCTTCAAGGAACTCACGAGCGTGCTTGATTTTATAGCTGATATCATTATCGGCGATCTTGACAGAGAGTTTGATCTCTTTGAGCTCAATTTTTGTCTGGTTCTTGCGCTGCTCTTTCTTCTTCTTCTCTTCTTGGTACTTGAATTTACCATAATCCATAACTTTGGCAACCGGTGGATTGGCATTTGGGGCGATCAGTACGAGATCGAGTCCCATTTCATTGGCTTTATCCATAGCCACATCGGTTGAAACGATGCCTAAAGACTCGCCTCCATCTACATTACAGCGAACTTCAGGGACACGAATGTCATCGTTCATTATGGTCTGGTCTTTTTTTCTATTCAAAAATGTACCTCGTTCATTTTAGTTTGGATCAAAGCGAGGAACTCTTCCTCGCTGTGACTGTATTGCTCACGTGAACGTCTGTCACGGATCGCTACAGTTTTGTTCTCTACCTCTTCGTCACCGAGTACGATGATCATAGGCACACGCCCTTTTTCTGCTGTACGGATCCGTTTGTTGAGACTTTCATTTTTGCTGAAGATCTCAGAATCTGCACCGATATCCATCAGTTTATCGGCCAATTCTTTCGCGTAAGCGTTGTGCGTTTCGGCGATCGGAACGATGGCAACCTGCGTCGGAGCGATAAACATCGGGAATTCACCCGCATAATGCTCCGTCAATATACCAATAAATCGCTCAAATGAACCTAAAATTGCCCGGTGGATCATCACAGGTTGGATTTTATCGTTATTTTCTCCGTTATATTCCAGTTCAAAACGGCTTGGAAGGTTGAAATCGAGTTGAATGGTACCGCACTGCCATTCACGTCCGATCGCATCGGTGATCTTGATATCGATCTTCGGTCCGTAGAAAGCACCGCCGCCCTCATCGATCTCGTAAGGTAGACTGTTTGCATCCATGGCAGCTTTAAGGGCATCGGTCGCTTTGTCCCAGATGGCATCATCCCCAACCGCTTTTTCCGGTTTGGTGGAGACCATCATCTTGTAATCGAATTCAAAAGTAGTCATGATCTTATCAACAAAGTCAACCACTTCGATGATCTGCTCTTCAATCTGATCGGCTGTACAGAAGATGTGGGCATCATCCTGGGTAAATTCGCGGACACGGAAAAGGCCGTGAAGCGCACCGGTCATCTCATGACGGTGGACGACGCCGTACTCAAAATATTTAAGCGGCAGATCACGGTAGGAGTGCAGGTCATGCTCATACGCTTTGATATGCCCAAGACAGTTCATTGGTTTGACACCAAACTCAACGTCATCGATCTCGGTGAAATACATGTTCTCGCCATAGTTGTCGTAGTGACCTGATTTCTTCCAAAGGTCCGAACGCAGCATCTCTGGGCCGCGCACCGGCTCATACCCGCGTTTGCGGTGGGCCTTGAAAAGCAGGTCTTCAAGACGTGAACGCAGACGTGCACCGGCAGGCAGCCAGATCGGGAAACCGGCGCCGACCTCTTCACGGAAGGTGAAGAGGTTCATCAGGGCACCGACTTTGCGGTGGTCGCGTTTTTCAGCTTCTTCGAGCATTTTCATATGAGCCATCAGTGACTCTTTATCGGCAAATGTAATGCCGTAAATACGTGTCAGCATCTCGTTTTTTGAGTCACCGCCGAGGTAGGCACCGGCGATCTTTGTCAGTTTGAAGAAGCGGAGCAGTTTCGTATTTGGGACATGCGGTCCGCGGCAGAGGTCTTCAAAATCACCCTGTTTGTAGATGGTCACCGTGTCGCTTGGAATGTTCTCCATAACGGCCAGTTTGAGATGGTCATCTGCAAATTTGGCACGTGCTTCCTCCATGGAGATCTCGTAGCGTTCGATCTCGGTTTTCTTCTTTGCCAGATTGATCATCTGCTTTTCGATCTTCTTTAGATCGCCTGCACCGATCTCTTCGCTAACCTTAAAATCGTAATAAAATCCCTCTTTTACAACGGGACCGACATAAAATTTCGCATCTGGGTAGAGACTTTTGATAGCCTGGGCCATGAGGTGAGCAGTTGAGTGGCGGATCACTTCCAGGGCATCATCAGAGTTGTCGTAATCGATTTCACTCCCGCTGATACCGAGGGCTAGAGCAGTTTGCAGGTCAACTATTTCATCATTATGTTTTAGGGCGATTGCTTCCACTATATAAAATCCTATATAGAATACTATTTAATAAATTCTAGAGTTTTTCAAAGTTTAGGATTTTAACTAAAACTCTCTATATTGAAGTTGAA
>JAYEMF010000005.1:0-3512 GCA_034717975.1 Campylobacterota bacterium
ATCTCCGCTGCAGTCGAGTATAAATTTTAATGGAACTCACCTACCCGTATCAGAACTTTTACGAGATGATCGAAGCCAATGCGGCTTCGCATCCGAAAAAGCCGCTGATCTTCATCGATGATCAGAAGACGACTAATCTTCAGTTTCTACAAAAAGTGGATGCATTTGCACGTTTTCTAGAGATTGCAGGGGTTAAAAAGGGTGACCGTGTCGCGCTGATCACGCCTAACTGTGAAGAGTTTGTGATTTCTGTTTTCTCCATCACCAAACTTGGGGCTATTGCCGTTCCGGTGAACAATCTGCTCAAAGAAGCGGAGTATGAGTATATACTCAATGACTGTGAAGCGAATTTGCTGATCACCTCCAACAAGTTTCTGAAAGGGATTGGAAACATCCAGGAGAAGACAGGGGTTGAACGCACCATCTGGGTAGATGAAGCGCCTGAACTCAATGATCACAACATTATGTTCGATGAGGTGCTCGATACCCGTCCGCATAAAGAGGAGAAGTATGATCTTCCGGGTCTGGATGATCTGGCGATCTTCTTTTATACCTCCGGCACAACGGGCAATCCAAAAGGGGCGATGCTTAGTTATCGTAATATTTTTTCCAACATTCTCGGAGTGATGGAGCTTTTCAAGGTGACACCAAAAGACCGTTTTATTGTCTATCTTCCGATGTTTCATGCTTTTACCTTCTCCATTATCGTCATGCTTCCGATCTTTGCAAAGAGCTCATTTGTCATTATTCGCTCTATTTTGCCCTTTAGCAATATTATCAAGCAGACCCTGCTCAAACGTGTCACGGTATTCCTGGGCGTACCGGACATCTATAATGCACTGATCCGTGCCGATCTTCCATGGTATTTTTTATGGTTCAACTCCATCCGCGTATTTATCTCCGGAGCTTCAGCACTCAGTGAAGATACCATCAATCGTTTTGGCAAAATATTTAAAAGAGCAAAAATGCTTGAAGGTTACGGTCTGAGCGAGTGTTCACCCGCAGTTGCCGTCAACACTCTGCATAAGCAAAAAGTGCTCTCCATCGGACCGGCTATGCCGGGTTACGAAGTGAAGATCGTCGATGAGCAGATGGTCGAATTGCCATGGGGAGAGGTCGGTGAACTGATCGTCAAAGGTGACTGTGTTATGCAGGGGTATCTGAATCGTCCCGAAGCAACGGCAGAGACAATAATCAATGGCTGGCTTCGTACAGGGGACCTGGGCAAGATGGACAGTGAGGGCTTTATCTATATTGTCGATCGCATGAAAGATCTGATCATCTCAAAAGGGGTCAATATCTACCCCCGTGAGATTGAAGAGCAGTTGATGAACCTGGAGTACATTAAAGCTGCAGCGGTTATTGGCATCAAAGATCCAAACAGCGGTGAGGTGCCAATCGCATTTATCGAACTCGAAGAGGGGATCGATCCTGATTCAATTACGCAGAGCAGAGTGAAGAGTGCACTCAAGGAAAATCTGGCGAACTTCAAGATTCCAAAAAGTGTGACGATCATTGACGAACTGCCAAAAAATGCCACGGGTAAAGTACTCAAACGTGTTTTGAAAGAGCAGATTGCAGCCGATAGTTAGTTCATTGTTGGCTGTCATTCCTGCGAAGGCAGGAATCTTGACCTATTAATCTTACTTTACTCCCTAAAAATGTGAGGGCACTCACATTTTTTTAACGGGAGATATCCTTTGCAGGGATGACAGAAGATGGAGTTTGCTTCAATTTCTCTCTAATCCTTCTTGCGTTATCCTTACAATAATTATTTTTATCTATTAAAGAGCCCTATTGAAATATCTAGTTAATTTTCTTGAGAGTGACGATGTCACAAAAACCGAAGTTTATTCACATCTGAAGTGTGAACGGAATGAGGCCAATATTTTACAGCTGCTGGCACAAAAATTCATCGGCGGACAGGATGACTATATCGTTTCTGATCTGCTTCAAGAGTTGCATGGGGCAGAAGCATACAGTTACGTCAATCATCTGGGTGAGGTGAAAAGTCTGCTGGAACTGGGGTGGATTACGCAAAATTCCTTTACACCTCTGAAGATCAGCGATCTCTCGCATCTGGAACTCCTTAACACGGCTGTTGCCCTGACCCCCTCATTTCTGAAGCTGCTCGAAGAGGGTTCCCTGGAGATGACGCTGCCGGACATCAAGCCCTATGCCGATCATCTGGAGTATCTGCAGGATCAGTTTTTCCGTATAGAGCTATACCAGAAGATGAGTGCGATCCGTCACAATGTACATGAACACTCGCTTGGTATCGACCGTATCCAGAACAAGCTTGAACTGCTTGAAAAACGCATCGAGGAGCGCATCGCCCAGACCGATCAGGAGGTGGTTCTCGACCGTTTTTTCAAGCAGAAGAAGTTAGAGTCAAAAGAGCAGGTGATCTTCCTGGCGCTGCTCAAAGAGGAGTACAGCGCCGGTGATGCCAACCTGCGTGAGATGAATGCGCTGATAGACCTGATCAGCCTGGATGAGTATGAGCGTATAAAAAACCGTTCACTGCTTGAAGATGGCTCACGCCTGATTACTGAAGATATTATGGATTATGAAGAGATGCTTAATCCTTTTGGCGGGATTACCCGTGCTTTCTATATCGCCGATGAGGTGCTTCAGTCGATTATCCATCCGCAGAAAAAGAAGAAAGTACGTCGTCTGAAACTCGATATGCTGATCAAAGAGCAGGATATTTTCGAACTGATCGAACCGACAACAACACTCGACGATGTCGTACTGCACCCTAAAACGCATGAAACACTGCAGAATCTGATGAAACAGGTAGATAAGAAAGTGATCGCGCGTCTGCATACATGGGGGATCAAAGAGAAAAAAAGCGGGATCGATGCCCGTATTATCTTCTATGGCCCTCCGGGTACGGGTAAGACACTGACCGCACACTCGCTCTCGAAATCACTAAAGCGTCAGGTGCTTAGTTTTGACTGTTCGAAGATCCTCTCCATGTATGTCGGCGAGAGTGAAAAGAATGTACGCAAGATTTTCGACACCTATGTTGAACTCACTACGAAGACGAAGACGGAGCCGATTCTTCTGCTCAATGAAGCCGATCAGTTTTTGAGCTCACGTTCAAGCGGTGTCGGTTCATCAGCCGACCAGATGCATAACCAGATGCAAAATATCTTTCTTGAACAGATCGAGCAGTTCGAGGGAATTCTGATCGCGACGACCAATCTTCTGGAAAATATCGATGTCGCATTTTCACGCCGTTTTAATTACAAGATCGAGTTTAAAAAGCCGGATAAAACTCAGCGCATTGCGTTGTGGGAGAAGATGCTGCCGAAAAATGCACCGTATGAAGCGGGCTTTGAGAGCGGGAAACTGGCTGAGTACAATCTGACAGGCGGACAGATCAGTCTGATCGTCAAAAATACTGCTTACAGTGTGGCAACGCGGGATGAACCGCTCTTTACAATGGCCGACTTTATCGCTGAGATCGAAAAAGAGCGCAGCGGCAGTTTTGATACCGATAAAAC
>JAYEMF010000005.1:3612-27562 GCA_034717975.1 Campylobacterota bacterium
ATAAATTGCTGTCAACTTTGAGATATTCTCAAAGTTGATAGGTAAAATAATCTAATGTATTACATTTCTACACACTCTTCTCTTTTGACCTTTAAAACGTTGTTCCTATTAGTGACACTCATATAAGATTGCACATCGGCTACGCTTATATTTAAACCTCTTTTTGTTATAGTTCAGTAACTGTTTTCTCTACGAAACGATGCAGTCAAAAATGGCGCACTGTCGCCGTTTTTGGGTGTTTGTAAACAACAACGAAAAGGTTGATTTATGGAGCACGTTAATACAATGAACCCTTATTTTGGGGTTTTTGTGCTGTTTGTACTGACATTTGGTGCATTTTATGCAACAACGGTAATTGCCCGTCTGGCGAGCCGTGCAATGGCAAGCAAAGATACGGAAAAGCTGAAGCTGACGGTTTATGAATGTGGGCCGGAAGTAACGAAGCAGCCAAATAGAATTTCGACACAGTTTTACCTGTTCGCACTTCTTTTCCTGCTGTTCGACGTTGAGATCGTCTTTATGTTCCCATGGGCGATTAATTTTAAACTTTTAGGCTGGTTTGGCTTTGTTGAGATGATGCTTTTCATCCTGCTGTTGGCAATCGGTTTTGTTTATGCTTGGAAAAAAGGAGCGCTTGAATGGCACAGCATCAAGTAGATTATTTAAAAGATGGCGGCCTTCCGGTCGCTTTGACATCTATCGACAAATTGGCGAACTGGGGACGTTCAAACTCGCTTTGGGCTTTGACTTACGGTTTGGCATGCTGCGGTATCGAGATGATGGCCTCTGGTGCATCACGCTATGACTTCGACCGTTTCGGTACGATCTTCCGTTCATCACCGCGTCAGGCTGACATTATGATCGTTGCGGGAACGCTGACTAAAAAGCATGCAGAGTTCATCCGACGACTGTATGATCAGATGACGGAACCTAAATGGGTCATCTCTATGGGCTCTTGCGCCAATACCGGCGGTATGTTCAACACATACGCCACAGTACAGGGTGTTGACCGTGTTATTCCGGTTGATCTTTACCTGCCTGGTTGTGCACCGCGTCCGGAAACGCTTCAGTATGCCGTGATGCTGCTGCAGAAAAAGATCCGTAGCGAAAAAGCGATCAAGTCGCAAAAACCAAAAAGGTTGATGTAGTGAGAGCGTATACAGAGAAGAAAGACGTACAGAAAAAAGCCTACTATACTGACCGTTACTGGGTGGCTCCGCAGGTGCCTAAATCAGAAGTGGAAAGTGATGAAGTGTTCGCTGCAGACCTGGCGGCAATCAAAGCGAAGTTTGACGTCCTTGATGCTTACATCCAGGTAGAACAGATGGTCGTAATGATCAATCCGGAAGATAACTTCGGTGTCGTCGAAGTATTGAAGAATGAGTGTGACTATACGCAGCTTTCCGAGATGAGTGCGATTGACTGGATAGCAGACAAAGGTCAGCTTGAAGTCTTCTATCAACTGCTGAGTATGAACAAGCGTAAACGTATCCGTGTCAAATGTTTTATTGACCAGGATCAGGCGGTTGAGAGTCTTAACCCGCTCTTCAGATCAGCAGACTGGGCAGAGCGTGAAGCTTATGATATGTTAGGCCTTAAGGTGAACAATCATCCATTCATGAAACGCATCCTGATGCCGGACGACTGGCAGGGGCATCCGCTGCTGAAAACTTACCCGCTTCATGGTGATGAGTTTGCTCAGTGGTATGAGGTTGACAAAATCTTTGGGAAAGAGGCACGCGATATCATCGGGCCTGAAAACCGTGATTCGGCTATGGTTGACCGTTACGACAGCGAGCGCTTTGGACGTCTTGGACATGAGGTCCCTCGCGGTGCAGAGCCTAAAGAGTCCAGAGGCCCGGTAGAAAATGTTTCACTTGATTACCAGGAAGAGGGCGGTATCTTCCTGATCGAAGAGTTTGACAAAGATAACACAGTCGTGATCAGCGACAGAGACAGATAAGGACAGTTATATGCAACAAACCAATAGACTACGTCCATTTTTTGAAAATATTACCTTTGATCGTGAAGATAATGAGCTGGTTCTGAACTTCGGTCCTCAGCACCCTTCTGCTCACGGTCAGCTGCGTCTTATGCTTCACCTCCAGCAAGAGCAGATCGTTAAAGCGCATCCGGATGTCGGATACCTTCACCGTGGTATGGAGAAGATGGCAGAAAACATGATCTATAATGAGTTCATGCCGACAACCGACCGTATGGATTACATCGCGTCAAGTTCTAACAACTACGGCTTTGCCCTGGCGGTTGAGAAACTGATCGGCCTGGAAGTTCCGCGTCGTGCGAAAGTCATCCGTATGCTGCTGCTTGAGACAAACCGTCTCATGTCACACCTATTCTGGTTGGCAACAACCGCACTCGATATCGGTGCGATGACGGTATTCCTTTACGCATTCCGTGAACGTGAATACCTGATGGACCTTATCGAAGATTACTGTGGTGCACGTCTGACGCACTCGGCAGTCCGTATCGGTGGTGTTCCGCTTGATCTTCCGGATAACTTTATGGATGATCTGAAAAAGTTCCTGGACAAACTTCCGGAGAATATCAAAGATTATGAAGATCTGCTTGATACCAACCGTATCTGGCGTATGCGTATGGAAGATGTCGGGGTGATACCGACCGAGATGGCTCTGAGTTGGGGCTGTACAGGTCCAATGCTACGTGCTTCAGGTGTCAAATGGGATATCCGTAAAGAAGAGCCGTACGAACTGTATGACGAAGTCGACTTTGATGTCCCTTACTCTGACAAGTGTGACAACTACGCGCGTTATAAGGTCTATATGATGGAGATGCGTGAGTCGGCGAAGATCCTTTATCAACTGATCCCGATGTATTATGAGACATCACCGGAACTGATGGCGCATGCGCCGAAATACATTTCGGCACCGAAAATCGATATCATGACGCAGAACTACTCGTTGATGCAGCACTTTGTACTGGTTACGCAGGGAATGCGTCCTCCGGTCGGTGAAGTCTATATCCCGACTGAGTCGCCAAAAGGTGAACTCGGTTATTACATCAACTCTCAGGGCGGTCCATATCCGTACCGTCTTAAAATGCGTGCGCCATCATTCTGGCACACGGGAATTTTGACAGACCTGCTTCCGGGTCACTATATCCCAGACGTCGTTGCGATCATTGGTACAACCAATATCGTATTCGGTGAAGTTGACAGATAGGAGAGTGCATGAAACGTTTTGATTTGCGTCATCTTAAAGATGAATTCTATGATCGTATGAATGAGATCATGAAGAGCGAAGTGGAATATGGCGAAGTGGCAATCTTCCTGTTTGAAGTCGGTGATTTTACATCGGTTCAAAAAAGTGCGGATGCTATCAAAGAGGGTGGACATGATCTGCTGAACTCTTTGAAATTCAATGAGGTCGACTGGACCATTGTTGTTAAAAAATAAGAGGATGATACGTGAGTAAAGTCTATTTTTCCACTTGGCGAGGCGAGCAGATAAACAATATCGGCAAAGCTGAGGATGCGTGGGAAGAGTCTGCTTACAACCTGCCGGCACAGTACGACGATCACCGTGATTCCAAAGCCTTTATTGGCTGGGACGGTGTGGCACTGTTTAATCCGGATGTAGACGTGGTACGCCTTGCGACAGAGTATGCAGCGCAGTACCAGGTCTATTCGGAAGCATGTGGCCGTTGTGCACCGGGACGTTGGGGTGGAAGAATTCTCTACGATCTGCTGGATAAGATCGCGCGTGGCGAAGGAACATATGACGATGTCGCCCACCTGAAAGAGGTCTCAAAAAGTATGCAGCTTACCTCCAAGTGTGAGATTGGTAAAACAGTACCAAACCCGCTTTTGGACCTGATGGAGCATTTTGAGTCAGATTTCAATGCGTGTATTGATGAGCAGAAGCCTTCCAAGCATTATGATACAGAAGTTAACTATATTGCCAAGATCACAGCTCCATGTCAGGATGCCTGTCCGGCACATGTTGATATCCCGGGTTATATCGAAGGGGTACGAGATCTGCGTCTGGATGACTCGTTGAAGGCAACACGCCAGACAATGCCGCTGGCCCATGTCTGTGGCCGCGTCTGTCCGCATCCGTGTGAAGATGAGTGCCGTCGAAAGAACCTGGATGAGTCGATCTCTATTATGGAACTCAAGCGTCTGGGCGCCGACTACGAGACTGACCACGGTTTCGGATTCTTTCATCCGGCAAAACAGAAAAAGATGGGCGACAAACGTGTCGCTGTTATCGGTGCAGGGCCGGCAGGTCTGACTACGGCATATTATCTGGCACTTGAAGGTGTCAATGTAGATGTCTATGAAGAGCTTCCGGTTCTGGGTGGTGAAGTTGCCGTCGGTGTGCCGGAATACCGTATGCCGATCGACAAGTACAACCAGGATATCGAAGCGGTTAAAGATCTGGGTGTCAACTTCATCGTTAACTCCAAAGTAACAGCTGAATTAATGCGGAAGTACGAAGAGGAGTATGACGCGGTGATGGTGGCAACCGGAACACGTATCTCCAAAAAAGTTCGTTGTAACAATGAACGTCCTGAGATCGAAGGGTACTGGAGCGCGATTGAGATGCTCGACCAGATCAATCTCTGGGAGAAATACGGCATTGGCGAACCAGTTGATTTGACTGGCAAGACAGTTGTCTGTGTAGGCGGCGGTTTTACCTCGATGGATGTCGTCCGCTGTTCGATCCGTGCCAATGCCGAGCGGGTTGTCATGATCTATCGTCGTGACGAGAAGACGATCATACGTAATACCACCTATGAAGAGTATCACGAAGCGGTAGAAGAGGGTGTTGAGTTTATTTTCCATTCAGCTGTCGAAGAGATGGTGGATGAAGATGATGTGCTCAAGGTACTTAAAATGAATATGTTTGAACTTGTTCCGGACCCGGATGGCGGTCGTCCGCAGCTTGTGAAAATCGAAGATGGTGATTTTGAGATCGATGCCGATTTCCTTATCCCGGCTGTATCACAAAGTGCCGATCTCGACCTGCTCCCTGAAGAGTGGGAGATCGAGATGACATCATGGGCGACCATAAAGACCAACGGTAAAGATTATATGACTTCCCGAAAGGGTATCTTTGCTTCGGGTGACTGTGAATATGGTCCGATGACAATCGTCAATGCTGTCGGTCAGGCCAAACGAGCGGCTTCAGTGATCTCACGCTATATTGAAACCGGTGAGATCACGCTGACAGACGATGAGATCATGGAAGATCACCTTCGCAAGATGCGTGTTTACGACAAGAAAGAGAAGGTAACCGGTTGGATGCCTGGCGTTCCTCGTGAAAAAAGTGAAGTAGTCGGTGTTGACGATCGTAAAGACAACAACGTTGAAGTCAACTATGGCTTTACCCAGGAACAGGCGATCAGCGAAGCTGAACGATGCATGCGCTGTTACTACATTGCGATGGTCGCAAACTGATGGAGGCGAAAATGAGTGAAGCAATCAATTTTACCATTGACGGCCGTCAGGTTCAGGCCGAGAAGGGTGAGTCTATCCTTCAGGTGGCGCGTCGTGAGGATATCTATATTCCAACGATGTGTTATCTTGCCAAGACGACACCGTCGGCATCATGCCGTATGTGTGTGGTTGAAGTCGAAGGTGTGGACGGATTCATCCTGAGCTGTAATACACCGCCGACCGAAGGGGCCACTGTTACAACCGATTCTGCTGAACTTTACAGCGAGCGCCAGAACATCATGAAGATGTACAATGTCAATCACCCGCTTCAGTGCGGTGTCTGTGACAAAAGCGGTGAGTGTGATTTGCAGAACAAGACACTTGATTTTGGTCTGGATGAGCAGAGTTTTGCCGTGGCTGACCAGAAACGTAAAAAGAAGAAGTGGGGTGTACTCAGTTACGATCCGCATCTCTGTATTATGTGTGAGAAGTGTACCTCTGTCTGTAATGAAGTAGTAGGTTCTGAAGCACTCTATATCCGTCCAGGCGGTTATAAATCAGAGATCGATAATCACTACAGCCAGTGTATTCAGTGCGGTGAGTGTATCTCAGTCTGTCCGGTCGGCGCCATGGCCAGCAGTGATTTCAAATACACTTCCAATGTCTGGGAACTTGAACCGGTTCCATCGGCATGTGCACACTGTAGCAGTGCCTGTAATCTTCTTTATGATGTTAAAGAGACAGGCATCGGCTTTATCGGTGAGAAGTCTATCTATCGTGTGACTAACGAAGATGATCACGACTCGCTGTGCGGTGCCGGCCGTTTTGGTTATGACTACGACAACCGTGTAAACGAGAAAGATGTTACCGCATTTGAAAGCGCTGTCGAAGCGTTCAAAAAAGCGGATACTATTCGTTTTAATTCAATGATCAGTAATGAAGAAGCACTGCTACTGCAGCGTCTAAAAGAGAAACACGGGTACAAACTTGTCAACAAAGAGGCAAAAGCGTATCAGAACTTTATGGATAACTTCGGTTCAACAAGTGGAAAGCAGCTCTACAGCAGCGATCTTAAAAAACTCAAAGCCTCTGATTATGCTATTACGCTTGGATCGTCAGTCTCTTCAGACAATCCTATGGTCCGTTTTGCTCTGAGTTCAGCGGTTAACCGTAGAAAAGCGTATGTTGCCTGTATGCATCCTATTGAAGATGAGATGATCCGTAATATTGTTTCTCAATACGTGAAATATGAGGTTGGATCGGAAGAGGGTGTACTCGCCATGCTTTGTGACTTCATTCTGAGTGATGAAGCCAAAGCAGAGAACAAAGCTTTCTTTGATGACCTGGATGTTGGTTATATAAGCGGTGAAAGCAGTGTCGGTGAGGAAGAGTTCGCTCAACTGGCACAGCGACTGGTTCGAAGAAAGAGTCCGGTTCTTGTTATCGGTGAAGATCTGATTAACCATGAACGTGCCGCAAATATCGCAAAGATGGCCGGTTTGATCGAGCATAACAGTGATTTTTCTGTACTGGTCACACCACCGGCAACCAATACACTGGGTGTAAGCCTGATTTGTGATCTTGACAGTGAAGCCGGCAGTTATGCTGTCGGTTATAACGTCGAAGCAGATTTTGTACTCAGTGCACTTGGCAAAGGTGACCTGGATATGCCGGCGATGAACCAGCAAGAGGGAACCTTGACCAGTATCGATAAAAAAGTAGTACCGATGAATGCGGCACTCCCTTATCATGGTTATGAACTTAACGACATCGCTTCGGCACTGGATGTTTCCAGCGAATATGTTATCGATTATACGAAAGAGCTGCCGACAGATAAAGGCTATCGTGCCATACCGTTTGATGAACTTCCAAACCGCTATTCCAATGTGGGTGAAGCGGTACGTGGTTATGCTCTGGAAAATGGGGATGTGACGATTTCCGGTCAACTTGACGCGCTTGGTGATATCCGTGAGTTTAACGGAAGTGTCATCTATCGCTGCAATCCACTGTCACAGTTTAATCCGTTTACAGATAAAGCACATCAAATTATCGATGAGCCTCTACTGATCGGGTCAGAGCAGTTTGCAATCGCTGCAAAGATCCAAGGTGGCGAACAAGTGGCTTTTGACATTGATGGCCAGCGAATTGAGCGTCTATTTAAGGTTGATAGAAAACTCAAAGGAACCGTTGCGTTTAATCCTGCGTTTGACAGCAGTGAAAACTATGACAGTTACCGATACAATCAAGTTAAGATAGAGAGGGTCTAATGGGAAACGAAATTACGATTACCATTGACGGTAAAGAGGTCAAGACACAAGAGGGTGAGTTTATTCTCAATGCCGCTCGTGGCGATGGCATCTTTATACCGGCAATTTGTTACCTGACACGATGTAGTCCTACGTTGGCTTGTCGTATCTGTCTCGTCGAAGCCGATGGCAAACAGGTCTATGCCTGTAATGCCAAGGCAAAAGACGGGATGAATATTACGACGACGACGGAAAATATTGAGAGTGAACGTCGTGCGATCATGGAAGTTTACGATGTAAACCACCCGCTGCAGTGTGGTGTTTGTGACCAGTCCGGCGAGTGTGAGCTTCAAAACTATACCCTTGAGCTGGGTGTAGACTCACAAAGTTATGCGATCGCTGATGTTGAACGACCTGTCAAAGATTGGGGACACCTTCACTATGATGCGGGTCTCTGTATCGTTTGTGAACGCTGTACAACTGTCTGTAAAGATATGATAGGTGACAACTCGCTTAAGACTGTTCCGCGTGGCGCAGGTGCTATTGATGCTGACTTTAAAGAGAGCATGCCGAAAGATGCCTATGCGATGTGGAACAAGCTCAACAAATCAGTCATCGGACTTACCAGCGGTGAGGAGATGCTTGATTGTACAAGTTGTGGCGAGTGTGCGGCTGTCTGTCCGGTCGGCGCCCTGGTAGATACGAATTATGTTTACACGACCAATGCATGGGAGACAAAACAGATCCCTGCAACCTGCGGTCACTGTAGCGCCGGTTGTCAGATCTCTTATGATGTCAAACATGAGAGCATTGAAAATCCGGAAGAGAAGATCTACCGTGTGACCAATGAGTGGAACTACGTATCACTCTGCGGTGCCGGGCGCTACGGATATGACTATCAAAATGCGAATGTGACAAAAGATGAATCAGCGTTCAATGCAGCGATCGAAGCATTCAAAAAAGCCGATACCATCAACTTTACATCAAGCATCACCAATGAAGAGGCCTTGATCCTTCAAAAGCTTAAAGAGCAACATGGGTATAAGCTGGTTAATGATGAAGCCCGTGCATTTAAGACATTTATGCATGATTATGCCGATATCAGCCGCACATCGCTTTATGGTTCGGATCTTGAGAAAGTACACAATACTGATTTTGTCGTCTCTGTCGGTACAGCGCTAAAATCAGATAATCCGAATGCACGTTATGCCTTTAACAATGCGGTACAGATGAAAGGTGCAGGACTCTATTTCCACCCAATGGGCGATCCGGTCATTGAGGGCCTGAGCAAAAATGTGATGAGCATCAAACATGCACCGCTTCAGGAAGAAGCAGTGCTTTACCTGATGCTTGATCTCTTTGGCGATAAAGAAGCAATGCCTGAAGAGGTGACAAGTTATCTGGCAGGTTTTCACTCTACCAAAACCATCACGGTTCAAGAGACGATCAAAGAGAAAGTCGTTGAAAAAGTGATGGTCACCAAGGTCAATGAAGAGACCGGTGAAGAGGAAGAGGTCGAAGAAGAGAAGACCAAAATGGTTCCGAAAAAAGTCTCCAAAGAGATTGAAGTAGACGATAACAGACTGCTTGAGATCATTGGTGCGGGCGATAATTTCATGGAAGGGCTCGAGAAACTTCTGAAGAAGAAAGAGTCGTTCGCCATGATGGTTGGAGCAGATCTTTATACGCACCAAAATTCGCGTAACCTTGCCCGTCTTGTCGCTTTGATCGAAAAATATTCGGCATTTGAGCTGGTTATGATTCCATCATTTACAAACACATTGGGTGTAGGCCTGATCTGTGATCTCGATGAGAGTGCAGGTGAGTATGCAGTCGGTTATAACACTGCAGGTGACTTTCTTCTTTCGGCATTAGGCGAGGGTGATCTTGATATGCCGGCGATCAATCAGCAAGAGGGGACATTGACAAGCATCAACAAGCGTGTCAATCCGACCAATGTAGCGATCGGTTATGGCGGTTATGTGCTAAACGATATTGCCAATGCACTTGGACTGAATGCCGAGTACACGATTGACTATACGGAGCAGTTACCGACAAATCGCGGTTTTAAAGCCGAGAAGTTCGATGACCTTCCAAATCACTACACTAATGATGGTGTCGAGGTTCGCGGTTACCTGCTGGGTAGCACTCCGGTCAGAACGAAAAAAGATGAGAGCGTCGAAGCGTTTGACGAAGCCCTGAAACTTGAAGGTGAACTGGTTTACCTTGCCAATCCGGTTCGTCAGTTTACACCATTTACGAGTAAACCACATCAGCTTGATGAAGTCTTTGGTCTCTATATGAGTGAAGAGGCTCTGAGTGAAAGCGAGATGAATGAGGGTGACCGTGTCAAGGTGAAAACTGATAGTGGTGAAGTTGAACTTGATATTGTCAGTGACAACAAGATCTCAGGCAAGATCTGCTGTCTGCCGACATTTGACAATAAAATCAATACGGAAGCACTGTTCAGCGGTTACCGCTTTGCAACAGCTTCAATTCAAAAGGTGTAATAGATGGATATAGCATATTTAATCGAAACGATTGTCAAGATCGTAGTAATCTTGCTTGTATTTTCTGCGCTTGCCGGATTCGGTACGTACTTTGAGCGTAAAGTACTGGCATTTATGCAGCGACGTCTCGGACCAATGCACGTTGGTCCATACGGTTTGCTTCAGATCGCGGCCGATGGTATCAAACTCTTTACCAAAGAGGATATCGTTCCGCAGAATGTTGTAGCACCGATCTTTAAGATCGCTCCGGTCATTACCGCAGCTACAGCATTTATGGCGGCAGCAGCTATTCCGTTTATGCCTAGCTTTACGATCGGTGATTACACGGTCTCTCCGATTGTCGCTGATATCAATGTAGGTATCCTGTATATCCTCGGTATCATGGGAATCGGCCTTTACGGTCCGCTCCTTGGCGGTATGGCATCGGCCAATAAATGGTCACTGATCTCTGCAGCGCGTGCCGCATCGGTCTTTATCTCTTACGAGGTAGTTACCGGTCTTTCACTGCTGGCACCGTTGATGATGGTCGGTTCATTGTCACTGATCGACTTTAACAACTATCAGACTGGCGGCATCGGTTCATGGATCGTCTGGTCACAGCCGGTTGCATTTGTACTCTTCGTGATTGCAGCATTTGCTGAAACGGGTCGTACTCCGTTCCACCTTATTGCCAATGACCACGAGATTATCGATGGTTTCGGTACGGAGTATTCAGGGATGCGTTGGGGTCTCTTTTTCATTGGTGAGTACGCCAATATGTTCTTTATCTCGTTCGTGATCGCACTGATCTTCCTGGGCGGATTTGGTGATGGTACAGCCTTGGGTGCTTTGGCACTTCTGGGTAAAGTAGCATTTATTTTCTTCTTCTTTCTCTGGACACGTGCAGCATGGCCGGATGTCCGACCGGATCAACTGATGTGGTTGTGTTGGAAGGTGCTTATGCCAATCGCAGTGATCAACATTATTGTCACTGGTATTGTGATGATGTTTTAAAGGTGAATGATGAGTCTAGAACAATTTAAACATAGAGACGTAGGTGAAGATGGCTACTACATGGTAGACATCGAGGACTATCCAACCACATGGTGGGGCAAGTTCACACGTGTTGTCGATCGTACGTTCAAAGGCGAGCTTTTCGTTGGTCTTTGGGTCGTTTTACGTGAGATGATCAAGTTTGATATTCACACAGTACAGTATCCGAAAGAGAAGTTGCCGATCGGACCACGTTATCGTGCCGTTCATAAGATGCTGCGCCTGTTCGAATCTGGAACGGAACGCTGCATCGGTTGTGGCCTTTGTGAAAAGATCTGTGTCGCTGACTGTATCCGAATGGACACACGTGTTGACGAAGAGAGTCGTAAAGAGGTGACAGAGTACAGCATCAATCTTGGTCGCTGTATCTTCTGTGGTTACTGTGCAGAAGTGTGTCCTGAACTGGCGATCGTTCATGGCGGACGCTACGAGAATGCGTCTGAGCAGCGTGCACACTTCGTTGAGTTCGAAGATATGTTGACACCGATCGATATGCTGACATCAGGTCAGCAACAAGAATACCCTGGCTTTGGTGCCGTTATCCCAGGAAGTGACAAGAGCGTTAAGAAAACGCCTCTTGCCTATTAAGGAGTTATGATGTTTGAAGCAATTGCTTTTTATCTGTTTGCGATCTTGACGGTAGTGATGTTCTCTATTACCGTTATGACATCACAGGCACTTTATGCACTGACAGCGATGGCTGCCGGGATGATCTTTATCTCTGCATTCTTCTTTATCTTAGGGGCAGAATTTCTGGGTGCTGTTCAGATCGTTGTCTACTCCGGAGCAGTTTTGGCACTTTACGCATTCGGGATGATGTTCTTCGATACGACACGAGATGTCAAAGAGAAAAATCCATCTAATTTGTTGGTGTTTGGAATGGGCGGTTTGGCTGCACTGATGGTCGTTGTGATCTTCATGGCACCGATCGTTTCCGAAAACATCACAGCTGTCTATCCGGTGATGGAAGATGCCGGAAACGCTCAGCAGATCGGTATGGTGCTCTTTACTAAATACCTGGTTCCGTTTGAAGTAGCCGCCGTTATGCTGCTGGTCGCGATGATCGCAGGTATTGTACTTGCCGGTAAGAAGATGGATCGCTCTTTGACTCAGATGGAAGAAGAGGAGATCGAGCTTATGGAGCTAGAGTCTCACAGAAAGGCTGTCTTATGATGGAAATCGGACTTAATCACTACCTGGTCTTGTCGACACTGCTTTTTGCGATCGGTCTGATCGGTGTAATGCGTCGTAAAAATCTACTGATGCTCTTCTTTGCAACAGAGATTCTGCTAAATGCCGTGAACGTTGCTTTTGCCGCGATCTCACACTATTATGGTGACCTGACGGGGCAGATGTTCGCTTTCTTCGTGATCGCGATCGCTGCTTCGGAAGTTGCTGTTGGTCTTGGTCTTCTGGTCGTTTGGTTCAAACGTACCGGTAAGATCGACCTTGATATGATGACAACGATGCGAGGATAAGACATATGGAACTCTATTTATATATTGCACTCTTTGCACCGTTAACAGGTTCTCTGTTCGCTGCACTTTTTGGTGCGAAGCCTAAAACAATGATCGCCGGACTGGTCCCATCGGGTCTGCTCTTTGCCTCATTTGTGGCAAGTTCTATTTTACTTGTGCACATTCTGGGCGGTGGCCAGCCGGTTCATGTCGAGATGATGACATGGATGGCAACCGGTGATCTTTATATCCCATTCGGGTTTGTAGTCGATCAGGTTTCTGTAACGATGATGATGGTTGTGACGATCGTTTCTACGGTCGTACATGTCTACTCTATCGGTTACATGGATCATGACAAAGCGTTCAACCGTTTCTTCGCCTGGCTTTCAGCCTTTGTGTTCTCGATGATGGTACTGGTAATGAGTGATAACTTCGCCGGCCTCTTCATCGGTTGGGAAGGTGTCGGTCTCTGTTCATGGGCACTGATTGGTTTCTGGTATCACAAAGAGTCGGCGACCTGGGCGGCAAACGAAGCATTTATAATGAACCGTATCGCTGACCTTGGAATGCTTATCGGTATCTTCCTGATCTACTGGAACACTGGTTCACTGCAGTATGATCAGGCCTTTGCCGCGCTTCCTGCTTTGGAGATGGATGTGATCGTTTGGATCGGAATCTTCCTGTTTGTCGGTGCAATGGGTAAATCGGCACAGTTTCCGCTACACACATGGCTTGCCGATGCGATGGAGGGTCCGACGCCTGTTTCGGCTCTGATCCACGCAGCAACGATGGTAACGGCCGGTGTTTATCTTGTAGTCCGTGCCAACCCGGTTTATGACCTTATCCCTGAAGTGGGCGTCTTTATCGCAAGTCTCGGTGCATTCGTTGCAATGTTTGCTGCGACAATGGCACTGGTTAACCGTGATATGAAACGTATTATTGCCTACTCAACACTTTCACAGCTTGGTTATATGTTTGTGGCTGCAGGACTGGGAGCTTACTGGGTGGCACTGTTCCACCTGATGGCACACGCATTCTTTAAAGCACTGCTCTTCCTGGGTGCAGGTAATGTTATGCACGCAATGCATGATGAGCTTGATCCGTTCAAAATGGGTGGATTGAAGCGAGCGATGAAGTGGACGTGGATCATGATGACATTGGCATCTGTTGCACTCGCAGGTATCTGGCCACTGGCTGGTTTTTTCTCGAAAGACCTGATCCTGGAAGTCGCATTTGTGACACATCATCCGATTCTTTACACGGTACTGTTACTGACAGCCGGTTTAACAGCATTCTACTCATTCCGTCTTGTAGCACTGATCTTTCATGGCGAAGAGCGCTATAAAGAGCATGGCATCCATCCGCATGAAGCGTATAACTATATGCTGATCGCGATGAGCCCGCTGGCTCTACTTGCGGTAATCGCAGGGTTTGGATTCAAAGGTGATTATGTGGCGATGGTAACACAACTGCTTCCGGCTACGGAGTATCATGTACACTCTCCGGTAACGTTCTGGATCATGATAATCGGTACACAGCTTTTTGTCGGTGCCGCGATCGCATTCGCATACTCGAAGTACACTAAAAAAGGCTTCAGCAAGAAGTGGGAAGAGCGTTTTTGTTACAAACTGCTGTTCAATCAGTACTTCATACCAAAAATCTATGAAGAGATCTTTATTAAGCCGTATCGTGAGCTTTCAACGATCTTCTGGAAACAGATCGATCTGAAAGTGGTGGATGCTACGGTTGACTTTATAGGAAATACATTTTATAAAACCGCTGAGGCAACTCATGGTATGCAAAACGGTAACCTTTCAACGATGCTTCGTTGGATGGTAGCTGGTACAGTGATCTTGCTGTTACTCGCTGTTGCGTTCACCATCGGTTACTCTGCGGTAGTAGGAGCTTAGATGTTAGATAATATTTTATCGATTCTCATTTTCTTCCCGGCATTGGCAGCAATGCTTGGGTTTGTTGTTCATAAAGATAGCATCCGCGCCTACGGTATTACAGTAGCTGCTATTGAGTTCGTGCTTTCTCTTGTATTGTGGTACTCGTATGACCCGTCTGTATCAGGAATGCAGTTTATGGAGTCACTGCCGCTCATTCCGGCATTTGGTATCAGTTACCTGCTGGGTGTTGACGGTATTTCGCTCTTTATTATTGTCCTTTCGGCTTTCATTACCTTGATCGGTATAGCATCATTGACGGAAACACGTCGTGTCAAAGATATGATCTTGACACTGCTTTTCCTTGAAATGACAATGATCGGTGTATTTGCAGCGCTTGATGCCATCGTTTTCTATGTGTTCTGGGAACTCTCTCTTGTACCGATGCTTTACCTTATTGGTGCATGGGGTGGACCGCTGCGTATCTATGCATCGGTCAAGTTCTTCCTCTATACCTTTACCGGTTCACTGGTAATGCTGGTCGGTATGCTCTTTATGGCATATTTCTATTACCAGGCAACAGGACAATGGAGTTTCTCGATCCTGGAGTGGTATCGTCTGATCCTTCCTGAGAATTTCCAGATCTGGCTCTTTGTCGCATTCTTCTTCGGATTTGCGATCAAAGTTCCGATGTTCCCGTTCCATACCTGGCTTCCGTATGCACACGGTCAGGCACCGACGATCGGTTCGGTTATCCTTGCCGCCGTCTTGCTGAAAATGGGTACGTATGCTTTTGTACGTTTTTCTCTGCCGCTCTTCCCGGATGCTTCCGTCTTCTTTATGATGCCGATCGCAGTACTTGCGATCATCATGATCGTCTATACAGCGATGGTGGCTTATGCCCAGGAAGATATCAAGCAGGTCGTTGCCTACAGCTCGGTCTCGCATATGGGGGTTATCATACTGGGTACCTTTGCCCTAAACGTTGAAGGTATTACAGGTTCAGTGTTCCTGATGATCGCACACGGTGTTGTCTCCGGTGCGCTCTTCCTTCTCGTCGGCGTGATCTATGAACGCCGACATACGAAGCTCATGAGCGAGTTTGGCGGTCTGGCATCGGTCATGCCGCATTACGCCACTATTTTCGGTGTGATGATGATGGCCTCTGTCGGTCTTCCGTTGACGATCAACTTCGTTGGTGAGTTCTTGAGCCTGCTTGGTTTCTACAAGCAGTCGCATATGATGACGCTGCTTGCCGGAACGGCAATTATCGTTGGTGCTATCTATATGCTTGCAGCGTATAAAAAAGCATTCTTTGGCGAGGTGACAAAAGAGGAGAATAAAAATCTTCCGGATGTCAACAAAAAAGAGCTTGTAGCGCTTATACCACTGACAATCATTACTATCTGGCTGGGTGTCTACCCTAAACCGGTTCTGGAGCCGATCAATAACTCGGTAGAATCCATCGTACAGTTGATGCACGATAAAGCGATCACAGAAGAGGCAAAGATGCGTATCCCGAATCTTTCCGAAGAGGTCGCAATCACTAAAGAGGAGGCAAAATAATGTTAGAACCAGTAAATGTTTCATTAGAATCACTCAACCTGGCAACACTTGCCCCAATGATGATAGCCATTGCAGGTGCTTTGACTATCCTTATTATCGATCTTGCAAAAAGTGGTTTGAACAAATCACTTTATGTCATGATCAGTATCCTGTTCTTGCTGCTTGATCTGGGTAGTCTTATTGATTTTGCAGGATTCTTTGCACAAAATGGTACGGCACTCGGCTTCTTTGATGTCATGCTGATCGATGGTCTGGCGATTCTGGGACAGTTGATCATTGTCGTCGGTTCCATGCTCTTTATTCCACTCTCATTGACATCGAAGCGTTTCCATGAGTACTCTTATCCTGAGTACTATGCACTTTTCTTGTTTATGATCGCCGGTTTCCAGTTTATGGTTGCAACCGACAATCTTATCCTGATATTTGTAGGGCTTGAGACAGCTTCACTGGCACTCTACGCGTTGATCGCTATGCACAACCGTAACAAGTCATTTGAAGCAGCCGTCAAGTACTTCACCATGGGTGCTTTGGCAGCAGGTTTCTTCTCGTTCGGTGCGATGGTCTTCTATGCGTTGACAGGTTCAGTTGAGATCCATCAGATCGCACAGGTTCTGGCCGCAGATGGCTACAGCAATATCGGTTTTGTCCTGGTGGCTGTTGTCTTTATGCTGGCATCGTTTGGTTTCAAACTTTCACTTGTACCATTCCATACCTGGGCACCTGATGTTTATGAAGGTTCATCTTCAGCATTGGCAGGGTACATGTCAATTGTTCCTAAGATTGCAGCCTTCATTGTCTCCATGCGTCTGTTCGAGTTCCTTATCCAGAGCGGTGTGGTGTGGCTTGAAGTCGTACTTTATGCGTTCATTGTTATCACGATGACTGCAGCGAACATCTGGGCACTGGTTCAAAACGATGTCAAGCGTATGCTTGCTTACAGTTCAGTTTCACACGCCGGTTTTGTTATGGCTGCCGTATTGATCGGTACTACACAGGCCAATACAGGACTTTTCCTCTACTGGATACTGTTTGCCTTTACCAATCTCGGAGCATTCTCGATGCTGTGGGTCAACCGTCAAAAAACAATTATGCCGGGTCAGACTTCAGACCATCCGTTTGAAAAATTCTCCGGTTTGGTCCGTACAATGCCGGTTGCAGCGGTTATGATGGCACTCTTTATGTTAAGCCTTGCAGGACTTCCGCCGTTTGGACTCTTCTGGGGTAAAATGTATATGATCGGTGCTGCTGTCAGCGGAGGTTACACTGTGTTAGCGTTGATCATGGCACTTAACTCGGCTATCGCCGCTTTCTACTACTTGAAACTGATTGTTTTCATGTTCATGAAAGATCCGATTGATGTGGATGACAAGTTCTATATGTCAAATGCATCACTGCCATTGAAAACCATGATTGGTATGGCGGCAGTTGTAACGATCTTCTCTGTTATCGCTGTCAATCCGCTCTTGGAGTTCATTACCTCTTTCGTGTATAATAGCGGGTATTAAGACCTTATCAGTCAAAGGGAGGATAGACATTGTCGAAGTGGCTCTCCCTTTTACTCTTCTCCACCCTTCTCTTTTCCCTTGAACTGAGTGTTCAAAGCGGAAAAGAGTCTTCTCAAAACTTTTCCGTCATCCATCTAAAAGAGAACAAACCTTTTCTCTGCGAATCACAGCAGAATGATTTTGACGATACGGTTGAAGTAATCTGTGCTTTTAATCAGCGTCCAAGTGAGCTGCTTAAACCCCTCAATAACAATTTTTTCACTATAAGCTCCCAAACCCGTGGCAAGAACTATTTTATCATCATCAAGCCGCATCAGAAGATGAGACTCTATCCGATCATCTTCGATCTGACCCAGGATCAGGAAATTTACCATGCGGATGTAATCAGTGCCAAACACTGGATGGTCGTAGGGTACAAAGAGCAGCTTCCTATGATCAAACATGATAAAACTCCGTCGCAGGGATTTAATTTTCCGGTTCACTTTGATTATGATGCCAAACCCTATGTGGGTGGACTGGATATAAAAGGGAACCCTGTACATATGTCCAGTGTTAAAGATGTCAGTGATTATATTGCTTTGAAGCGTTTTTACCGTGCTAAAGATTACAGGAAGGCTCTTGAGATTTCCAAAGCTGTATTGGAGACTTATCCGGATACCGTTTTTCGAAGCGAACTGCTGCTTTATCAGATCCGTTCACAGCATCACCTTGAGAAGAATGAAGAGTTGCTGGAAGTGGCTAAAAAGTTTTTGCGTACCTATTCATCGGATGAAAATGTCCCGGAAGTATTGGCCTATACTGCCAATGCGTATGCTCTGATCGGTCTTTATATCGATGCAGACTATTTCTTTGACAGACTCTTTACAGAGCATCAGGATAACCATTTTGCAAAGCTTGGGCTCATCTTTAAGGCGGAACAGCTCGAAGCAACCGGCAACAGCAAGAAAGCATTGACATTCTATGAACAGGCCATGCATGAGTCACAGGATATGCATATCGCAGCTACTGCCGCCTATAAACTGGCAAACTATTATATTGAACATGGCCAGGTGAAAAAGGCAAAGATTTATGCAGAAAAAATACTGAAGAGTTATAGTGTCTATTTTGGCGAACATATCTTGACATCAATTGGGATGGCGAATGCTTTTGCCAATCGTAAACAGCCGGAGATAGCTGCAGGCATTGCTGATGCACTGCTGAAGAGTATGCAAAAAGGTCAGCTTGGCTACGAAAAACTTTATAAAAACAAGGGTGTCTGGCTGGCTGATTCCGGTCAAAAAGCCGAGGCGCTTGAAGCCTTTAATGCTTATCTCATGAAATACAAATTCGGTAATTTCCGTGAAGAGGTGATCCGTGAAAAAGATGCACTCTTCTTCGATGATGATGATCAGAATGCCACATCCAAACTGGCAGAGTACCAGGGGTTGATGGAACAGTATTCCGGGGATGCCATCGGGAATAAGGCAACGTATAAAAAAGCGGAACTTCTTTATGCCAAAGGGAATTACCCGGAAGTGTTGGATATGCGCAGTGCCCTCGAAGCGCTGGATCCGGGTCTCTACCCAGATACACAGAAGCTTATAAAAGATGCTGCTGTAGGTATGATGGAACGAGCCCTGGAAAAGGATGCCTGCACGGATGTGATCGCACTTTCGCAGGAATTTGATGTCAAACTCTCTTCCAAGTGGGATGCTGGAATCTTCAGCTGTGCCAAGCAAAGCGGTGAATATGAACTGGCAAAGTCCATAGCACAGCCACATCTTAAAGACGCTGATGTAGGTGATCGCATGGCATGGCTAAGCCGTTACATCGAAGCTGACTTTGGCATGGGGAACTATCAGGATGTTATTACGGCCAGTGATGAACTTTTAACGCTTAATGCTATGGAAAAAGAGGATTATCGTTATATTCACCGACTCCGCTACGATGCATATCAGCGGCTTGGGAAGAGTGAGGGGATGATCAAGGCGATCACTGAAGTAGAAAGAGCATACGGCCTGGACTTTAAAGATATCGAACGCTATACGCAGATGGTCACGCTTGCCCAGAGGCAAAAAAGTGATACCCTCATTGAAAATTATTCCAATAAGGTAATTGCACTGCAGAATAAGACGAATACCCGTACGCAGTCGCCATATATAGAGTTCACATTGGTCCAGTCGCTCATCGATCTGAATAAAACAGAAAAAGCACTGCAGGTAGTCCGCTCTCTGGAAAAAATAAAACTATCAAATGAGAAACGCGCCCGTCAAAAATACCTTGAGGGGACACTGCTGCAAAAGCTCTCTCGAAACAGTGAAGCTAAAAAAGCCTATGAAGAGAGTATGGAAGCGGATGCAGCATCGGCATGGGGAAAACTGGCGAACGACAGTCTGGAGTTACTGTAACAGCAAACCGGCTTCTTCATAAATCTTCGGGATCGGACATACTCTTTTATCGTTGAACTGATGACGATTAAAGGTCTGCTGCCGTTTGGCCAGCTGGGCAGTATGGGTGATGACCTTTTCAATCATCTCATCTTTCGTGCTTAAGCCGTCAAGATACTCCAAAACTTCAATAATTCCGATCGCTTTCATACTGTTGGGCGAACGTCCATAGTGCAGTTCGAGCCCGGCCACTTCATCGATTAGCCCCAGTTCGACCATCTTATGCGTCCGGGTTTTGATCCGTCCTCTCAGCACACTGCGCTCGACATCAATTTCAAATAGCGGGAGATCGGTGATGATGGGTTCTGGCGGATGGGCGTTAAACCATGCCGAAGGAGTCATCCCCGACTCCAGATAGAGCAGCAGCATCTTCTCAATGCGGTAGACATCAGTCGGTGCAATGCTTTGCATATGCTCAGGATCTTCTATCTGGAGCATAGAGTAAGCCGATGGAAGATCATTCATAAAAGAAGCAGCTTTTAGCTTTGTTGCATCAGAGATCGCCGGTAGTGGCGAAAGTCCACTCAAAAGGGATTTAAGATAGAAGCCTGTGCCCCCGACGATGATAAGGTTTTTATTTTCCTGAAGAGCACTTTGTCTTGCATCATGGTAACAGTCGATAAAAGTGGAGACACTGAAGTGCTCGTTTGGTGCTAAAACATTGATGCCAAAGTGTCTGACAAGAGCCAGCTCATCAGCTGATGGTTTGGCCGAGGCGATATCGATCTCTTTATAGATGCTGAGTGAATCGATAGAGAGAATATAGGCATTGTGTTCAAGTGCCAGTTTAAGGGCCAGGTCACTTTTCCCTGATGCCGTAGGACCGATAATCGCAATCGTTTTCATAGTGAAAGTATAACGGATTTGCTACAATGATGCCATGTATAAACAGCTCATTGCCCTTTTTCTTTTTCTCTTCATCTTCAGCGGATGTGAACGAATGCTCTTCCATCCGGATCATCATGTCTATCGTACACCGGATCATTATCAGCTCAGTTATGAGGAGATTCATTTTAGATCCAAAGATGAGACACTCTTGCATGGATGGTGGCTGAAACCCAAGGAGGAGTCGAAAGGTCTTATGGTCGTTGTCCACGGCAATGCCCAAAACCTGACATCGCATTTTGAAAGTTGGGTTTGGCTTGTGGAAGCGGGATATGAACTCTTTATTTTTGATTACCGGGGATATGGTGCTTCCGAGGGAGAGGTAGATATCGAGATGGCGATTGAAGATACGGACGCCGCTCTGCATTATGCACAGGAACACTACAATGGTGATCTTTTTGCCTGTGGACAGTCATTGGGTGGTATGCTGCTGATCAATTCCCTGGCAAAAGAGCCCTATCCGGCGTATCGTTTTGTCATTATAGACAGTACCTACAGTGATTTGGAAGAGATGGGAAAAGAGCTCCTGTCACGCTCTTTTATTACCTGGCCGTTTCAGTGGTTGGCCTACCCGCTCCTGAGTGATAATTACAACCCAATAGATAAGTTAAACGAGATAGAGCGACCGCTGCTTTTTGTCGCAGGTTCTGAAGATGCCATTATCTCCCCAAACCAGTCATGGCAGCTTTTTCATGCGGCTTCACGGCCTAAAGAGTTATGGGTTGTTCCCGGTGCGGAGCATATCAGTGCGCTGAATGTTGAAGGGGTTCAAGAGACATTATTACACTATATGAAAGATTTTCCTGATCACTCAGCACCGAGCACGCTGAAAATCTTTGACAATTTGGATAAAATAACAGAAATAAAAGAGTAGGGCCAAATTTGGAACGTGTGATCGGTAAGCTAAAAGACTTTAATGAACTGGTGATGTTCCAGCACTCTATCTTCTCTCTCCCATTTATTTTCATTGCGATGATCGTTGCAGCTGATGGCTGGTTTGGCTGGACGCTGCTGGTTCTGGGTGTTCTGGCCGCGGTAACAGCCCGCAACTTTGCCATGGGACTCAATCGTTATGCGGATCGTGCCTATGATGCCCAAAATCCGCGTACTGCTTCTCGTCCGAGTGTAGACGGCAGGCTTGACGGAAGTGCCATTATGCTCTTTACACTGGTCAATGCCGCTGTCTTTATTATAGTCGCCTATATGATCAACGATCTCGCCTTCTGGCTCAGTTTTCCTATTCTGGCTGTTTTGGGAAGCTACTCCTACTTCAAACGTTTCAGCGCCATGGCCCACATCGTTTTGGGTGTCTCTCTGGGTCTGGCACCGATTGCCGGGGTTGTCGCTGTCGAAGCAGCTATACCTCTCTGGTCGCTGCTGCTCAGTGCCGGGGTGATCTTTTGGGTAGCGGGTTTTGATCTGCTCTATTCGCTTCAGGATATTGATTATGATCAATCTGTGGGACTCCATTCGATCCCTTCACGTTACGGTGCGGAAGCGACTCTCTTTATCGCATCGATTTTTCATGCAGTGACCGTACTCTTCTGGGCCTTCTTTGTCGGATGCGCTTCACTGGGTCTCTTTGCCTGGCTGGCGGTGATTATTGCCGCGGTGATGCTTACCTATGAGCACCAGTTGGTACGCAAGGATTTTACAAAGATTGACAGGGCATTCTTTACTGTTAACGGATATCTGGGTGTCATCTTTTTAGTCATGATCATTGCCGACAGGATAGCAGCATGAGTATTCGTCTCATATCGGCCCCGATCAGCCTGCAATATTCACTGCTCTGTGAAAATGAAGAGGGATTTGAACGGGAGTACCATCAGCTGAGTGAGTCCGATGAGGACCCGATCGGGCAGTGGCTGAAACTGGCAAAGGGCCGCGGTGAGATGGCCGAGACTGACCCGGTACTGCTAAACCTTCTGATTGAACTGCATCGCAAAGTAGATAACCTTGAACGACTTATCAAAGAGGAGGAGCCAGCCCGTGTTGCGTTGAGTTCATTGGGCGATATTGAGCGTATCGGCTATGGCTTTTTTCAGATGAAAAGTGCCCTGTTCCAAAAGGGGCAAAGCTACTATGGCCGGATCGAGATGCCGGTGCATCCGAAACGGGACATCGGTGTGTTCTTCAGTGCGGAAGATGAGCGTTTGGCACGTGTAACTAAAATGCATTCCCGTGATGAGAAAGAGTGGGGATCGTATCTTACGGCACGCGAACGTGTCATGATCCGTGAGATGAAAGGGAGTTGATGATAGGTATCGAATACATCTTGATCGGATTGGCAGCTCTGATGCTCTATCTTATCTACGTCATCATTAGTAAAGATGCCCAGCAAAATAGAAAGATCCGTTCTATCGCAACAGCAGTCGAGGAGTTGCATCGACAGTTGTATGCCAGTGAAAAAAAGATCAATCAGCAGATCGATCAACTCGCATCACTGGAACCGCCAATGAGCCGCTCCGAGATCGAACAGAAGTTAGAGCAGAGCAGTTATGCTACGGCTGTTCCGGTCGCACAGAGTATTGAGGAGATTCAACGGGGATTTGATGCTTTCAAGTCGGACATCACCAAGCGCCTGCATCAAGTCGAAGACGGTATGCGCAGCCTCTCTATGCCATCATCGGTCAGCAACATGGATGATGAGAAGATCATCGCTCTTTTTAAGCAGGGTGTCCCCCTTGAAACCATTGCCAAAGAGCTGCACCTCTCCAAACCGGAAGTCGAATTTGTGCTGAAGATCAATAGAATTCGCTAGAAAGTCTTATTTTTAGCTTTCTGTAAGAAACAAGTGCTATAATTTCGGTCTCTTAAATGAGATGATGTGCGCTCGTAGCTCAGCTGGATAGAGCATCGGTTTGCGGTACCGAAGGTCACAGGTTCGACTCCTGTCGGGCGCACCATTACTTCTTTATAAACCTCCTATTTACGATACTTTTACAACTTTTTGAATGAACTGAATACTATGTTGACCTGTGGATTTCTATACTGAAGGTCATGGTGATTTGGCTCG
>JAYEMF010000006.1:0-6799 GCA_034717975.1 Campylobacterota bacterium
TTTCACTAATAGCCCTCTGCTACTCTTCGTAAGCTGTCGGCTGCGGCGGATTGGTGCTGAAGGCTTTTGCGATCGCTTCGGTGATCTTGGTCTTGAGTTTTCCCGTGGCGATAGGGTGAAAGAAGCGTATCTCTTTTTCGCTCCCCTCAGCACCGATCACGCCATTGTAGATGAAGGCGGCAGGTTTGCCGATCTTACGGACCTGTTCAAAAATTCCTGTCGCATAGTTCATGATATTGGGATGACGGTTCTGTTGTCGGTGCAGCTGGTCGAAGTTGTGTCCCCAGGCGAAGAAGACAAATTTGCCGCTTATCCGGATGTTCTTGACATCGTGGTAGTTCAGTTCACGGCTGAAGTGGGTACTCTGGCGTGAAGCGAGTTTTCCGAGGTCTTCATTGAAGGTCTCTATCGCCGGGCCGGACTGGGTGCCGGAGCGGTTGTAGTTAAAGAGGTACTTCACCTCGATCAGTTTGCCTTCATACCCTTTGATACGCGACTGAAAGATATCCATCAGCTTTTCCATCTGCAGTTGGGTGTACTCCCCGTCAAACTCATACCCCTGCTCGGCGAGCGGTATATCTGTAGTGTAGCCCTTTGGCGCTATGACCGGGTTGTAGAGAAAGATCGTCCCGGCAACCGTTTTATTCTTTTTTTTCAGGAGCACTTTGAGATCGTCAATGCTGATCGTCTCCTCGGGTTCATTGAAGTAGAGGTAGTGCTCGGTGAGGTATTCGAACTCCTCTTCGGTGGCGAATTTGCCGAAAGCTTGCATGAGGTGGCCTTAGGTGGTCTAGTTGGGGGATTTTACAGTAATGTGGTTTATATTTTCTCATGGCAGGGAGAGAGTGATTGTCTGATATTGGATGATGGGAACCTATACACGCTATACTTTCCCTAGAACTATTCATACATCGGTGGTGTGTCATGCAGATTGATCTGACCCGGGGCGATATCGGAGCGCATATAAAAACCCTTGCGATTCCGGCAAGTATCGGCTTTTTCTTCCATACCATGTTCAATGTCACCGATACCTACTTCGCGGGTCTCATTTCGACCCAGTCACTCGCTGCACTCTCCCTCTCGTTCCCGATCTTCTTCATCATCATCTCCGTCGCGGGCGGGATGTCGGAGGCGGTGACGGCGGTCGTCGGCAATGCACTGGGTAAAGAGCGTAACTCTGAGGCGCAGCATATCGCCCAAAATGCTCTGCTGATGGGTGTACTGCTGGCCGTCGTACTCACACTCACCGGCTATATGAGTGCACCCTATCTGATGATGGCGCTGGGTGCCAGCGGCGATTACCTCGCAGAAGCGCTTGGGTATATCAACATCATCATTTTCGGTACGGCACTCTTTGTCTTTACCTTTTTTATCAATGCGATGCTCAACGCCCTAGGTGATACGGTCTCTTTTCGCAATATTCTGATCGTTTCGGCACTGTTGAACGTAGTGCTTGATTACTGGTTCGTCAAAGGCGGATTCGGGCTGAGTCCCATGGGTATGGAAGGGATCGGTCTGGCCACCATCTTCATCGAGGCGTTAAGTGCCATCTATCTTATGTACCGTCTGGGACGTACACCGTTCTTTAGCGATCTCTGCCCGTTCCGTTACGACAAAAATATCCTCAAAGAACTCATATCGCAAGGCATTCCGCCCAGCGTCAATATGGCCTTGATGGCGGTAGGCATCTACATCATCACCTATTATGCGGCGCCTTTTGGCAAGGAGGTGGTGGCGGCGTACGGCATCGGTATGCGGATCGAACAGATCATTCTGATGCCGGTGATCGGTCTAAATGTCGCCGTTTTAGCCATAGTCGCCCAGAACAACGGGGGACGCTACAATGAACGCATCGTTGAAACGGTCGACAAGGCACTCTCGTACGGCGTGCTGATGGCACTGACAGGAGGCCTCATTCTACTGGGAGCATCGGAGACCGTCATGGGCTTTTTCAGCGACAATCCTGATGTCATTCACGAAGGGGTAACCTACCTGCGCATCGAAGCGCTCATTATCTACCCCTTCGCAATGATCTATATCTACCTGGCAATGCTGCAGGGTATCAAAAGAGTGGCATTCATCTTCTACATCAGCCTCGCCCGCCAGATAGTCGCGCCGCTGGTTGTCCTGAGTCTGCTGGCATGGATGGAGTTCGGAGTGGTGGCGATCTGGCTCGGGATCGCCGCTGTCGTCACGGTCTCTGCACTGGTAACCCGCTGGTATGCGAGAAGTGCACTCAATGAACTGAAGCGTCGTTACGTTTTGTAAGCTATCGTGTCTTTAGAAAAATGATAGTCACAGTTTAGTGTTTATTGTGATATAATCATGCATTATAATTAATTTCATGAGAGAGACACTGATTATGATCCCATTTACAATGAGCACAAATACTTCCGGATAAGGTGTTGTAATATGCAGTTTTCAGTTATCGGCCAATATGCCAACAAGCTGACAGAAGCACGTACTGCTATTGTAACAGAGTGGATAGACCATCACGATGTTCAAAGCATATTCAAGCGCCATGGGATCAGTTCAGACTATTTCAAATCACAATTTGCCTATGCAATTTTCGATTACTATATGGGAGTCATAAAGGGTGTCAAGGAGATTGGCGACTGTCCAATCATGGGCGCCTACCTCGATTTTCTAAATTACAATCATGTCACGCCGGATGAAGTCTTTATGGTCTGTACCCATTTTCGTAAATCTCTGGTAGCGTTCATCTTCAGCCAGGGTATAGCTTCACACGAACTCATCAATGAACTTAGCCTGATCGCCGATAGGAACCTTCAAGGTGTTCTCAAGCGGTTTAATGTGATCTACAAAGAAGATGAAGAGAGCCTGCTGCAGCAAAGGCAAAGCCTGCTGGAGGCACAGAAGATCGCCAAAATCGGTCACTGGGAGCTGGACCTTCGCAGCGATTCTCTTTACTGGTCTGATGAGGTCTGCCGTATATTCGGTATTGAACCGCACACGTTTGACGCAACTTATGAAGCCTTCCTGGAGCGTATCCACCCTGACGATGTCGACATGGTTAACCATGCTTACAAGGACTCTGTTGAAAATCGGACCGACTACCATGTCGTGCATCGTATTTTTACTGTCAATAATGTCTTGAAGTATGTCGAAGAACGCTGCTCCCACAACTTTGACAAGGATGGGAATGTCTATCGATCTATTGGCACTGTCCATGATATCACCGATAAAATAAATGCACAAAAAGAGCTTCAGCTTGCTTCTCAACTCTTCAAACACTCCAGTGATGCTGTCGTCATTACCGATGAGAACAATCATATTGTCATGGCCAATGAAACTTTTACAAATCTGACAGGTTACAGCATTGAAGAGATTAAAGGAAAAAATCCGCGTCTTTTCAGTGCCGGCTGGGGAAACAGAGCTTTCTATGACCAGATGTGGTCAGAGATCATAGAGCAAGGCGTCTGGCACGGTGAAATCTGGGACCGTAAAAAGTCAGGAGAGACCTATGCGGCAGGAATGACGATTCTGAATGTCAAAGATAATGATGGAAATACGACAAACTATATCGGAATCAGCAGCGATGTGACGGCAAAAAAAGAGCAAGAGAAACAGATCAGGCAGCTCGCATACTACGATACGCTTACCAAACTTCCCAATCGTCTTCTTTTTCGAAATGAGATTGACGCATATATAGAGTCATCAAATCCTGATGAAACAAAATTTGCCATTTTTCTAATGGATATTGACAATTTCAAATGGATCAACGATTCAATGGGGCATACCGCCGGTAATGAGGCACTCATAGAGGTTACGAAAAGAGTTCAAAATATTCTTGGTGGAACGGCTCTTCTAAGCCGAATGGGAGGAGATGAATTTGCCATATTCTACCCTTACAAACATACCAGGGAAGTCAGTCAACAGGCAAATAAAGTCATTGCTTGTTTCAAAACACCGATCTCTATAGAGAAGAAAGATATTTCTCTCGGTCTGAGTATCGGTATCTCTCTCTATCCTGATAATGCTTCTGATTACGGGGCATTGATACAAGCAGCCGACACTGCAATGTATGATGCCAAAGAACATGGAAAAAATCACTTTGTCTATTTCAATCAGAAGATGAATGAAAATGTAGTAAAACGCCTTGATATCGACACTCAGCTGCGTCAGGCGATCAAAAACGAATCTTTCACGATGGTCTATCAGCCAAAAGTCTCACTCAGCAGCAAAGAAGTCTATGGGTTGGAAGCACTGGTAAGATGGAATGACTTTAAACTCGGGTTTGTTCCACCTGATGTATTTATCCCCATTGCCGAAGAGAGCAGACTGATTGATGAGATCGGCTACTGGGTTATCCAAAAGAGCCTGGAAGAGTTTAAAGAGATCCTTGACAAAAGTGAACGGGATCTTATCATCTCGATCAATGTCTCCGGTAAACAGTTGAATGACAGAAAGTTTGTTAGAAAACTTGCTGACATTCTTGACATCTCTGAAGTTCAGCCTGAAAATATAGAGTTTGAGATTACCGAGACGGCGATTATGGATAATATCGAGATCATTACGCAGACACTGCATGATATCAAAACTCTTGGAATCTCCATCTCCATTGATGATTTCGGAACAGGCTACTCTTCGATGGCCTACTTGAAAAAACTGCCTATCCAGACCATTAAAATCGACCGTGCTTTTGTCAAAGATATTACCATTGACGAGGATGACAGAGCCATTGTCGAAGCCATTGTAGCGATGAGCAGACAGCTTAATCTCATGACCATTGCCGAGGGGATAGAGACTCAAGAGCATGCAGAGATCCTATGTGCTATGGGAGTTAACAACGGTCAGGGATATCTGTACAGCAAACCCATCAGCCGTGATGAGTTCATTGCGTTTATTGGCCAGTAAGCAATATATGATATCTCAACTTTGTTGAGAGCAGTTTTTAGAGGCGCCCTTGTTATAATATGAAACAAGTCTAATAAAAAAAGAGTCATATGATACAACTTTCAAATCTCTCCAAAAGCTTTTCCGACCAGGAACTTTTCAGCAATCTGAATTTTAAACTAAACGTCGGAAACCGGGTTGGATTGGTCGGTCGAAACGGGAGCGGAAAGTCCACTCTTTTTAAACTTATTTTAGGTGAAGAGAGCCCGGACAGCGGTGATGTTATTATCCCGAAAGGGTACAGGATCGGTGCATTGAGACAGCATCTTCAATTTTCCGAGCCCACTCTGCGGGAAGAGGCCGCACTCGCCTTGGAAGAGGAGATGAAATATGACCTCTACAGGGTTGAAAAGATTCTTTTTGGTCTGGGCTTTGTTCAGGAAGATCTGGAAAAAGATCCGCTCTCCTTTTCCGGAGGGTATCAGATCCGAATCAACCTTGCCAAACTTCTGGTGACAGAACCAAACCTGCTGCTTCTGGACGAACCTACCAACTACCTCGACATTCTCTCGCTTCGCTGGCTGAAATCGTTTTTACGGGCATTTCAGGGTGAAGTGATCCTGATTACGCATGACCGTGATTTTATGGACAGTATCACTACTCACACTATGGGCATCATACGCCGTTCACTGAGTCTTATCCCGGGAGATACGCATAAGTTTTATGAACAACTGCAAAGCAATGATGAGTTGTATGAAAAGCAGAAAACAGCGAACGATAAAAAGAGAAAAGAGCTCGAGGAGTTCATCGCCCGCAACAAAGCCCGTGCCTCTACCGCGGCCCTGGCTCAGTCAAAAGTCAAGCAGCTGGAGAAGATGGATCAGATGGACGATCTGGGCTTTGACGCCACCTTGAAATTTGATTTCAACTTCAAAGAGACACCGGCGAAGGTGCTGCTTGACGTCAAAGATCTGAGTTTTGGCTACACCCCTGAAAAGCTTCTGTTTGAAAACATCTCGTTCACCCTTGAAAAAGGGGAATGCCTGGGTATCATAGGGAAAAATGGGACGGGTAAATCAACGCTTCTAAATACCATTGCCGGCGAGTTGAAACAGTTCAGTGGTGAGGTGATGTTTCACGGTACAACCGAGTTTGGCCATTTTGGGCAGACCAATATCGCGCGTCTTACTCCTAATAATACAATTATGGATGAGATCTATGCCGCCAATCCTAAACTCTCTGAGTCTACCGTCAGAAGCATCTGCGGGGCGATGATGTTCAGCGGTGAGCGTGCCGACAGAAAGGTCTCTCTGCTCTCCGGAGGTGAGAAGAGCAGGGTGATGTTAGGACAGATTCTGGCACGCCCGGCCAACCTTCTCTTTCTGGACGAACCGACCCACCACCTCGATATGGACTCAATAGAAGCATTGACCGTGGCCATCAAAAACTTCAAGGGTTCCGTCATCATCGTCAGCCACTCCGAAGAGCTCCTGCGCCGTGTAGCTGACAGGCTTATCATCTTCGCCAAAGATGGTGCTGATTACTTTGAGGGCGGTTATGAGCGCTTCCTTGAAAAGATAGGATGGGATGAGAGTGAAGAAGAGGTTGAAAAAGTTAAAACCGTTCCAAAAGTAAATAGAAAAGAGAGCAAAAAACTGAGGGCAGCACTGATCCAGGAACGAAACAAACTTGCCTCACCGCTTAAAAAAGAGGTTGAAAAACTGGAGCAGTTCATCATGGAGACCGAAGATCTTATAGCACTGCATCATGATGAGTTGATAGCCGCCTCAAACAGCGGCGAGAGCAGCAGAGTGATGGAACTCTCTAAGCTTGTCTCTCAAGAGGAGAGTGATGTCGAAGTGAAGTTTGAGCGTCTGGAAGTTGTGCAGAATGAGCTGGATGAGCTTCTTGAGATGTATGAGGGGAAATTGGCAGAGTTGGA
>JAYEMF010000007.1:0-2751 GCA_034717975.1 Campylobacterota bacterium
TGAATTTCATCACTACATAACCTGGCTCATGTTGCAGCAACTTTTAAATCAATCTCATTAGATACTGATACTTTATACGTGTATATTTTATCTTGGTGTGAGGCAAAAGTACACAGGATCAATTGGTAACTTAAAGTATTAGTATCTGATGGGATTAGTATATGTTTTGGAGTGGGGAAGGGTTACTTAAAGCGCCATGATGGCGCATAGAGTGTATGGAAAGATGAGATTAATCATTTACCCTGTAGATCAGATCACCCGCATATTCCATATAGAGGCTCTTTTTTCTCTCTTCGATCTCTATAGAGTGCTCAAGTACATACTGACTGATTTTTTTGTTAAGTAAGTCTTCATCCATGTTCTCTATAAGCATGCTCTCCATAACGGCTATTTTACCGAGTATTTTGTCGAACTCGTCTTGGGCGAGGTCGGAACTTATCTGATTATAGATATCCCAGTATTTGGACTTCGGGGTTCCGCCGAAGATATCTGTTTCATCCTCAAACAATGCATCATATTTGTTCATACTGTTTCCTTCGTATTTTACTGTTGATTTGGAATGATAGTAGATTTTTCTTTAGTACTTGCAGGGAAATAGAAAAAAGTTGTTTTTTTAATAAAATAATCAAAAGTAGTCTGTAAGTCAAGTCAATATTTTTGCTGACATAATTTCAGTAATTACTATCGAAATGAAATAGATCGGTGTAGTGGCAATGCGTAAGTATTTCACTTTGTCTAACTTGTTTTGAGTGGTTTCGGCCACTTTTTTTTAATCAAATCGATTATATTATTCAATATCAGTAAAAAATATCTTCATTCCATACTATACTTAGCAATAAACAGTGAAATGGATTGCTATGTATCGTAGGTCATTAATACTCTCTGCTCTATTGCTAATCATGTCTGGCTGTACAGTTTCTACTTTATCTATGCCGGATCAGGAAAAGATCGTTATCGCTTATGATGCCAAGAAGATTGATATTGATGGTGAAGTTGTTAAGAGCAATGATATAAACCTTCAACCGGCGATGATCTACCAGTCTGTGTTTAAAGTAGAAGAGGGCGACTGCATAGTTTATGAGACAACGGATCTTGATATTGACTACCGCTATAATCATGGCACAAGCAGGACAATCGACATTATTTTTGATGCAAAGCGTGTCAAAACACATTTTACATTCAATAATTTGAGTTTCCTCCAGGTTGAACTTAAAAATTCTCAAACAGTTAATGTCCTTGTTCATCAAAGTAATGATGAATACCTTACATTTGCCTATGGTTTCTCCACTTCCGAGTTTCAAAAGATGATCGATACAATCAATGCCGATGGCGGCTCAAAAGTTAAACCTTTAAAAAGGGATGTCATAACATTTTCCGATCCTGATAAGGCGATAATATCTCAATGGAGAGCGGAAATGCTGGTTATTGATGTGATTTTCGCACCGCTGCGCAGAATGATGATGCGCTAGTTATAAAATTAACCCATTTTTGCAGAGTTTTGTACTATGATTGCATCGGTACAGCAGGTGATTGCTTCTCACAGGAGAAGAGGAAAGTCCGGGCTGCCGTAAGACAGGGTTCCATCTAACGGATGGCCGGTGAAAGCCGAGGGAAAGTGCAACAGAGAGTAGACCGCCTCGCAAGAGGTAAGGGTGAAAGGGTGGTGTAAGAGACCACCAGTGTCCTGAGCAATCTTGACAGCTTGTAAACCCAACCTGGCAGCAAGAGACAGATGGTTAGCGTCTTACAATGCTATTGTCTTGCTAGAGCGGCATGGTAATATGCCGAGTAGATTAATTGTCACCCAAACAGAACCCGGCTTATGCTGTACCGCTTTACACTGTTTTCCCCTCTGTTTACTCTTCTTTTATACATCATTCACGTTATATTTATCTTGATAGCTTATAATCACTGTTCTTATTTATAAAAAAAGGTTATAAGATGAAATTACGACAATCGGTTATTTTAACAGGGGCACTTTTGATGTTCGGGTCTGCCGGATACGCTTCAGAAAGTGGAGAAGAACTTTTCAAAGCAAAATGTGCTGTGTGTCATATGACAACACCTCCTACAGATTTCTCCAAACTGGTGGCACCACCAGTATTTGGTGTTATGCGTCATGTAAAGATGCAGTATCCGAACAAAGATGAAGCGGTTAAGTTCATCAAAGAGTATACGCTTGATCCTCAAGTAGGAAAAGCGGTCTGTATGCCGCAAAAAATAAAGCGCTTTGGACTTATGCCTTCACAAAAAGGCAAGGTGACACCCGAAGAGTTGGAGCGGATTGCCGTATGGATGTTTGATAATTTCCCAACAAAAACTGTTGCTGGGGCAAGTACTCAAAAGGCCAATAACTGTAAACAGGCTAACCCGCCGGCATCTCCAAGACCTCCTTTTCTCATTAACGGTCTTATGCCGCATCTGACTAAAATGGTTAAAATGAAGTGGGATGATCCAACGTTTAATTTGACTCCGGAACAAAAAACAAAACTTATAAAAGTGCGAAAAGTAACGATGCAAGGGGTGATGGACCTCAAACCGAAAGTCAATATGCTGGAACAGAAGATCGCTTCACAATCTGCTTCAGGCAAGGCTGTAGAAGAGATGATGCCTCTTGTTAAAAAGCTGGCTTCTTTAAAAGTTAAAGCTACCAGGGTACATCTGGAGTGTATCTATAATACGAAGCAGATACTGACAGCGGAACAGCTGGCATTTTTGTTGAAATAAAGATTTATCTGGACAGCTAACGCA
>JAYEMF010000007.1:2851-6754 GCA_034717975.1 Campylobacterota bacterium
GCTGGCTTCTTTAAAAGTTAAAGCTACCAGGGTACATCTGGAGTGTATCTATAATACGAAGCAGATACTGACAGCGGAACAGCTGGCATTTTTGTTGAAATAAAGATTTATCTGGACAGCTAACGCATTGACTTTGCGTTGCAGGCAGCTTTAAAGCCTGTCCAGTAAAGTTTGTCCGGGGCATAGCCGAGTGCAGAGATTTTTGACAGAATCGTTTTTTTATCGTCATCTGTCAAAACGGTGTCTCGTGAGAGGATCCAGAGGTATTCCCCTTCTGGATCGCCCACAACGCTGTAGCGGTAATCATCTGCGAGCATCAAAATCCAGTAGTCTCCTCCGGAGAGCCAGGAGAAGCTGACTTCGAGTTTGGAACCGTTGCTTTCTTTTATAACTTTCGCTTTCCCTTTGACCTGCGCCTTTAAACGTCCCGAAGCATCATAACAGCTGTTTGACACAGCCATAGTCTCTCCCTGGAACGTATAGTGCGCCATTACTCCGACGCATCCTGCTTCAAACCGGTTTTCGTAGCGGGCAATTTCATACCATAACCCACTGTAGCGCTGCAGATCAACAGATGCTACGGTGGCCGGTGGCTGCTGAGGCGTTGAACTACAGGCACTCAGTAAGGTAAGTATCACTGCTATCGAAGTGATAAAAATAGGCGAAAACTTTATAGCATACTCCTCATATCCTTTAATATCAAAGCGCAATGCTCTCCCAAAAGAAGTCAACATGTTTTTCAAACTGGGTTGACAAGGCCGTAGTAGGCTGGCTGTCAATGCGGAGCAGGGTGACTTGCAGTCGCAGGTAGAATAGGGGGGCCAGGAACTCATTGGCCAAAAGCATCGGGTCTGATGAGCGTATCATCCCCTCTTGCATCATCACAAAGAATGCCTCTGAGAGCATTTTTGTATTTTTCTCGTGGTATTCATGCATAAAACTCTTTCTGAGCTGCTCGTTTTGAAGCAGCTCGATCATCAGGATCCTAAAGAGGCGCTCTTTCTTCTGATCGAACGTAACAAGCTTATACTGTACGATAAAGTTTGCAAGATATTTCTTTCCGCCTTTTGCCTTTTGCTGATTAGACTCTGCGTTCTCGTTTTCACCAAACGGTGTAGCAAAAATCGTAGAGGCCACAGAGTGGAAGATCTCCTCTTTATTGGTGAAATGGTTGTATAAAGCGCTCTCTCTGATACCGACTTTACCGGCGATCTTCCGAACGGAAGCCCCTTTGTAGCCCAGTTCGGAAAATAGCTCCATGGCTTCTTTTAAAATAAGGTCTTTTGTATGCATGATGTCTCCATATCCCTGGAATAGGGGAGTTTACGCTGTTTTTATGAACAACTGTTAATGTATCTATAATTCTATATGAACAGTTGTTAATATAAACTTAGATTGATAGTGAACAGTTGTTCACATCATTATTTTTATAGGTGAACAAGTGTTCATTTAGCAGATTTTACGTAAACACAACTGGTAAGATGAATAACTTGAAATATCAACTTTCTACAGAGCAAATCAAGTACCATAAAGAGTACGAAAGTGCTGGTATATTTTGAACTGATCTATAGCTGATTATAGTGGTCATGAATGCGATATGTAAGAGTGTGCTCTACAGATCTGTCATATGAATGAGTGTTTACAGGAATAGTGAACGTATGTTCATCTATACGGAAAACTGTATATTTGATCGATAGCAGCATTGTTGTTTTTATCGATAGAGGAGTGATCTGCCGTAGAAACGATTTATTGATGATTGTCTGTTTAATCGAGAAGGTGGCACAGAAGCCAGAAAATATTTTTTAAGAGAATATACATTATGTTAACCAATATATAGATTCACTTAAAATGGGACGTTATGCTGCTATTGCCTCTTGAGACGACTCTACGTCTTCTGCTTTCGATCTGGAATCGCTATCTTGATCATTGAGCCCGTTATATGTCTTCTCTCCATTAAGACGTTCCATCTGCTCCCGTACCAGTTCCATGCGTGCACGCATCTCCATCACAACAGCACTCGCTGCCACACGATAATCTGTTGGACTTGGATCAGCGGGAGCCAGAGCGGCAGCAGCTAACTGTCTGGCTTTTTGAATAGTAGCTTCAGGTGTAGAAGCTTCACTGCTGTCAATAGGCACCTCTCCGCCGACAGCATACATTTTCCCGTCTGGTCCACGCGTATAGCTAAAGTTGGCACCACCGGTAACAACACCTCCGCCTGCTGCCAGATGGGCAGCTTCATGTGCGCGTACTTTTGTATCAGTGGCTTGTAGTTTTGAGATCAGTACAGAGTCACTTCCCTTTTTTACGCTATCTTCGCCCTCCTCTTCACTCTTCTGAAAAACTTCTTTTTCATCATTCTTTGTACGACCTAGCTTCTGATCGTTTATTCGTATAAAATCCGATGTAAAACCTGAAGTACTGTTTATCTGCATACTCTATTATAGCATTTAATTCAGATTAAAGCTTTATAATATAATATAAACTAATAAGTTGAGAAAGGATTGATCATGGATACTATTACATTAACAGTCAATCGTACAGGCAAGAGTTATGAGTTTGATATCTTAAATCCGAGTGTGGGTCCTGATCTTATAGACGTACGTTCGCTCTATAAGCAAACTGGAATGTTTACGTATGATCCGGGATTTACATCTACCGCCAGTTGCAGTTCCGTTATTACCTACATTGATGGAGAAAAGGGTGAATTGCGTTATCGCGGATACGCGATTGAAGATCTTGCCAACAAGCGGAGTTATCTTGACACCTGCTTTCTGCTTCTGACAGGTAAACTGCCTACACCTGAAGAGCTAAGTGAATTTGATATCGAACTGCGCAGGCGCTCCTTCGTGCATGAAGGGCTAAGAGATCTCTTTAAATCCTTTCCGGACAGTGCTCATCCCATGGCGATGATGTCGTCGGCAGTATCAGCTTTATCAACCTTCTATTTTGAGCATCTCAATATTGATGATCCTGAAGAGAACCAGGTGATGGCAAGACGTATCATTGCCAAGATCCCTACCCTGGCGGCGTTTACACATCGACGATCATTCGGTCTCCCCTTTATCTATCCGGATCTCCAGCGATCATATACCGAGAATTTTCTCTATATGATCCGCTCGTATCCGGGTGATCATATTGAGATTCCGGAAGTGGAAGTACGCGCCCTCGATACGATCTTTACACTGCATGCCGATCACGAACAAAATGCCTCGACATCAGTGGTGCGTGGTGTCGCTTCGACCGGTGCACACCCTTATGCGGCTTTGGCTGCAGGTATCAATGCACTTTGGGGACGTGCGCATGGCGGTGCGAATGAGTCGGTCATGGCACAGCTCGAATTTATTGGTTCGGTCGATAATGTCGATGATTTCATTAAACGGGCCAAAGATCCGGACGATCCGTTTAAGCTGATGGGTTTTGGACACCGTGTTTACAAAAACTTCGATCCGCGTGCCAAAATTCTTAAAAGGTTGCTGGATGAACTCAAAGATGAACTGGAAGTGGATTCCCATCTGCTTGAGATTGCACAGAGGATCGAAGAGGTTGCACTGAGTGACGAGTACTTTGTATCACGCAACCTTTATCCGAACATCGATTTCTATTCCGGCTTGATCTTGACTGCCCTTAATATCCCAAGAGCAATGTTTACAATTATTTTTGTTATTGGACGTGCCGTTGGCTGGATCACGCAGTGGACAGAGCTGAAGGAGGATCCTGAAATGAAAATTGCCCGTCCACGACAACGCTATACTGGTCCTGTGAGTAGAACTATTTAAGGGCACCTCTAAAAACCCTGGATATCATCAGAGGGCAAAGAAGGTGCAAGATTTCGTTTTAAAATCTTGAAGGACTACCCATAGGTAAATGTGCGAAGCCTGCCCTTGGGTGCAAGAGATTTTA
>JAYEMF010000008.1:0-6609 GCA_034717975.1 Campylobacterota bacterium
GCACCGATTTGCGCCGAGATCAGCCCAAGCAGCAGAGCCCCCCAGCCATTCAGGAGGATCAGTGAGCAGACGGGGGCAGATGTCGAGTCACATACATAGGCCAGTTTTGCACGGCTGATGCCATAGCTGTCCGTCAACGGTCGGCTGACCGTCCCGGCGATCAGCGAGGTGATGGAAGATTCGATAAAGATCAAGATACCGATGAGATAGGTCAGCATCAGCGCCGAACGTGGTGACCGTACCAATGCATGACGGTTTTGAACATAATGAATAAAGCCGTTGATACCGCCTGAATTGGTGATAAGCGACATCACAGAACCGACCAGGATGGCGAAAGCCAATGTTTTCAGGATCCACATCTGCGAGAGCAGACCTGTAAAAAGGTCTACTAATCCACTTGCAGTGTTCAGCAAAGAGAAATCGGAAAGGATCAAGATACCGGCAATTATACCGCCGGCAAGAGAAAGCAGTACATGTCTACTAAGCAGTGCAAGGAAAATAGCCGCTAATGGCGGGATAAGTGAGAGGTAGCCAAATTCGATGATGCAGCCTAGAGAGAAAGATGAAGTCGTTTAATACCGGGTCGGCCAAATACCTCTTGATAATAGTCAGCTCTTTTTTCATCTTCAAAGAGGAACCCAAGTTTTTCATAGACCATCTGCGCTTCGATCGAGCCGATCTCCACCATTGTCTGAGCTTTGCGATACCCTTTTAGACGGGCGGTGAGCAGACTTTTTTGCATCAACTCTTTCAGGACTTCAAAACTGTCATATCCTGGTCTCTCAACCATAAAGTCAAGCACCCATGTCTGACGATCGATCTCTGGCTCACATAAGGTATAAGCAGATATACGCTCTTTATACTCCTCCTTGCATCCAAGTTCCGCAAGAGCTTTTGAAAAAATCTCATGGGTAGCAATACGAGGTTCATAACCGCATAACAGGCCAATCGATTCGCCATCGAGCTCGGCGATAAGAAAATTGGTGAAATGGCAATAACATTTTGTCTGTGTTATGGTCAATGCTTTAAGCCGCTCAAGCAGCTCAGCGTCATCCTTGGGACGGAAAAGCAGATCAAAGAGACCAACAGACTTGCCAGAACGTGAACTTACCATTATGGCCCATGCGATCAGCTCAGCATCAGTGTCAACAGCTTTACGAATTTTGATAGCCATAGCTACTTCCTCTCAAGATATATGGAATATGCTAATATACATATCTTTAAACTAAACTAAGAAATGGAAATTCTTTTATGAAATCCCTGTTTTTATTCGTCATCCTTATTTTTGAACTTGCCGCATCCGAGCAGATTCTCCTTGTAATAGCCAATGATTTTAACACCTCACAGGCTATGCTTCAGCGTTATGAGAGAAAAAGTGGGCATTACCGGGCAGTTGGAAAACCGATCGACGTCAATATTGGCCGTAACGGACTGGGATGGGGAGAGGGCAAGTTCACGATTCCCCATTCAGAGGGTGAACCTGTCAAACACGAGGGTGACGGAAAAGCACCTGCAGGTATTTTTGAACTCCGCACAGCCTTTGGCTATGCTCCTGAACTTTCTACTCCCATGCCTTATCGCCAGGCTACTGACGATCTGATCTGTGTAGATGACAGCCAGTCACCCTTTTACAATCAGCTTGTGACTATCGATGCTACCAAGCCGGTAAAAAGCTTTGAGTGGATGCATCGTGATGATGAGCTGTATGCCATCGGAATTACGGTCGCACACAACCGTTCACAGAAAACAGATGCCGGCTCATGCATCTTTTTACATATTGAAAAAGGGGAAAACCTTCCGACTTCCGGCTGTACGTCGATGAAACGGAGCAGTCTCGAAACTATTGCACAGTGGCTGAGACCAGACGCAGGCCCTCTCCTGGTTCAAATCCCAAAGCGTTACTGCTCAGAGATAGAAAGTCGATATCCCGGTATTAAGTGTCCCTAACGATGACAGGCTTCGTCAAACATCTGTTTTAACGTTGTCCGATAAGAGGCTGAAGCGCCACTCCACTCCAGATAACGCGACTCCTCTTTCCCGCAGGTTTTTCTTGCAGCATGTTCAAACTCGCTTATCTGTCGACACACATCAGATGCCTTACACCACTCACGTTCCGCTTTCAACTGATCGGCTTTCAGCATCCAGTAATTAATAGCGGTAATATCATTCAGGCATGCAACATTTTCAGCATTGTCGGCACGGGCCTGCTGAAGTTCATCTGTCAATGCAACCAGTGAACGACGCAATGTTTCACTATCTTTTTCTATGACAGCAGCATGTTTACTCTCCGACATCCTCTTGCGTTTTTCAGGGATCTTTGAAACCTCTCGAATCAATGAGTAAGGGTTCTTAGCCAATACAGAGAGTTCGGCATTGAATTTTTTTGATTTGAGTGTTTGGATCGACTTCACAAGACGACGGTCGATTTCATCCCGTTTCTGTTCAAGTTGTCGCAGTGCGTCAATATAGACTTTCCGATCTGCTTTTTCACTGCTTTCATCCAGCCTGAATCCTTCACTTCTAAGCGTGTCACTCTCCCGGATGTAATGCAGCATAGCCTCTTTGGACGTAATAAAATGCTCTGAATCAAGCAAGGTACGATAACCATCCGCCGCCTGATAAATCGGAGTACCGATAGCTTTGTAAAGATGCGGATAAGTTGTACCTGCCATTGAAAAAGAGACCCAGCTCAACACTAAAAACAGTACTCTTCCCAACAGAACACCGCTATTACCGAACTTAACCATGAATCACTCCTGTAAAACAATGTTTTCATAAGAACATTATATTATAATTCAATCATAAAAATTATAAGGATTTTCAATGAGACTGTTTGTAACGTTTCTGCTCACTTCAATGATTGCCACAACAAGCGTCATGGCACTCAATATCGGTGCGGTCAAAGATATTCTCAGTGCGGCTCATCATGCAGTTGACGAAGTCGATCCGGCTGAACTGAAAAAGATGATCGATGAGGATGAAGAGTTTATCCTCATTGATATCCGTGGAACCAGCCAGCAGCAACATGGCGAAATTTACCAACTCGATGGCTTAAAAATTGAGCGAGGTTACCTTGAATTTAAAGTTGAACCGCTGATACCCAATAAAAAGATACCTATTGTCATCTACTGCTGTACCGGCAAACGCGGTATTCTCGCTGCAAAAAGCCTCAAAGATATGGGTTATCAGAATGTCCGAAGCCTTAAAGGTGGAATCCGCGGATGGGTTGAAGAAGGGATGCCTCTCGATACAGCCTATGGAGAGATGATCATGATGCCGATGGAGTATGAACCACCCGTTCCGGCTAAAGAAGAGACAAATAAGGGGAAATAACGCCTAACTTCCCAACTCCAGCATTACTGTATCACGTCTCGTTACTTCCAATCGCCTGCAGGCTGTCTCAAAGGCCTGTGACTCCCCGACAATATAGCACTGTTTTTTAGCTCTTGTCATTGCCGTATAGAGTAGTTTTGTATTTAGCATAATGAAGTGCGCGAAACTCATCGGCATAATCACCGTGTGGTACTCCATCCCCTGAACCTTATGAATCGTCAGGGCATAGGAGAGCATAAGGTGTGTCTTTAACTGCTCATACTCATACTGAACAACGACCCCCTCATTCGGATAGAAGACAAAGAGCTGTTCCTCCTCTTCATCGATACGGAAGAGCAGCCCGTTCATCCCGTTAAAGATACGGCGATCGCTGCTCTCTTCTCCCTCTTTAAAGCCTTCTGGCGTAAAAGAGGGCATATTCTCGTTTTTGATATGGACCACTTTATCCATCAGACGATACTCCCGATCACCCCGCTTGATGGAACGTTTGGGGTTGGGGTTGCAGTACTCCTGAAGTACCTTGTTAAGATTGTCCACGCCTAACGTTCCACCCTTCATCGGAGCGATCACCTGAAAATAGGTAAGATACTCGGCAATGCGTTTGCCTTCAAGGGCCTGACGGGCAGAGGGCAACACCTGCATCGTGATCTCGACTATCCTCGCCAAAATCGCTTTGGCATTCTCCTCGCGCAGCTCACTCAGCTCACTTTGAGATAGCTGGGATTTACGTGCATAGTAGTTGGGTATGGAGCGGTCCTCAAAGTAAAAATCCTCATAGCTTCGAAGATACTCCGGCACCACGCCTCTGCGTACATCATTGGCCAGCAGGGCGATCGCCTGATCCTCACTCTGGCGGTAGATCTTTGTCAGTTTTACAATCGGTGCGATAGTGAGTGTCAGGGCATCACTCAGTACATTACCCGCACCGATAGGGGGGAGCTGCGCGTCATCCCCGACAATGATCACGACAGCCTCACGATCGATCTTTGAAAAAAGCCTCGCAAAGAGCATTGAGTTGATCATGGAGGACTCATCGATCAAAATGACACTGTACGGCATATAGTCACGGTCCTCATATTTGACCAGCAGACTCTGGATCGTCGCACTCTCATAGCCGGTCGTGTCGGCAATACGCTGAGAAGCGATCCCGCTCAAGGCGCAGGTTATAAATGTTTTCGGATCATATCGCCTGGCAAGCAGATCCAAAATAGCACGGGAAGTGGTACTTTTCCCGGTACCGGCATAACCGACCAGAAAGAGCAGCGATGCACCGCTGTTGATAATCTCTACCGCCTGACGCTGCTCTTCTCCCAATGTCAGCTCACTCTCCTGAAGAAAGAGATCCAACTCTTTTACAATCGGATCACTCTTCTTCCTGGCGCGCTTCTTAAATTGATCGTAAAGCAGTTTTTCCGCTTCATAAAGCCTGTCGGGTGCATAGCGGTTATGTGCCAATGGCATAATACTCCGCTCACTCACCCGCTCGATCAGAACATGCTCATAAAGCTGATTGACGCCGTAAAACTCCAAAGCCTCGTCAAGCAGCGAGAAGAGCTTCTCCTTCTCGACACAGCTGTTTCCCTGACGTTCACAGTAGTCGTTCAGGATAAAATCCATCGCCGCACCGATACGCTTTTCGGATCTCAGGTCGACGCCCATCTTGAGTGCGATCTCATCGGCCCGTTTGAATCCGATCCCGTTGATACTGGTCAGGACATATGGATTGTTTTTGATCTTCTCAATCGGATTGTTCACCTCTTTCATAGCCGTTGCTATGGTGGTCAGCATAATAGGTGAGACACCGTAAGGCGAAAGAAACTCTCCAAGCTCACGCATGGAACGAAACTGTTTCCAGCCCGACTGGATCTTGGCCAGACGTTTCTTTTTGATCCCCTTCATCTCCAGCAGCCGTTCAATATCATTGTCCAGAATATCGACCAGGCCCTGCTCGCCATACTTTTCGATGAGATCTGCGGTCAGTTTTTTGGTAAAGCCTTTAACCACACGGTTGAGAAAGAAAAAAAGTTCGTTTTGATTGATGGTGATGGAGTCAAATTTGAAGGTCCGGCCATATTTTTTATGTTCGTCAAAGTGGCCTTTGAGAGTAACTGCCGCCCCTTTGATATGCGAAACTTCACTTTCAAAATAGGTGCCGCTGATCTTTTCACCGGACTTGAGTGCGGCAATAAAGAAGCCTTCATTCTCGTAAATGATCCGGTCTATCTGGCCGATGAGGGTCTGTTCCATTGCCTGTTCCAGTCAATGACGGGAAGGGGAAAGAGGAAAGAGAGAAGAGGAGGAACTCACACTCTGCTCTTTAAGCACTAGGCTTTAACACGTTCGAGACGTTCAGCCTCTTGTGCTTTGTAAAGCTCCGCACACCCTTTGGAGAGTTCACGGATTTTGAGGATATAGTTTGCACGCTCCGTCTGGGAGATCGCTTTGCGGGCATCGAGGGTGTTGAAGGTGTTTGAAGCACTCATACAGAGATCATAAGCCGGCAGCGGAAGCCCTGCTTCAAGTGCACGTTTACACTCAGCTGACTTGGCTTCGAACTCATGAAAGAGCATCGCGGTATCGGCGATTTCAAAGTTGTATTTGGAGAACTGGATCTCGCTCTCTTTGTGAATGTCACGGTAGAGCGTCTTGCCATACTCGTTCTCGTTCCAGACAATATCAAAGACCGAGTCAACGCCCTGAAGATACATGGCGAGACGTTCTGTTCCGTAAGTGATCTCAACCGCAACCGGATCACAGGCAACACCGCCGACCTGTTGAAAGTAGGTAAACTGTGTCACTTCCATTCCGTTTAACCACACTTCCCAGCCAAGACCCCAGGCACCCAGTGTCGGTGACTCCCAGTTATCTTCGACAAAGCGGATGTCATGCTCCTTCAGATCCAGTCCAAGGTACTCCAGACTTTTCAGGTAGAGTTCCTGGATGTTGGAAGGGCTTGGTTTGATAAGAGCCTGAAACTGATAGTAGCTTCCCAGACGGTTCGGGTTCTCACCGTAACGGCCATCTGTCGGGCGGCGGCTTGGTGCGACATAAGCGACCGACCAGGGCTGCGAGTCGAGTGAACGCAGAAAAGTCGCCGGGTGAAATGTGCCGGCACCGGCAGGGATATCGTAAGGCTGAACAATGTTACACCCCTGATCTTTCCAGAACTCCTGCAGTTTCAACAGCATATCACTAAATGTAATCATCTCATCCCCGGCATTATAAGTTGCGCAATTATAGCCGCCGGTTACTTGCTTTCGTCTAAATGATCTTTAC
>JAYEMF010000009.1:0-6490 GCA_034717975.1 Campylobacterota bacterium
TTCGAGATATCGTTAGAACCTTGCCACCGTAGCCCTGCTACGCTGACAAGAACCTGCCTTGCACCCAAGGGCAGGCTTCGCACATCACGAAAATGTATGTAACGCTGATGATATCCAGGGTTTTTAGAGGTGCCCTTTAGACATTACAGTTTATAGGAAGTAGTTACTCAAGCCTAGAAACTAGATGGCAGCCTGACTTTCTTGAGCCACATCTATCTGACTAAATCCGCGGAGCCTTGGTAGCCTTTTCTTTTTGGTTACTTTTTCTTTGGCGACGACAAAGAAAAAGTAACATCGTCGATAGACGCCCTTCAGCAATGAAACTTAGTTCAAAATTATCACATACATTCCTACTATCAGCACAAATAGAGACAAGGTATAATGTCACTTTTAAATAAACAACAAAAGTAAAAAATGAACAATTTTGATGTAATCGTAGTAGGCGGCGGTCATGCCGGAATCGAAGCCGCCTTGGCTTCGGCACGCATGGGCCATAAGACCCTGATGATCTCCATGCTGGCAGAAAACGTGGGCGCTACAAGCTGCAACCCGGCAGTCGGCGGCCTGGCCAAAGGGCACCTGGTCCGTGAGCTCGATGCCCTTGGCGGCGAGATGGGGCTGATCACCGATGAAGCCGGTATCCAGTTTCGTATCCTCAATGAGAAAAAAGGTCCGGCAGTCCGCGGGACACGTGCACAGATCGATATGGACCGTTACCGTATTATCGCCCGCAATAAAATCCTGACTACGCCAAATCTGGAGTTGATCCAGGAGATCGTTGACGACCTTATCATTGAAGATGGCAGCGTGGTCGGTGTCCGTACCGATCTGCTCAACGAGTACCGTGCAAAAAAAGTGATCCTGACAACCGGAACCTTTCTCAAAGGTGTCGTGCACATCGGTGAGATCAAACAGGAAGCCGGACGTTTTGGTGAATTCTCAGCCAACAAGCTTTCACAATCCCTGCTTGATGCCGATCTACGTCTGGGACGCCTGAAAACAGGGACCTGCCCGCGCATTGACAGTTCGACTATCGACTTTTCCGTGATGGAGGAGCAGCCCGGCGATGCCCTGCCGACACCGTTTAGTTTTCGTACCGACCGCGACAGCTTTGCCAAAGAGAAAAAACAGCTGCCTTGCTACATCGCCTACACCAATGAAGGGACGCACAGCATCATCGAAGGGAACTTCCACCGTGCTCCGCTCTTTACGGGCCAGATCGAAGGAGTCGGACCGCGCTACTGTCCGAGCATCGAAGACAAGATCAACCGTTTCCGCGACAAGGAGCGCCACCATCTTTTCATCGAACCGCAGACCTTTGACAACACAGAATGCTATATTAACGGGATGAGTACCTCACTTCCGCCGGATGTCCAGCTGGAGATGATCCATTCCGTCAAAGGGATGGAAAATGCAAAGATCGTGCGCTACGGCTATGCGATCGAGTACGATTATGTCGATCCGACCGAGCTGAAGCACTCTCTGGAGACCAAAAAAGTGAATAGCCTCTACCTCGCCGGTCAGATCAACGGAACTACAGGCTATGAAGAGGCAGCTGCGCAAGGTCTGATGGCCGGTATCAACGCCGCCCTCTCCATTGAGGAGAAAGAGCCGCTGATACTTAGACGTGATGAAGCCTACATCGGCGTACTCATCGATGACCTCGTGACAAAAGGGACCAAAGAGCCCTACCGCATGTTCACCTCCCGTGCCGAGTACCGTCTGCTCCTGCGTGAAGAATCCGCAGATATGCGTCTGAGTCAGTACGGTTATGAACTGGGTCTTTTGAGTAAGGAGACTTTTACCGCCGTACAGAAGAAAAAAGAGCAGATAGCCGAGGGGATGGCACTGATCAATAAGACAACCTATACCCCGAACAAAGAGTTCATAGCTTTTCTTGATAGCATCGATGAAGAGCGCATCAACGACAAGCTCAACGCACAGCAGCTCATCGCACGTAAAAGTTTTACCCTCGATAAACTTACAAAACTTCTGCCTGAACTTGAAAAGTTCGACACCTACATCCGCGAGCAGATATTGATCGAAGCCAAATATTTCCGCTATGTTGAAAAGCAGATCGAAGATATTGAACAGATGAAAAAAAATCTTCACATCAGGATCCCTGAAGGATTTGATTTCAATAAGGTCAAAGGCCTCTCCAAAGAGATAATCGAGAAGTTCGAAACCTTCAATCCACCTACACTGCAAGCCGCTTCACAGATCAGCGGAGTCACGCCTGCAGCCATTGAAATTTTGCATATCTATATTAAAATAGAAAAGAGGGAAGGGGAAAGAGGGAAGGGGAAAGAGGGATAATGCATAAAAGACTTGATGTTTGGAAACAGTCAATGGAGTTAGTAACCGATATTTATCAACTGACCAAACAATTTCCATCCGATGAAAAATTTGGATCAACCAATCAAATTCACCGTGCAGCTGTCTCTATTCCTTCCAATATTGCTGAAGGAGCCGCCCGTCAAAGCAATAAAGAGTTCTTACAATTTTTATATATTGTATTAGGATCTTGCTCAGAAGTTGAAACTCAACTTACAATTGCCTATAATCTACGCTATTATAACCACCCATATGCAATGAAAAAAAGGAAACATGAAAATGCCTAAACACACACCCCACTTCCCTCTTCCCCCTTCCCCCTTCCCGAGTAAAAAAGCATGAAGCTTTTTTACTATGTACACACCGGTCATCGCATTGGACTGGATCGTTTTCGACGCGCAGCCACGATCATTCGCTCACTGGGTGATGTCGACATTACCTTATTGACTTCCGATTTCCGTATCGCTTCAGAAGCGAAAGAGTTTGGCATCAAGCGCTCCGTAGGCGTCGATGTTGTCCGGAACATTCCGCAGATCGCCCATCATGGGGACAAGATCATCTTTGACTCAGCCGAGATCAATCCAACCCTTTTGGGTGATATGACACAATTCTTTTCAACTTTCATTCGGGTGAGTGACGATCCACAGGAGCAGAGACATCCCGATGAACTTCTGATAAGCCCCTACTTGGAAGGTGACGATATCTGCAAAGCCGTTGTCGTCGATGATCGCTATTTTGAACAGACAGAGAAGACGATCGAACGTGCTTTCTTTTTTGGTGATGATGATTACGAAGAGGACCTTTTTAAAAATCTTGAGATCTTTAATGAAAAAGGCTTTGAGCTTCTTCAGGGATTCTACTGGTTCTTCGGCTACGAAGATAAAATTGCTTCCGCCTTTGGCAGACAGTATGAAACTGAAGAGTATGATGAAGTGATCACCCGTTCACAAGTTCTGGTAACGGCTTCACCGCAGGCGGTTCTCGAAAACCTCGCTTCAGGCGGTCGTCCGATCTATCTGCAGCGCCCCGATTACAGCCGGGATTTCCTCCCGCTTTTCCAATCTCTCAATATTCCTGTTGTAGATGGTTATAATAGAACAGAACTTGGCAAACAGTTAGACAACGTCATGTCACACAACTATCACAACCTTCCGAAAACTACACAAAACGTAACACACTATCTAAAAAATACCTTAAATTTATAAACCATTAAACCCTCTTAACCTATAATTGACCGTTAAATTTCTCATAAGCGAGACAAAATGAAGAATGAAAGCAGAAGAGGGTTCATTGGTAAAGCCTTCGGTGCCGTAACCGGTGTCGGAGCTGTTGCCTCCCTGTATGCCATGAAAAAGAGTTGGGACCCACTCCCAAGTGTAAAGGCTGCGGGTTTTACAGAAGTGGATGTTTCAGGTTTTGAAGAGAACGTACTTGTCGTTGAAAAATGGCGCGGTAAGCCTATCTTCATCCTGAAGAAAACGGCAGAGATGGTTGCATCTCAGAATGAAGCGCAGGCAGCTCGTGATGTCATCATCGGCGACGCCCGCTATACGGTCAATATCGGTCTTTGTACGCACCTTGGCTGTATTCCGGCCTATAATCCTGTTGAAAAAGATTTCCTCTGTGCATGTCACGGCGGTAAGTTTGATGCAAGCGGTATAGTCACGCTGATTCCACCTCCGAGCCCGATGGTTATTCCACCGTTCAAAGTTGACGGGAACACACTTGTTCTGGGTGAAGAAGGTCCTGAGTATAAAAAAATGAAAGAAGCGGGCGTAGTCGCTTAATTTAAGGGGAGAAAATGGCACATTTTGAAAAAGCTAAGAGCGTTGAAGAGTGGTTAGATCAGCGTTTAGCCATCAAGACACTTGACCGTGTTCTGGCTAAAGAGTACTGGATCCCGAAAGACATCAACTTCTTATGGGCGATGGGTATGGTCCTTGCGATCACTTTCGGTATTTTACTGGTATCGGGTATCTTTTTGCTGATGTATTATCAGCCGAACGTCGACACGGCATTCTACAGTGTTAACTACACGATCATGAAAGAAGTGGACTTCGGCTGGTTGTGGCGTCATGTTCACGCAGTTGCGGCTTCTGTCGTCTTTTTGATCATCTACATCCATATGTTCACAGGTATCTACTACGGCTCTTATAAAAAAGGTCGTGAGATGATCTGGGTCTCGGGTATGTTGCTCTTCGTTGCGTTCTCTGCTGAAGCGTTCAGCGGTTATATGCTTCCTTGGGGACAGATGAGTTACTGGGCCGGTATGGTTATTACCAACCTTTTCAGCATCGGTTCGCTGGAGCTTAACGGTATTGTTGAATGGATCCGTGGTGACTATGTCCCTGGACAGGCATTCCTTACACGTTTCTTCATGCTTCACGTACTGTTGATCCCGATCGTGATCCTCGCTCTGATCGGTCTTCACTTCGGTGCACTGCGTATTCCGCACGTTAACAACCAAGAAGGTGAAGAGCTTGATTACGCTGTTGAAGCTGAAAAGTACAAATCAGGAGACAAAAAAGGTTCTAAAGTTATTGCATTTATGAATGACTTCTTTGCTAAAGATATCTTCGTAGTCAGTATCTTTTTCCTTTTCTTCTTCTACCTTGTATTCTGGAACTACAGTTTTGCGTTGGACCCGGTAAACTTGGATATGGCTGACGGCCTGAAAACACCGGCGCATATCTACCCTGAGTGGTACTTCCTCTGGAGTTACGAGATCCTTCGTCCGTTCTCTAAAGACATCGGACTGATCGCGTTTGCTTTCGCACAGGTGATCTTTGTGCTGCTTCCATGGTTGGACAGAAGCCCGAACGCAAAACCTGCTCACAAACGTGGCGCAATGTTCATAATCTGGTTCTGGGTAATGCTGATCAACATGATTGTCCTGACTACTATGGGTAAATTGCCTCCGGCAGGTATCTGGAGTACGATCGGTCTGGTGTCTGCACTGCTGTTTATCGTGCAGTGGCTGGCACTGCCGTTTATCACTAAACTTGAAAAACAAGTGTAAGGGAGCATAATAATGAGAGAATTAAAAGTATTAGCCGTTGTCGTCTTCTTTTCACTAGCAGTTTACTGGTTAGTTGAGCCGTTTGCGCACGGTCAGTTGCATAAGCATGTCGACAGCGAGAACTTTGAGTATAAAGACCTTCCTGCCATGACTAAAACCGGTGATGTGGCCAGAGGTCAGGAACTTGTAATGGGTGCGGGCGCTTGTGTCGGCTGTCACTCTATCGAAGCGGCAGGCATGCCGGCAATGATGGACCCTGTTACTGCTGCTGCATCTTATGGTGTCAACCCGCCTGATCTAAGTGATTCAGGTGCTATCTATGACGAAAAATTCCTGGCAGCACTGATCAAAGATCCTGCATCTGCCCTGAAAGTAAGCCACAAGTTTGACCCGGCTGCGGGCAAAATGCACCCTATGACCCAGTTCTACGGTGCGGGCGGCGATATCGATCAGGAAATTGCTGACATGGTCGCGTACCTCAAGTCTATTGCAACGAAAGAGATCACTCCTAAAGTTGCTTACGATAATGCCTGTGGACGCTGCCACTCTATCGACTACATGAACGGTACGCAGATCGGTGAAAGAGTAAGCCATAAAAAGAAACAGGACGAACTGGTATTTGAGAAAAACCTTCTTGATTATCAGGATGCTCTGACGAAATACATGGGTAAACTGCCACCGGATCTTTCTATGTATGCAGGTTCAAGAGGGCAGGTGTTCCTTGAAACACTCATCGAAAATCCTCAGAACCGTCTTGATGGTACGGCTATGCCGCGTGTCGGTCTTACTGCTGAAGCAACTGAGAAAGTAATCACGTACATGAGAGACTCTTATGATCCGAAACGTGAAGAGCGTAACAGTGTAGGTATCAATGTAATGATCTACCTGGTGTTCTTTGCACTCTTTGCATACCTCTGGAAACGTAAAATCTGGAGCGAACTGCACTAATAGCTGTTTTTACAGCACTTCATTCTCCCTTTTTCGGGAGAATGACAAATACTCTTTTTACCTAAGGGCACCTCTAAAAACCCTGGATATCATCAGCGTTACATACATTTTCGTGATGTGCGAAGCCTGCTCTTGAGTGCAAGGCAGGTTCTTGTCAGCGTAGCAGGGCTACGGTGGCAAGGTTCTAAC
>JAYEMF010000010.1:0-5909 GCA_034717975.1 Campylobacterota bacterium
GTTTTAGCCTACAAATGTTTCCAAAAAAAATCGGTGAAACTGAAAACGTTGTCAAGGAAAATTACAATATACTCACTATTATCATTATACTAAGTGTTTATACCGAAAAAGAACTTGGGTTTATGTGTGAAGATTGAATTGATTTATAAAGATATGGATAGTATATACGGAACACAGGATATTTACAGACAGATGTATTGGGGAGGTAAAAAATGACAGATCGTATAATCACTGTTTCCATTTCAGGTTCAGGCGGAAGCGGTGCGGTAACAGCGGGATTGGTATTGCTTAAAAGTATGGCCAATGCCGGCTTTTATGGTCATTTGTCTCGTTTTTCAGGTCCGCAGATACGCGGCGGAGAATCAGCAGTGATAGTGAGTTTTTCAGATCAGTCCATTGAAAGATCTGCCGATATAACCGACTTTCATTTTGCTTTGGATTGGCATGGCTTTGAACGTTTTGGAGATGAGATATCATTGGATAAGAGCAGTCGTATTATTTATGACAATGCTCGTGAAAAACTTCCGGACGTCGTCGCGAAAATCGGTGCAGAAATCATTGAAGTGAACTTGCATGAGGAGGCCAGAAAACTCAAAGGAAGTCGTCCTAATACCTTTGCTATTGGAATTATAGCGGCTCAAATAGGCTTGCCATTTCACGCTGTTTTAAAAGCTTTGCAACAAATATTAGGTAAAAAAGACGAAGATATTGCTATAAATATCCTTGATGCCGCCAAAATAGGTTATCAATTACTTGAAAAAGAAGATTCCCTGATTGAAAACTGGCAACCCAATTTCAAATCCCGGTGGAATATAAGCGGTAATGAAGCCTGTGCATTAGGAGCCTTAAGAGGGGGTATAAAGCTGGTGGCCGCCTATCCTATTACTCCGGCGAGCGACATAGTGGAATACTTGGCTCCGCGTCTGGAAAAGGCAGGAGGAAGTGTCATGATCGCAGAAGATGAATTGGCTGCCATGAATATGATAATCGGTAGTTCTTTTGGCGGGAAACCTTCCATGACGGCAACATCCGGTCCGGGATTTTCTTTAATGATCGAAGCCATGGGGTTGGCCATTGCCAGCGAAACACCGGTTCTGGTCGTCAATGTCATGCGGGGTGGTCCTTCAACCGGACTTCCAACCAAATCGGAACAAAGTGATTTGAATCAGGCACTCTTCGGAATGCATGGTGAGGCTCCGCATGTGGTTGTTGCCCCTTTGAGTATCTCAGATAATGTTTTAACCACACAATGGGCAGTTGGATTGGCGGAGGCATTACAGACCCTGGTCGTATTGTTGTCCGATCAAAGGATTGGACAGTCACGTGTTATCATTGATGCTGTACCTGCTAAAGAGTATGGTCTGAAACGAAAAATATTGACAGAAAAAGAATTTGGCCAGCCTTACAAGCGTTATGCAGGGACGCCGGACAATATTACGCCGATGGCGATTCCAGGCAATGAATGTGGGCGCTATACAGCTGATGGATTGGAACATACTACTACAGGAAAGCCTTCTTCGGCAGCCTCAGATCATCTGCAGCAATTAGAAAAACGAAATAATAAAATTACTCAGTTTGAGTACGGAGAAGAGTGGGCAGAGGTTTTGAAAGCCGATCAAGAATCACAAATGGTTGTGCTGACCTGGGGATCTACTTTCGGCAATGTAAAACAGGCTGTTTTAGAGCTTAATAAAGAAGGTTATTCCATAGAACTTTTAGCCTTGCGCCTTTTAATGCCTCTGCAAGTAGACGAGATCAAAAAACTATGCAAAGGTAAACAGGTTATCGTCGTCGAACAATCTTATTCCGGACAGTTTTATCACTATTGTCTGGGTCAAGGGGCGATTACGAATTCGGCTCTGTTGTTGGCAAAACCGGGACCTTTAGTGTTAAAAACAAGTGAGATCAAAGATTTTATCAAGGGGGTGCAAGTATGAGAGATCTGTCACAAGAGGTTTTAACTGCCAAAGATTATTTATCAGACGTTCATCCTGTATGGTGTCCCGGATGTGGTCATTTCTTTGTCCTTCGCGCACTCGCCAAGGCCTTAGCCTGGCTAAAAATTCCCAATGAACAGATTGGTTTGATCTCCGGTATTGGCTGTTCTTCCAGAATACCGGCCTATGTTGATGCCTATGGATTTCACGGCTTGCATGGTCGTGCTTTGCCTTTGGCTGCAGGCTTGAAAGCAGCACGCCCAGATATGCATGTCATTGTTGCAGGTGGCGATGGCGATGGTTATTCCATTGGAGGAAATCATTTTCTTCATGCTTGTCGTCGCAATATGAATATGACTTATATAGTGATGGATAATGAAGTGTACGGGATGACAAAAGGTCAACCATCACCCACCACAGAACCGGACTGGCAAGCTAAACTGGCACCGCATGGTACAGGTATCCGCACTTTTAATCCGCTTGGGATCGCCTTGGCTTCGGGAGCCAGTTTTATCGCCCGGGGATTCGCAGGGGATCAAAACGGCCTCACGAAACTGATCGTTGATGCGATTGAGCATAAAGGTTTTTCACTTGTGGAGGTCAAAACCCCTTGCGTCACTTTTCGTCCGGAAGAAAAAGAGTGGCAAAAAACAATGCGTAGAATAAATATTGAATCGACGGCAGACAGTGTAGAAGCAGCACAGGCGATCCATAGCAGTGATGGTTTGGATACCGGTATCTTCTATCAAGTAAAGTCACCTGTTTATCAACCTCGATCCACAGAAGAAAAAACCATTCCCGATTTTGAAAAGGAGTTTGAAGTATGAGTCAGCTCAAAGAAAATTATGGAAACTTCACCTGGGCGCTTTCAGCACTGAATGCTATGATCGATGAGACTATGTATCATACGCAAACGTTTGCACACACATTAAAAGTACATCATAATGATAAGGCTGCCAAAGTTTTTTTTCTCGCCTGTGAGCAATTCAAAACTGAACAGGAAATTGTCGTAAAACATGCTCAAAACATTGATCTGCCAATGATTCCTCCCTGGGAAACACCGTATCCTGAGTATCAGCATCCATCGTCATTATTGATCCATGCAGATTACTTAATGACAGAAGCCGAAGCCCGGAAAATAATAGGTGCGATGATCGGGATACATAACAGTTTTTACGACATTTTGCTAAAGGAGAATAGAGTAGAGAAAGTTGTAAGCCTGGTTGATCAATTAGTAAAATATAATGAGCAATGTGAAACAAAAAACAAAGAAGAAAAGATCATGGCTGAAGCAAAACAGTTCGAACGTCAGAGGGATCTGGATCTTTCTGCTATTGAGAGTATATTCCAGTAAATGGGGAGGACACACTTTTACGGAGTGGCCTTCTGGTTGGACTAAGTAAAGTGCGCACAGAAGCATCAAAAAAGAAAAACGAGATGATAGCTTACTTGCTTTTGTCCCTAAGGTAGGATTGTCATGTGGCATCTTTTCACTATCATCCTGATCTTTGCAGCAATCCTTCTGCTGTCGCTGGTAATGATTCATCTCGGCTTCCGGGTACCCAAAAACCCGGAGAAAACAGATCCGGGCAGACTGGGACTGGTGTTTCAGACTCTCTCCATCCCTACCGTTTCACAGAAAAAGTTGTTTGGCTGGCTACTCCCGGTTCCCGGTGCCACTGCCACTATGATAATCCTCCATGGTTGGGGCGGCAATGCGGAGCAGATGCTGCCTATGGCTCTTCCCTTCCATCAAGCTGGAATGAATGTACTGTTGGTGGATGCACGCAACCATGGCCACAGTGATCGAGATGGTTTTTCATCCCTTCCCCGCTTTGCCGAAGATCTGGAAAAGACGATCGAATGGCTGAAGCGGACTTATCCTGAATATTCCCGTAAAATAGCGTTGCTGGGACACTCGGTCGGTGGCGGAGCAGTACTGCTTGCGGCTTCCAGACGAAGCGATATCGACGCCGTGATCAGTGTCTCCGCCTTCGCACATCCCAAATGGATGATGCGACGCTTTCTGCAGCGGGTGCATATTCCCGCCCCCTTGATCACCTTCGTCATTCGTTATGTCGAGTGGGTGATCGGATACCGCTACGAGGAGATCGCGCCCATCAATACTATCTGCCACATCAAATGCCCGGTTCTGCTGGTCCACGGAAAGGCTGACCGGACGGTACCCGTGGAAGATGCATTGGCCATTGAACAAGGATGCAGGCGACCGTATATCAGGCTGCTTACGGTAGAAAATGCGGGTCATGAATCGGTGGAGAAGATCAGGTCGCATGAGGAGGGGCTGGTGCAATTTCTCCAAGATTTCGGATTTCCTCTCCGTTTTCCATAAATCTGAATTATGCAACTGATTGCTATAATAAAAAAGTCTCTTAAATAACTGCTCTCATTGGAAGTGGGACTTCAGTCCCGCCAAAGAAACCAGAGACGGGACTAAAATCCCATTTCCGAGAAAAGTTATTTGTAGATTGATCCTGAGCTTGCTCGGGTGACGGTGCTAATAAATAATTAAACCAAGAGTATAAAGTTTTTTTGTATCCCTATAATGAAGGAGTTGATAGTGAAAATAGAAGAACTGGAAAGATTGTGTTACGGACCCGTTCCCTCAAGAAGACTTGGAAGAAGTCTGGGGATCAACAATATCCCTGCCAAAGTCTGCTCTTATGCCTGCGTCTATTGTCAGTTGGGAAAAACACTCCACAATCAAATTGAAAGAACACCCTTTTATGCAGTAGATGATCTGGTCTTATCAGCCAAAATGCGCATAGAAGCGGCAAAAGAGAAAAATGAGACGATCGATTATCTCGCTTTTGTCCCGGATGGCGAGCCGACACTCGATATGCATCTGGGTGATGAGATCGAAGCACTTCACAGATTTGGCATAAAAATCGCTGTTATCTCCAATGCTTCATTGATCTGGCGGGAAGATGTGCGTACAGATCTGTGCAAAGCGGACTGGGTCTCATTGAAAGTCGATGCAGCTACCGAACAGGTCTGGCATAAAGTTGATCGTGCCAATAAAAGTCTGAAACTTGACGATATTCAAAAGGGGATGATCGATTTCAAGTCGGAATTTCAAGGCTTTTACGCTACTGAGACGATGCTTATCGAGGGGCTGAACGATTCTCAAGAGGAGTTAGAGAAAATAGCAGCTTTTTTACAAAAAATAGAACCGACGAAAAGCTACATCTCTATTCCGACCAGACCGCCGGCCGAGGAGTGGGTCAAAGCACCCGGAGAAGAGGTGTTGACGATGGCATATCAGATATTTACCGATCATGGCATCGATACGGAGTTGATCATCGGATATGAAGGTGATGATTTTGCTTTTACCGGCAATGCAAAATCAGATATTTTAAGTATCACGTCTGTGCATCCTATGCGAAAAGAAGCTGTAGAGACATTTTTAGAGAGAGCGGACAATAACTGGGATATCATCACTGATCTGATTGATGAAGGGAAACTGCTTGAGTTGGAATATGACAATCATATCTATTATGCGAGAAAGTTGTCCCGCAAAAGGTGAATACCATTAATGAAGTTATTAGCGCTGAATATAATTTTTTATAGGGTTATATGAATAGGAGTAAAGCCTATTTATTCTCAGAACTTTCCAGCTTGAATAAACCTTGGCAAGGAGTAAGAATTTGGGAGTCTATTGAAGATGATTTTTCAATTTCCGTTTTCTGTTCACCGTTAGGACAAGTTTTAATAGAGGTTTACTTAAGTAAAAGTACTGCTTCACCAGAAGAACCAGCAGTCAATATGAACTCGAAAGCGGTTCCGCATTGGCTGAAGACAAACGTTAGATTATAAGAGGATATATCCATGAATTGGTTAGCACATGTATTTTTATCAGAACAAAAAATTGATTTTCAAATAGGAAATTTTCTTGCAGACCCTTTGAAGGGAAAATTGTGGGATAGTGCTAGTGCTGATATGCAAAAAGGTGTA
>JAYEMF010000011.1:0-2802 GCA_034717975.1 Campylobacterota bacterium
GTTACATACATTAAGCAACTTTACTCGATGAAAATATGCCACTGGCATATTTCTCATTCGAGATATCGTTAGAACCTTGCCACCGTAGCCCTGCTACGCTGACAAGAACCTGCCTTGCACCCAAGGGGGCAGGCTTCGCACATCACGAAAATGTATGTAACGCTGATGATATCCAGGGTTTTTAGAGGTGCCCATAAGTAAATGTATATGTGTTATTAGCTTCATCAATTCCCTTTAAAAGTTTTTAGATTTACTTAATGCCAATGTCGCGATCAATGTCAGCAGTGCTCCGGAAAATACGATCATGTACCCCGTAGGCATATCAAACAGATATGCGATCCCTATTGCACTCCAGCCAAAGCACCATCCGAACACAAAAGCAAACATAAGTTTATCAAACTTTTGTTGCATAGTAGCGACAAGAGCCGGTCCGACCAGCAGAATAAAGACGACAAAGACACCGGCCAGTTTTACGGATGAGGTAACGGTAAGTGCGAGCATTGATAAAAAGAGCAGCTCTTTGAGAAATCCCTCCAGCCTGGGATAAACCTTCCACATCACCAAAGCAATAAAAAGATAGAGAAGTATACTTTTGAGCACTTCCTCTTCCATTGTAAACAGGATATCGGCGGCCAGCAGTGCTTTGAAATGCTCTACCCCTTCGGCACTGTTGGCGAGTACGAGCATGATAGCACTGGCACCGAAAACATAGAGGATGCCGATAAAGGGTTCCATAGCAATGTCACGTACCGTTGCAAGGGAGATCAAGAGTGCCGACAGAAGGGCAAAAAAGAGGGTGATAATAAAGAGGTACTCGCCATGTAAGTAGCCCAGGCTGATAGCGCTACCCAGAGCAGCAAACTGGGCAATGGCCAGATCGGCAAAGATGATGTTGCGCTGCAGGATGCCCAGACCAAAGTAGGCATGGACCATCACCAGTACAAATATCAAAAGTGCCGGAACCGCCAAAATATCAATCATGTATAATTGCTCTTACCAGATGTTCAAACAGCGCTTCGAGTGACTCTGTATTGTCGAGAGCCCCAATATCATGTGGGACTACAATAAGTGGGATACCCGACTTTTTGGCAATAAACTGACCTGTTTTGGTAGGGTGGTAAACATCATGCAAAATACAGCATGGCTTCTGCTCTTTCATTATGCCAATCAGCTCCATTGTATGACGTGAAGAGGGTGCGATGCCCGGAAGCGGTTCTATGGTGCCGATGCTATCAATGTTGTAAGCGTGAAGAAAGTAGTTGAAAATACCGTGATACTGGACCACTTTTTTCCCTTTGGCACTTTGCATGGCACTGCTCCATTTGGCCAGGTTCGCCTGCCATGCCGTTTTGAACGTCTCTAGGTTTTGACGAAAATCAGCGGCATTATCGGGATCTTTTTGGCTTAGAAAGGCTGTGACCGCCTCGGCAATCGTTACAATATTGTGCGGATCGAGGTGAAAGTGCGGGTTGCCATCAGCATGCACATCGCCACCGGCGCGGCTGACCTCTTTAGGAACCTCAATCATCTGAATATGTTGGGAGAGGTCCAGTGTTCCATCTCCGGTGATTTCAGAGTTATTTGCACGCTTTATCAGTGCCGGAAGCCAGCCGATCTCAAGTTCACCGCCGTTCATGATAAGGGCATCGGCATTACGCAGTTTTGCGATCAGTGATGGGCGCGGAACGACGAAGTGCGGGTCCCAGCTCCCCGGTGCCAGCACTTTGATACTGACGTGCTTGCCGCCGACCTTCTCTGTTATTGCCCCGATATAGGGGTAAGAGACAGCGACTTTTATCGTTGCCAAAAGGGTAAGCGGCAGCAGGGTTAAAGCTAAAATGATTTTTTTCATACTGTCTCCTTCTTAGAACGCATGCGCTCCGTGAGCGCCGATGGCGTAGTTGAACTGGACGATTACTGATTTAAGATCTTTTTGAATGTAAGAATCTGTTGCATCATCGTGTTCGAAAAGTGCCTTGTTGACATTATATTGCAAGCGGATGCGTGAAAATTCGCTTGGGTTGTACTCTGCCATGACGCTGTAGCGGTCACCCGCATTGATCTCGTTGCCGTTTACGTTATTTTTATAGATATCATCGTAACGCAGACCCGTACGCCAGTTTTGATTGTGTGCATAAATCAATTGTGTATAGTAGCCAGCCTGCTTTTTATTCATGTCGGCACTGCCGCTTGTTACGCCACTGTACTGGATACCATCCATATCACGATAGATCAGCTCGTTTTCCCATGAGAGGCTTCGGTAACTGCTGTAGTAGTGCTTGAAGGTCAGGTCGGCACCATAGAGTGTACTTTCGCCGTAGAATGCATGAGGATTCTCTCCATCATCGAGGTGGTCGATACGGCTGTCGCCCTTGGCGTAGCTGACACCTGCCAGAAGCGACGTGTTACCGATGTCGAATGAGGTTTTTGCATAAGCTACTGTCAGTGACGGTGCGTTTGCAGCTTCGGCGACATCATCTGTAGTGGTTTCATTGATATCATGCTGAATTTCACCGTTGCCGAACATCTGTTCATTTTCACCCTGAAGCACTTCAAGACCAACCATCAGGTAGGTGTCGATAGGTGCGACCCATTGAAGCTGTGCTCCTTTTTCGTTGATGCCGTGTGAACCTAGGAACGCTTCATAGACCAGCGGTGCGTCGGCAAAATTCCATGCATGGTGGTGCGAGTTGTTGTGGCGGCCGAAATCTGACTTGAACTTACCGCCTTTGATGCGAAGACCCGCAGGAAGCGCCGTGGTGGTAAAGTAGGCCTCTTCGATCTCTACACCCTCTTCGGAGA
>JAYEMF010000011.1:2902-28370 GCA_034717975.1 Campylobacterota bacterium
GCATGGTGGTGCGAGTTGTTGTGGCGGCCGAAATCTGACTTGAACTTACCGCCTTTGATGCGAAGACCCGCAGGAAGCGCCGTGGTGGTAAAGTAGGCCTCTTCGATCTCTACACCCTCTTCGGAGAAGTGAAAGACGCCATCAAGGGTAAAGTTTGGATCGACTTCGCTGCTGATACCCAGTTCCGCGTAGTTGAGGTTGAAACCGCTGTCGGCGTTATATCCGGCATGGCTGTGCCCTTCATGATCGTGTCCACCGATAAAACCGTGGGCAATGCCAGGCAGTTCGAGGTGACCAGCTTCGTGGTCGTTAATGTTGCGGTCAACATAGGAGACGTCGACAATCAGCGAGATGTCGGGATTGAGTGCTTTTGCAAGCATGGAGGGCTGTTCCTGTGCAGCGGCGAAAGTCGCCATGGCAGCCAGAATGGTTACGGTTTTTTTCATAATAGTTTATCCTGTTATATAGTTATGGTATTAAAAATTTTAAATTGTAAAGTAGCTATATAGAGGAAGGGGGTGCGCGGCTATGGTAGAGAGGGGTGGATTGCTGAGTTGCACACTGACTTTGAAGCGGCTCCAGCGTATCTGAAAAGTGCGTAAAGGCCGGTTGGGTGTAGTGATCGGTCGTGATTTTTGACAGATCGTCAACCACACACACCTGACAGCTCTGCGCAGCCTCATCATGATGGTGGTCATGGAAGGAGTGGCCAAGGTGCCCGAACAGTGCAAAAAGAAGAAGGGTGTGTACCAGCCATCGTTTCATAACTGGAATAATAGTGATAAGTTGATTAATATTAAATTATAAGTTGGACTTAGATAAAATTGCGCCATTAATATGAGTCAGGAGAACACATGAAACGCGCTTTACTGAGTGTCAGTGACAAGAGTAATATTGTCGAATTTGCCAAGTCATTGGTTGGGAACGGTTTTGAGATTATCTCAACGGGCGGTACGTTTAAGATGTTGAAAGAAGCCGGTATCGCAGCCATTGAGATCGATGAGATCACAAAATTTCCGGAGTGTTTTGAAGGTAGGGTCAAGACTTTAAATCCTTTCGTGCATGGCGGGATTCTTCACCGTCGTGACAAGCAATCTCACCTTGACCAGGCAAAAGAGCTTGGTGTTGAGGCGATCGATCTGGTCTGTGTCAACCTCTACCCGTTCAAAGCGACGATCGAACGTACGGATGATTTTGAAGATATCATTGAAAACATCGATATCGGCGGACCGGCGATGGTGCGTTCTGCCGCCAAGAACTTTGACAGTGTAATGATCGTAACCGATGTCAGTGACTACTCACTTGTCCTTAATGCGATTGAAAACGATGCCAACAGCGTTGAGTTCCGCCGTGACCTGATGATCAAAGCGTATGAGCATACAGCAGCCTATGACAGCATGATCGCCAACTACATGAACAGCCGTTTCAACAAAGGTTTTGGTGCGAAACAGTTCATTGTAGGTTCCAAAGTGATGGATACCCGTTATGGTGAAAACCCACATCAAGACGGAGCACTTTACGAGTTTGACAGCTACTTCTCTAAAAACTTTACAACCCTAAAAGGTGAGGCAAGTTTCAACAATCTCAATGATATCAACGGTGCAGTCAAGATCGCTGCAGGTTTTGGAGACGAGGGTGCCGTATGTATCTCTAAGCATGGTAACCCTTGTGGTTTTGCCATCCGTGAAAACCTGACTGAAGCCTATGTTGAAGCCCTTAAATGTGACTCGGTATCTGCTTTTGGCGGTGTAGTCGCTGTCAATGGTATTGTAGATGTTGAACTGGCTGAGAAAATGAATGAGATCTTTTTGGAAGTTGTGATCGCCGGACGGATTACCGCTGAGGCACAAGCCGTCTTTGAAAAGAAAAAACGTATCAAACTGTTTGAGTACGGTGCCGATACGATCGTACTTTCAAACGACACAAAAGATTTCAAACATATCGACGGCGGTTTTGTCTACCAGGATGCGGATGTTGTCGCTGCCGATGAAGTGAAAAACTCTGAACTGAAAACAGAGCGTGAAGCAACCGTCCAAGAGCTCAAAGATGCGGAGATTGCCTGGAAAGTCGCTTCATTGACAAAATCAAACTGTGTAGTCTATGTAAAAAATTCTGCAATGGTGGCTGTGGGTATGGGAATGACTTCCCGTGTTGATGCCGCGCAGTGTGCGTTGAAAAAAGCAAAAGATATGGGCCTGGATGTTGAGGGTGCCGCACTGGCTTCAGAAGCATTCTTCCCGTTTAGAGACTCTATTGACGCGGCTGCCGAAGCAGGCGTTAAAACGGTCATCGAGCCTGGCGGTTCGATCCGTGATGATGAGGTCATCGAAGCGGCCAATGAACACGGCATGGCGCTTTACTTCTCCGGTATTCGCCACTTTTTACACTAAGTCTTAACTTTTGCATATACTGTCATCCTGAACTTGATTCAGGATCCAGGTGACGGCTACATTCAAATTAGATTCTGAATCAAGTTCAGAATGACGAAATATATTAGCTCCATGTTCCTTGAGTTATGTCAATATCCTTCCTTTCAATCTATGTTACTATCCTACAATTTTTTCAAAGGCTGACAATGAACTATCCGGATTTTTTCAATAAGGTAAAAACTATTAGGATGATAGACCCGCTTTCTGCTGTTTTAGGGACATTTGAAGGGGGTGAAGTCGAGTTCACCTATCTCGATGTCGTCAAAGCTGCCGGGCATAGCTGTCCAACAGTTGGCGGGGCTTATCTGATGACAGTGAAGGCACTCGAAGCACTCTATCCCGATACGCTGCCGGTTCGCGGCATGGTCAAAGTGGCATTTAAAGAGCCGCTGGAAGAGGGAGTCGCGGGTGTGATCGGCAATGTGATCTCTCAGGTTACGGGAGCTACCGATAAAAGCGGTTTTAAAGGTCTAGGCGGTAACTTTGCCAGACATTCACTGATGGGCTTTGGGGAGAACATTGGTTCAAGTGCACGCTTTACGAGAGTAGATACCGGTGCGTGTGTCGATGTCCATTATAACCCGAGTCAGATCCCGGGCAACCCCAATCAGCAGCCCTTAATGCAGAAGATCATGCAGGGTGTTGCCACAAATGAAGATAAAAAAGCATTTGGAACAATGTGGCAGGAGCGTGTTGGCCGGATACTCATCGATCATGTTGATGATGAGACGATGATCCGCGTCGAAGCCTGCAGTTAACGCAAGGTCAGTGCCGGAAAATAGGTGTGAAGAAGGAGAGAACCTTCGGCACCTAACTGACGGAAAAACTTCTCAAACTTGTCTTCTTTGTTCCAGGTAGCCGCCTCTACACCGCTTAACTTCTCAACCCGTTTTTTAGCGTCATAGCCTACTGCTACGTTATCAATCAGACCTGCCTCTTTGGCCTGCGCTGCCGTAAAGATATGGGCATTGGCATAGTGGGCACTCTTCTCAGGGTCAAGTTTGCGTGCGGAAGCTACATCATTGACGAACATCGTATAGGTTCCCTGGATCACTTTGTTCAGTTCATTACGTTCATAAGGTGTCCATTCGCGATCAGCCGTACCGACCTGTTTATAGCGTCCTGCTTTGACAACCTGGGTCTTGACACCTATTTTATCCATCAGCTCACTTAGGTTTGCCCCTTGCATGATCACCCCGATAGAGCCTACCATCGCACCGGGATTGGCAATGATCTCATCGGCCCAGATAGCGGCATAGTAACCCCCGCTTGCAAGCATTCCACTGCTATAGACGATAACCGGTTTTTTTGCTTGCAGACGTTTGATGGCGTAGGCAATTTCGATTGATGGTGCAACGGCACCGCCTGGTGAGTCAAGGTCGACCAGTACCCCTTTGATGTGGCTGTTTTCACGGGCAGCATCGAGCTCTTCGACTGTTTTGGTGGCATCAAAGATCGGACCTTTCAGTGTGATCTGCTGCAGGTTGTTCGGTTTAAACCCTTCATCCTCTCCGGGGGCGAAGATGAGGAAGAGGATGAGCAGAAAGATCATCGCTTTGAAGTGGTTTTGAATAAACCCGAGGGTAGCTGTGATTGGTGAAAAGAGCTTTTTTATAAAATCTAGCAAGTGGTATCCTTTACTTTATTCCCATTGATATGGACGGATTGCAGCGGATAGCTGTGGAGTAGCAGATGAAGCGGAAGCTGCTCATCGGGTTCACTGTCAAGTTGCATGACCAGCATATCGGCAGCTTTCCCTGTTTCAATCGCACCGGTATTGAGTCCGAGGGCTTTGGCAGCATCGACAGTGACACTTTTCAACAGCCGTTTGGCCAGTGGCAGCAGCGCCGTTTCAGAGTGCATAAAGAGAGCGATTTTCATCTCTTCAAAGAGATCGAGCTTGTAGTTGGAACTGAGCCCGTCCGTTCCGCAGAGCCATGGCACATTATGCGTTTCGAGGGCATCGAGATCGATGGCGCCGTTACCCAGCAGACGATTGGAAACAGGGCAGTGGATGACGGTATGGCCGTGTTTTGCAAGGTTCTTGAGCTCTTCATCATTGGCATGAACGACATGGGTCATCAGTGTTGGATGGTCATCAAAGAGTCCTAGAAATTCTTCAGCGGTAGTGACGGCACGATCCTGCTTTAAAAAACCGGTGAAAAAGGGTTTGAAATCCCCTTCGTTTTTATCTAGCCATTCACGTTCGGCCGGACTCTCCATAAAGTGTGCACTCAGCGGCAGATTTTTCTCTTTGGCCAGTTGCAGGGCACGTTTGACAAGGATGGGGTGAACAGAGTAGGGCGAATGGATGGCAATGGCCGGATAAAATCCTTCGCGTGTCACCTCTTCAGAGGCGTCAAGACGCTGAACAAAGTCACCAAAGAGTGCGTCAGCCATCGTTGCCTGTGAACCGATAACCTCATTAAAAAAGACTACATTTTGCGGAGCGTTTTCAGCTGCCTTAAGGTCCATCCCGTGTGAGCTGACGGCACCAAAGGTGGTGATCCCTGAGTCCAGCATCATCATGACGGCTTTTTCCATACATGCCTGATCGCAGTCATTGATCAGTGCTTCGCGGTGTTCGATGACACTGTGAAGCCAGGGCATAAAGCCACCATAAGTCAGCGTCGTTTTGTTGGCACTGAACTCCAGATGGATATGCGGATTGATCAGGCCCGGCATGATAAGTGAGTGTTCGGGGAGTGTCTCCACTGTTGCATCAGGATAGGTTTTGATCAGTTCATCGAGCGGGGCAATGGCCTGAATTGTTTTATCGTAGGCGATCGCCTGCTGTTTTAGCAGGGCTGTCGGTGTCAGAATATAGTTGGCTTTAATGATTTTCAAACAAATATCTTTATCTGGAATACGTTTTAGAAGGTGATTATGCTTTATTCGGATGAAAAAGATGCTTAAGTCAAACTCAGTTATACACTTTTAGCTCTTTGCAATGATAAACCATTTATAATATCTTCACAAAAATTGCATACAAGGTACAGAATGAAAGTAGTAGTCATCCAGGGTCCAAATCTCAATATGTTAGGTGTTCGTGAACAGCAGGTCTATGGACCGATGAAGCTGGAGCAGATCCATGCTCAGATGAAAGATTTTGGTGAACAAAACGGTCTTGAAGTTGAATTTTTTCAAAGCAATCTCGAGGGTGAGATCGTAGATAAGGTACAAGAGTGTTACGGTGAGGCAAACGGTATCATCATCAACCCTGCAGCATATACGCACACATCGATCGCGATCCGTGATGCGATTTCAGCTGTGAATCTTCCGACCATTGAAGTACATATCAGCAATATCTATCGTCGTGAAGAGTTCCGCCAGAAGAGCATGATCGCTCCGGTATGCGCCTCTTCACTGGTTGGTTTCGGACCGTTTGGTTATCACTTGGCGATGGTAGGCATGCTGCAGATCATGAACGAGATCAAAGCCGCTCAGGAAATGCAACAAGCGCAGCAGGCACAGGCATAAATGGCACTAAAGCGTGAACTGAATGCTCAGTTGACGCTTTACATGGATGAGAGCTTTCCATCTACCGGTTTCGGACAGCAGAGCCTTCGTTATGAGGCCGTTGTCGGGATCGGAGGAAATGTAGGTGATGTAAGACGGCGTTTTCGCCACCTTCTAGTCAGGTTACAGCGTGAAGCGGGTGTCCGTCTTCTTGCGACAGGGCCGATTTTAAAAAATCCGCCCTTTGGTTATCTGGAACAGGATGATTTTTATAATTCTGTTCTGCTGCTTTCCACCTCGATGCAGCCAAGAGCGTTTTTGCGCTTTTTGCTGCGTTTAGAGAAGAAATTTGGTCGTCGACGCAGTTTTGCAAACGCACCTAGAACACTGGATCTGGATATTCTCTTTTTTGACGATCGCGTCATTCAAAAACCGGATCTTATCGTGCCGCATCCGCATTGGCACAAGAGGGAGAGTGTGGTGATTCCACTAGCATATCTTGGGAAAAAACGATGAAAATCTTGACATTTAGCGGTTCAACACCGGCGGAAGCCCTGCACAAAGCGCAGCTCGAAGTGGGTGAAGATGCTATGCTGATCGAGACACGTGAACTGCAGAAAAAAGCCCTTGGTAAAACAGCGCTCTATGAGATCGTCGTCGGAATCGATGAAGATAGGATCAAACCGGTCAAACAGGTACAGCCACCACTTCAGTCTCAGCAGCCATTGACAGAGAAGAGCAGCGACGTACTCTACAACATCTCCGAAGCGGCTAAACAGATATCCCGGATTGCGGAGGTCACGGAGGGCGAGACCACTGCATCAGTAACAGTGGGAAGTGAACCTAAAGAGCTCAAACAGATCCGACAGGAGATCAGCAGCCTCGGTGACAAGGTAAAGCTTATTCAGAACATGTTCTGGGACGAGCGTGCGCCTGACATGGAGGCGGTGATTCCTCCGGAGTTTGCCGAGATCTATCGGCTCTCTGCTCAAAGCGGCATGAAAAAAGAGCATCTTGACGGGATTATGAAACTTACCCTGGAGCATATGCCCCTTAAAATGCGTGAAAATTCCGAATCGGTCAAACGCTACTTTCAGACGCTGCTTCGCAAGATGATCCCGGTACGCCGTGAAACGCTTCCTGTCAGCGGAAGCAAGCGGGTGCTCATGCTGGTAGGTCCGACCGGCGTTGGCAAGACAACATCGATTGCCAAACTGGCGGCACGCTACTCCTACCTGCTGGAAAAAAACTATAAAGTCGGTCTGATCGTTCTCGATACCTATCGCATCGGTGCGGTGGAGCAGCTGATGCAGTATGCCAGAATGATGAAGCTGGGGATTGAAACAGTCGTTGACCCCCCGGAGTTTGCAAGCGCCCTTAAGGCTCTGCACTATTGTGACTATATCCTGATCGATACGATGGGCTCTTCGCCGTATGACAAAGAGAAGATCGAAAAGATATACGCCTGTTTGCAAGCAGAAGCCGATCTCGATATCGATGTTGTTCTGGTAATGCCTAGTTCGATCAAGTTTGAAGATCTTCATGCAACGTATGAGAATTTTTCGACCTTGGGTATCGATACGATGATGTTTACCAAGCTGGATGAGACGCGTGGTTTTGGCAATATCTTCTCACTGGCGTATGAGACCAACAAGCCGATCAGTTACTTTTCAGTTGGCCAGGAAGTACCTGAAGACCTGGTAACAGCCAGCAGTGATTTTTTGATTGATTGTCTGCTTAACGGTTTCGATCGGAGCAGAGCATAATGGATCATCAGGCAGCAAAACTACAGGAGTTGGTGGCAAAAAAAGGCAACACAGGCAGTAAAAAAACCCGTTTTATTGCTATTACAAGCGGTAAAGGCGGTGTCGGTAAAAGCACTATCAGCTCAAATCTGGCATTGTCACTCTCTAAAAAGGGTTTGAAAGTCGGTATATTTGATGCCGATATCGGCCTGGCCAATCTTGATGTGATGTTTAATGTCAAGATCCGCAAAAATATTTTGCATGTTCTTCGGGGAGAGGCCACCGTCTCCGATATTTTGATCCAAATCAATAAAAACCTGATGCTTATCCCAGGAGAGAGCGGCCAGGAGATCCTGAAGTATTCCGATGCATCACTTTTTAAGCGTTTTATGGAAGAGGCCAATGTTCTTGATGATCTGGATGTGATGATCATCGATACGGGTGCAGGGATCGGCGAACATATTCAGCTCTTTTTGAATGCCGCTGATGATGTGATCGTTGTCACGGTACCGGACCCTGCCGCGATCACAGATGCCTATGCGACGATCAAAGTGACGGCAAAGATGCGTGATGATATCTGTGTCATCATGAACCAGGTACGCTCGGAAAAAGAAGCGATAGCTGTTTTTGATAAGATTAAAAAAGTGGCGCATCAGAATATTGGTGCACAACTTCAGCTGGAACTGCTTGGAAAAGTCAATCAGGACAGTAAGGTTGCCATGTCTGTTAAACAGCGTACCCTTTTTATGGAAGAGTATCCCTCTTCACAGCCAAGTAAAGATATCGAGTTGATCGCCCAGAAAATTGGAAAAAAACTGGAACATAATGTGCTAGTAGAGTCTAACGACAGTGGGCTGAGCGGTCTGTTTAAGCGCCTAATGGAGCATTTTTAGTAACTGAGGACGTGGTAATGCATGGTGGCAATTTTGTTGCATTTTTCACTGTACAGGGTTTTTTTGTCGGAGTGGTCTTTGCTCTGTTGAAATCCAGCAGTCCAGAAGCTGTTCTCTATTACACCTTTATGATTACCGGTTTTTTCTATCTTTTTTCGCATCTTTGTGTCGCTTTTTATTTTCGAACACTCAGTTCAAGGGCTGCCTATTTTCCAAAAGATTCGCATGAACATCAACTTGATCAGATCGTACATGAAATCGCTAAACGCGAAAAGTATATTGAAGAGAGCATTGATAAGCAAAAAGATCCGATGGAAAGTGCTGCATGAATCCGCATGATGCCTACTCTGCCGAGTTGAAACATAAAGAGGATCAGCTTGCCATTCAGTATCTTCCGGCAGTCAAGGCAATGGCATTCCGTCTAAAAGAGCGCCTGCCGAGTTCGGTCGACTACCTTGACCTTTCAGCGATCGGCACAGAGGAGCTGGTGAAACTGGCACGCCGCTATGATGAGGCGCAAAATGACTCATTCTGGGGCTATGCCAAAACGCGTGTCTATGGAGCGATGCTGGATTATCTTCGTTCGCTCGATGTTCTCTCTCGGGCGAATCGACGGCTTGTCAAAGGGATCAACAAGGCAGTGGAACTCCATCTGGCTGAGCATGATGAGGAGCCAAGCGATGCGGAGTTGGCAGAGATGCTTGGTGAAGATGAGGAGAAGATTCATGATGCACGCATCGCTTCGAGTATCTATACGGTCATGCCGCTTCATGATCAGCTCAATGAAGGGGATGAAGGAGCGACATTAGAGCGTATCGAGCGTGAAGAGCTGGTCGAAGTGATCAAATCGGTGTTGATGCGCTATAATGAACGAGAACAGATGATTATTCAGCTCTACTATTTTGAAGAGCTGACACTCAAAGAGATCAGTGAGATATTGGGGATCACAGAGTCCCGTATCTCACAGATTCATAAATCGGTTATCCGAAAAATAAAAGAGGCAGTAGTGGGAGAAGACGATGGCTGATATTCTTTCTCAAGAAGAGATTGATGCCCTGTTGGACGTTGTTGATGACGAGGGAGATGAGCTACTTGAGGAGTCCGAAGAAGAGGGGCTCTCCAACCGGCAGATAACGCTTTACGACTTTAAACGTCCTAACCGTGTATCTAAAGAGCAACTCCGGGCATTTCGCGGTATTCATGACAAAATGGCGCGCTCGCTCTCTTCACAGATCTCTGCCATTATGCGCTCGATCGTCGAGATCCAGCTGCACTCGGTTGACCAGATGACCTATGGGGAATTCTTGATGTCCCTGCCAAATCCTACCAGTTTCAATGTCTTTTCGATGAAACCCCTGGAAGGTAATGGTGTTTTAGAGATCAACCCGTCCATCGCCTTTCCGATGCTGGACCGTTTATTGGGCGGAAAGGGTGAACCGTTTGAGTCGAATCGGGAGTTCTCCGATATCGAACTGAGCCTTTTTGAGACCATTTTACGGGTTATGATGAGTACACTCAAAGAGGCGTGGGGCCCAGTAGCCGACGTTTACCCGGCCATTGAGTCCAAAGAGTCAAGTCCTAATGTCGTTCAGATCGTTGCGCAAAATGAGATTGTCGTAATGGTCGTTATGGAGATCATCATCGGACACAGTTCGGGGATGATGAATATCTGTTATCCGGTTATCGCACTTGAGCCTGTTCTGCCTAAACTGGCAAGCCGTGATCTGATGCTTAACGAAACCAGCTCCAAAAAGAGCCGTAATAAAGAGCTTCAGGTCCTGCTTGGGGGTGCGCATGTCGATGTAGAAGCGACACTCAGCCATGCCCAGATGACGCTGAAAGAACTCCTTGATCTGCAAAAAGGCGATATTATCCGTCTGAACTCACCGGCTAATGATATCGTGACGTTGAGCGTTGATGGTAAAGAGCGTTATCACGGTGAAATTGGATTGCGACGCTTCCGTAAATCAGTGCAGCTCAAAGAGGTGATCGATACGGAAAAAGATGCGGTCAAGCGGGCACTTAAAGATTTTGAATCAAAACGGAGAATATCTATTAACGGGTTTAAAGAGTTGACAGAATTTGAACATGAGGATGAGGAGCCACTGGATGACTGAATTTATGAAGCTATTTGAGAGTGAGACAATCGCAACAATCGAAGGGCTTACCGGAATGGCTCCGAGCCTTGAACTTAAAGAAGAAGAGACGATTTCGACGGTTTCCAACATCATTCCGCCAACCGCTCTGGTAAATATCAGTGTAAGTGGTGCGGTTGATGCCAAAGCAGCAGTATCAATGCCTCCTTCGCTTGCAACGGCACTTGGTGACCTGATGCTTGGCGGCGAGGGTGAAGGCAAAGATACGATGGATGAAGATGATCTTGATGCTGCCAAAGAGATTGTTTCAAACATAGTAGGAGCGATATCAACCGCACTTGGCTCTCAAAAAGAGATGCCGCAACTCTCACTTAAAGTTGAAGAGATCACTTTTATTCCGGAAGAGGGTGAGGTTGATCTTGATGGCTTTAGCAAGATGTTTGTCTATCAGTTTACGCTTGAAGCCATCAAGGCATTGATGATTTTTATTGTCGATGAACAACTCGAAGGCGCATTCAGTTCGGCAGGCTCGGCTGAAAGTCAAGTAGAAGCTTCTGCTGCACCGGCAGCCCCGTCAAATGATGCGGTAGTGGCTCCTTCAGCTATGAACCTCGACGAATCGGAAATGAACAACATCAATCTGATCATGGATGTCAAGCTTCCGGTACGTGTACGTATCGGTCAAAAACGGATGCTGCTCAAAGATGTTCTGAGTATGGATATCGGTTCGGTGATCGAACTCAATCAGCTGGCAAATGATCCGCTCGATATTTTGGTAGATGACAAGGTGATCGCTCAGGGTGAGGTTGTCATCGTGGATGGTAACTTCGGGATTCAGATCACTACGATAGGAACAAAACGTGAACGGTTAAATCAACTGAAATCGTAAGTTTTAGTTGATAATTTTTAATGTTGAATAAATATAAGCTCATCTGATGAGCGATCTGTCAATAAAAACTAAGTACGCTTAGCGTGCCTATGTCCATTTAAAATTAACCATTCAAAATTCAAAATTAGGATTTTATATGGAACGTCGTAAATCCAATCAAAAAAAATTGGCTTCAAAGTATGTTAAAGATATTAAGTCGGCTGATGTCTGGAGTGTCTTCAAGATCATTACTGATTTTGTTCAGGGGTTTGATGAGTTAGGCGACCTTGGACCGGCTGTCACGGTCTTTGGAAGTGCCAGAACTGATCCTGAACATCACTACTATCAACAAGCTGTCGAATTGGGAGATATGCTTGGACAGCGGGGTTTTAATGTCATCACCGGCGGTGGACCGGGGATTATGGAAGCGGCCAACAAAGGTGCTTTTAAAAACCCGGATGTGGAATCGGTCGGACTGAATGTTGATCTGCCGATGGAGCAGGTTCCTAATAAATATACGACAAAAGAGCAGGATTTTGACTACTTCTTCTCCCGGAAAGTGATGCTGATCAAATATTCGACCGCTTATGTGATTTTTCCGGGCGGTTTCGGGACGCTGGATGAACTTTTTGAGGCTTTGACCCTGGTTCAGACCCGTAAAATTGCATCGGTGCGTATTTTTCTCTTCGGTAAACGCTTTTTCAAGCCATTGATCAAATTTATAAAGACACGAATGGTGGAAGAGGGAATGATTGATCAGGAGGATCTGGATCTGATTACCGTGACGGATGATCTTGAACTGATTGTGAAAGAGATTGAGACATCCCTTCCTGAACAGATCGACGCACTGGAAGAAGAGGGGCTCGAAGCCACTCAATATTATAAAAATCTGTCAGAATTTTTTGAGAACCGTGAGATTAACGGTGGTCATGACTCTAAATAGTAAAACGGGATAAAAGTGTGAATAAAAAAGTATTGATCGGTATGAGTGGAGGTGTTGATTCGACAGTGGCCACCTTGCTTCTAAAAGAGCAGGGGTATGAGGTCGAAGGTCTCTATATGAAGCTTCATGCCAAGCCGGGTTATCATGAGGTTCATCTGGCCCGTGCTCAGAAAGCTGCTGACTTTGCAGGCGTAAAACTGCATGTTCTCGATCTGCAGGAGACTTTTCAGGAGAAGGTTGTCAATCCTTTTATCGAGACCTATAAAGAGGGTGAGACACCCAACCCCTGTGCACTCTGTAACCGCAATCTGAAATTTGGTGAGATGGTGAAGTTTGCTGATAGAGTCGGAGCAGACTATATAGCGACAGGGCACTATATCAAAACTGACGGTACGCATCTGCTACAGGCGGAAGATGACACGAAAGATCAGAGTTATTTTCTTTTCTATATCAACCAGGAGATTGTCCCTAGATTGCTTTTCCCTCTGGGAGAACGGCATAAATCCGATATCAAAGATTTTGCCTCCTCTATCGAAGGTTTGGAATCTTTTGCTTCACAGGCTGAGTCGAGCGAGATCTGTTTTGTGGAGACAACCTATACCGATCTCCTGAAGGATTATGTGCAGGTTGATCAACCCGGTGAGGTACTTGACAGTGAAGGTAATATCGTGGGTGAGCACAAAGGGTATATGCACTATACGATCGGCAAGCGCAAAGGCTTTACGGTCAAAGGGGCACATGATCCGCACTATGTGACCAGAATCATTCCCGAAAAGAACCAGATCGTTGTCGGGCTTCGTGATGAACTGGCCTGTCATCATGTAAACCTTCGTGATATCAATATGTTCGATGATCGTACCAGTTTCGATACAACGGTCAAGTTGCGTTACCGTACCCATGCGGTACCGTGCCATGTTGAGATTATAGACGGTGATCAGGCTACGGTTGAACTTAAAGAACCTGTTCTGGGCGTTGCCAAAGGGCAGGCGGCCGTTTTTTATGAAGACAATAAGCTTATCGGTGGCGGTTGGATCACATAGATTTAACCCGGGTTTGATTCTGCGCCAATTTAAATCCCTTCTCAAACTTTACACGCTATAATTCCATTATTATTTTTACCGAAGGTCACCCATGCGCGGATATAAAATTTTTTCCGGTTCTTCCAGTGTAGAGTTTGCCAAAGAGGTGTGTCAAAACCTCGATGTTCCCCTGGCTAAAGCAGATATAAAACGTTTCAGTGATGGAGAGATCTCTGTTCAGATCGCAGAGAGCGTTCGCGGACGTGATGTTTTTATCATTCAGTCAACAGGTGCACCTTCAAATGATAATCTGATGGAGCTACTGATCATGACTGATGCGCTTCGCCGTTCATCTGCCAACTCGATCACAGCGGTTGTTCCATACTTCGGTTATGCACGTCAGGACCGTAAAGCGGCGCCGCGTGTACCGATTACGGCACGTCTTGTTGCCGATCTCTATGAAAGGGCGGGGATTGATCGTGTTATTACCATCGATCTGCATGCCGGCCAGATCCAGGGCTTTTTCGATATTCCGGTCGATAACCTTTATGGAGCGATCATTTTTCAGGAGTATATCAAGAGTAAAAATCTGCCAAACCCTGTTATCGCTTCTCCAGATATCGGCGGGGTGGCACGAGCCCGTTATTTTGCGAAAAAAATGGGCCTTGAGATCGTCATCGTCGATAAACGCCGCGAAAAGGCAAATGAAGCGGAAGTGATGAACATCATCGGCGATGTGGATGGTAAAGATGTCATCATGATCGATGATATGGTTGATACGGCCGGAACGATGGTCAAAGGTGCAGCAGCATTAAAGAAGAATGGGGCTGCATCGGTTATGGCATGTGCGACGCATGGTGTGCTTAGCGGTAAAGCGTATGAGAATCTTGACAAGGGTGAGCTCGATGAGTTGATCATTTCCAACTCTTTAGAGACAAAACCGCATCAAAATATCAAAGTGCTGACCGTTGCACCGCTTTTCTCTGAAGTGATTCGCCGTGTCTATCATAACGAGAGTGTCAACTCGCTCTTTTCATAACATTGTTTTCAAGGAAACATCCCTTTGGGAGCGCTTCGCTTGTTTTGAACGCCAAAGGAATAAAATCCCTTTGGCTGCGCTAGCCGCTACATCCAGTGCTGACCAATGGCACTGAAGACACGTGGCACTAAAGTTTGCCTCTGTTGAGGCAGAAATTTTTATCTTTTTTTTCAGATAAAATAGATCAAACTAGGACCCCATGAAATTAGACAATATCAGAAATTTTTCTATCATTGCGCATATTGACCACGGTAAGAGTACCTTGGCTGACCGTATTATCCAGGAGTGCGGTTCGGTCAGTGAGCGTGAGCTTACTTCACAGATGATGGATACGATGGATATCGAGCAGGAGCGCGGGATCACGATCAAGGCGCAATCGGTCCGTCTGGACTATGTCAAAGACGGAGAACACTACATCCTTAACCTGATCGACACCCCGGGCCACGTCGATTTCAGTTATGAGGTAAGCAAGTCACTCGCTTCATCTGATGGTGCTCTGTTGATCGTTGATGCGGCGCAGGGTGTCGAAGCACAGACGATCGCCAATGTTTACCTGGCATTAGATAATGATCTTGAACTGCTTCCGGTTATCAATAAAATTGACTTGCCGGCCGCTGAACCTGAACGTGTAGCTGAAGAGATCGAACACTCCATCGGGATCGATGCGACAGATGCACTGCTTGTCTCTGCCAAAGCGGGTATCGGAATCCATGAACTGCTCGATGCCATCGTCGATCGCGTGCCGGCACCGGTGGGTGACCCCGATGCGACAACCAAGGCGATCATTTATGATTCGTGGTTTGATGCGTATCTTGGGGCACTGGCACTCGTGCGTGTCTTTGACGGTGAGATCAGAAAAGGGCAGACCGTCAAGCTGATGAGTAACAACGAACAGCATCAGGTACTTGACCTGATGTATCCGCATCCGAAAAAACGCCAAAAGACGGCAGCAATAAAAAGCGGTGAGATCGGGATCGTTGTACTGGGCCTCAAAGAGGTCGGATCGGTCAATGTCGGTGATACCATTACCGATGCCAAAGATCCGACAGCTGAACCTGTAGGTAATTATGAGCCGGCGAAACCGTTTGTATTTGCCGGACTCTATCCGATCGATACCGACAGATTTGAAGAGCTGCGTGACGCCCTCGATAAACTGAAACTCAATGACAGTTCGCTGAGCTATGAGCCGGAGACCTCTATAGCACTTGGCTTTGGTTTCCGTGTCGGTTTCCTGGGTATGCTGCATATGGAAGTGATCAAGGAGCGTTTGGAGCGGGAGTTCAATCTTGATCTGATCGCAACAGCACCTTCGGTTATCTACAATGTCTATATGAATGACGGCTCGATGATTGAGGTGCAAAATCCTTCTGAACTGCCGGAAGTCAATCACATCGAACGTATTGAAGAGCCTTATGTTCGAGCGACTGTGATCACGCCGTCGGAGTTTTTGGGGAATATCATGAACCTGGTTGTCAGCAAACGCGGGGTTCAGGAGAAGATGGACTATCTCAACGAAGAGCGTGTTTTACTGGAGTACTCCGTACCGATGAATGAGATCGTTGTGGATTTTTATGATCAGCTAAAATCAGTCTCCAAAGGGTATGCAAGTTTTGACTATGATCCGACGGAATTCCGTGAGGGCGATCTGGTAAAACTTGATGTCCGGGTTGCCGGCGATGTTGTGGATGCTCTTAGCATCATCGTCCCTCGAACATCGGCAGAGTCACGCGGACGTACACTGGTAAAAAATATGAAAGAGATCATTCCCCGACAGCTGTTTGAGGTAGCGGTTCAGGCTTCCATCGGTAACAGGGTTATCGCCCGCGAAACGATCAAGTCGATGGGAAAAAATGTCACGGCAAAATGTTATGGCGGTGACATCACCCGTAAACGTAAACTGCTTGAAAAACAGAAAAAAGGTAAAAAACGGATGAAGGCGATCGGTAAGGTGCAGCTGCCGCAAGAGGCTTTTATGTCCGTCCTCAAAATGGATTGACATGCGCTGCATGATGTGTGAGGGGTGGTCCTTTTCGCATATCTGCAAGCCATGCCGAAGTGAGTACCTGACACCTTCGCTCTACAAGAAAAAAATCCTCGGGAATATCCCCGTCTACTCCTTTTACAAATACAGTGACATCGAGACACTGCTCCATACCAAACATACCGATCTAGGCTACTATATCTATACGATTTTAGCAAAGCAGACAATGAAACATTTTAGTTCCAATTTTGATTATGAGGGACGTGTCGCTGCGATCGGGATAGACGATCATGTCCGTAACGGCTACTCCCATACTGCACTGCTGGCGAAAGCTTTGAGATCAAAACAGATCAAACCGCACTATGGAAAATTGAGGGCACAAAACAAGGAGAGTTACTCCGGACAGAGCTTTCAGTTTAGGTTACTGCATCCAAGAAACTTTGAGATGAAGCCGTTTGATGAGGAGGAGGTCATTCTCGTTGATGATATATTGACAACAGGGATGACGCTGACCCAGGCGGCTGAAGCACTGCACCGTGAGGGAAAAAAAGTACTCTTCTGCCTTACCCTGGCAGATGCCGATGAGAAACCGACACCGGTGAAATAATCAGGAGAGATACGCTTCTATATTGACATCATCGATCTGCTCGGGCTTTAAATAGCGCTTCGCATACTCGATGTAGATTCCCGATCTTAAAAAGAGTTCAAAAACTTCTGCATCGATATGCTCATCTCTCTTCATAAAACTCATGATCCTGATCGCTTCTGAGAGCGTTTTCCCTTTTTTATATGGGCGGTCTGAAGCGGTCAAAGCTTCGAAAATATCAGCAAGGGCCATAATGCGTGAGGGGATGGAGAGCTCTTCTCTGCTCAGCTGTCTGGGATAGCCTGTCGCGATCATGGTCTCATGATGGGTGCCGGCATATTCGGGTATCTGCTTCATCCCCTCCGGGTATGGCAGACGCTCCAGCATCTTGATCGTCATAATGACATGTTCTTGGATCTTGAAGCGCTCTTCGGATGTGAGCGTTCCTTTTTCTATACAGAGGTTGTAGATCTCACCATAGTTATAGAGATGTTCGGGAACGTCAGTTTTGAAGCCTTCTTTGCGGTACTCCTTTTCATCAAAATCTGTTCGTTTGATAATATGTTCAGGATAGTCATTAAGAAGCTGCTCTTTTGCGGGTGTCGGACGTTCTTTGACCCCCTCGTAACGTAACATTTCAGCATCGGAAATACCCAGACGGTCATTAAAATGACGTATCCAGCTCCGGGTGGCAATCTCTTTAATACGATCCTGTTTTTCTTCACTCATAAACTCTCCACCGATATTGCACTCGGCAATAAAGGCGAAATCATCCAAAAGATCCTGGTGCATCTCTTTTTTCCAGTTACTTAACAGCTCGTTCTCCTCACCTTGAAGACGGCGTTCGTAATATTCGATCTCGATATCGCGCCAGATCACTTCAAAACGGGTGCGGACCTCGTGAATACGGTTATGAATGGTTTCCAGCTTGGTCGCTTTGTCAACGACATACTCAGGCGTGGTGACCTTGCCGCAGTCATGCAGCCAGGCTCCTATCTTAAACTCCCTCCAGGCATCTTCACTTTCAAGCCTGAAATCTTTAAAGGCACTATTGTCACTATCATTGGCAACTTTGGCCAGCATGATCGCTATTTCGGGAACACGTTGACAGTGACCGCCGGTATAGGCGGATTTGGCATCAATAGCATCAGCGATCAGTTTGATAAATGAATCCATCAGCTCTGCCTGGGCTTTTTGGTACTCCTGTATACTAAGTGACATGGAGACCAGTGAGTCAGAGAGATCGATCAGTTCCGAGATATTTGTCTTGATCGGTAGGACTTCATCAAAGTGGCGTGCTTTGATCTTATCGTTTTGAAGCATCAGGTCCTTGATCGGGCTGACGATACGCGAGGTCATGTAGAGGATCAGCGGAATGGTCAAAATCAGGAAAACAAAGGCAATAGTCAGTGAATAGACAATGATCTGAAGGTAAGGATTAAGCATGACATCAGCATCGACCGTGATTCCAAGATGGGTGTCACTATTGAGTTCCTTGAAGAGGGTGGTGACCATGGCAAACTTGTCTGCATCTTTATCTCTGTAACGGATGATGCGATCGGTCTCTCCCTCTTCAAGTGCCTGCGTGATAAAGGTATTTATCTTCTCCTCTGCTGCCAGGCTCTTGGATGATGCGATGATACTGCCGTCTCTGTCGAACATTAGCAGTTCACTGCTTGGATCAAACATCTGCCGACGTAACAGGTCATTGAGCTTCGTCAGCGTGAAGTCAAGAGCCAAAACCGCCCTGGAACCATTGATCACTTTGGCGAAAGTGATCCCATTTTCCTGAATGTTGGCAAAAGGATAAGGGTCGGTGCGTATTGTCTGATCGCTTTGCGAGGCCTGAATAAACCACGGACGTTTGTTGGCTGCGTATTGGGATGCTTCCGTACGGCTGGAAAGCATGAGAAAGTCTTCGTCAAGGTAGTCAAAGTGGCGCACCCTGCCCTCAGCTGAATCAAATACCTTGATGAGTGTCCATCGTGTTTGCGCAGGTGCTTTGAAATGCTTATGAAGCAGGGGTGAACTTTTCATATTGATCACTTCGAAGAAGTCGCCGTTTGGATGACCGATGTACATGGCATAGATATTGGCAGCGCGCTGCATATTGGCGGCAAAGCGTCTGATGGTATCTGTATGATGTGAATCAGCTGGAGGAAGGGTCAGATCCGGATAAAGTTCAGTAAGGTAAAGTGTGTTTTTGACAAGGTTATCCCTTGCCTGAATATGCTGGGTTATCTTCTGGGCACTCTGTGTAAAGTTTTTATGGGCAGCCGAGATGGCGAGCTGTTGGCTGAAGTAGTACTGCAGTCCCAGCAGCGATACGGCAATGATTCCGACTACAATAAGAAAATTGGTAAGAATATTAATGCGGATTGAAATGGGACGGAACATCTTTTCTCCCTTCGAGATGTAGAAGTAATGAATTGATTAGGTTTCTACCGCTTTTTTCGTTGCATTAATGCTTTAACAAAAGAGCCAAGCATAGTGTGAAAAGCGTCACGGTTCATATCCAGGTTTTGGCTGCCATCGGGTGTCGTGACTTCAGGAATTGGGTAACCTTCAGCATTTTCAACATCGATCTCACCGGAGTAGTAGTTTAAAAACTTCTGGGCATTTTCATCTTTTTTGGAGATCAGTTCGAAGAGTTCCATAGCGATACGCTGGTAAATGCCTTCAAAGTTGTTTCTTAAAATGTATCCCGCGAAACCAAGAAGATACTCCTCGTTATAAGAGATGTACAGTGCCAGTTCCTGCGCAATGGTATGACAGGTCAGTGAGCGCACATTCTTCTCAAAATAGCTGTTGTCAATCTCCTGAAAATTCAGTTTTCCTCCAAAGAGCAGTGCCATCACATTGTCTAGAAAATTTTCAACGTCTATGTCGTTCAACAGTTCATTATAGTGGTTTTCAAGATCGTCCGAGTTATAACCCTTGAAACGGGCTTCGGACTCATCTCGAGGTTTAGGATCGGGTGCCACCAGATTGAGATAAGGGTTTACTTGAAAAATCTTGATGATATATTTTTGTTTCAACTGGACGATGACGTCATGCGGTTCCAGTTCCAAAGCCTCTTTGATCGCCACTCGTATAAGCTCTTTTTTATTGACTGCTTCATCCGTTTCAATAATCTCTGCATTGATGGCATTTTGTATTTTGCCAGTAAGCGCAATCTGGTCATCACGTCCCTGATAAGGGTACTCGATATTTCTACGATCATTACGGATGATGTCAATCAGTGCCTGAAGATGTTTGCTCTCTTTGGGCTGTGTATAATATGGAAGTATTTTATAACCGATCCCCGTATCTGGGTTGAAGTGGACGACGATATTGCCGACTGGTTCAAAGAAGTCACGAAAAGCCTGATGGATTTCGGGAATATCTTTTTCAATTTCCTCATCGGTATAACGGCTCTGGATATAGTTCAGAAAGAGAAGATTATCCTGATCACTCCATTCTTTCCCTTTGGAGGGCTGTTGCAGCTTTCGTTTTAAGTAACGTTTAACATCCTGGTACATTATCCTGTTACTCCTTGTAAAGCTATTGTATCTTATTTACTTAACTTTCGCACATAGAAAAGTGATGTCATTCCGGGCTTGGCCCGGAATCTACACTATATTATAGTGATTTTCAAATGCCTTCATGGGCCCCGGACTCGGTCCGGGGTGACGCTATGTGCGAAAGTTGAGTTATTTATCTGCTCTCTGATAGATTGAGGTACAGTATAGATGTATAAAAATATTTTTCCAGGGCTGTTTTTAAACATAGGAAATGTTATTGATTATTCTAAGTATGCAGTACGTGTCAATGGCTGCGTGGTATTTGGTACGCTCATGGCAGTCGTAAACGATATTTAGAGGAGCCCCTTTACAGTGTCCGTTTGGGAATATTACCGTAGTGATGTAAAATATGATTCTGAATTTTAATCAAGCTTGATTCTTTAAGGAAACGTATGCGATTTATTTTACTCTTTTTACCTATATTGTTGTTTGCCGAGATGTTAGGAGTCGGGGACAGAGTAACGCCTTTGAGTGTTAAAGATCAGTTCGAAAAAAGCTATAAGATAGGTTCGGAGCTCTGCTGGGTGATTACCTGGGATCAGGCGACGACACGTCATGCTAACAACTATTTTGGAAAAGATCCGTCACTGCTCGATCAAAATCTGACAAGAATGATCGTTGATGTATCGCAGACACCATCGGGTATCATGCGTCTGTTTGTCCTGCCTAAAATGCGTAGTTATGGGCATCCGATTTTATTGAGTTATGATGAAGCCTATAATTTCAAACTCCCTTATAGGGAGGATCATATCACTATCCTCTCTCTGGATAACGGGGTGATCGACTCCATTGATTTTGCTCCCGATGAGAGGGCGTTAAGCGATCTGTTGGAAGATCACTGATCGAGAGTTTTAAAACCACTTCTTAAAAAGCTTGTTTAGCTGTTTGGCTCCCTCTTTTTCAATGATCCTGCTGGCATCAATCTCTACTTTAGGTTTTTCGACATTGCCTCGAAGTGTGATGCCAAGCGGATTCTTATTGGCGTTGATGTCAATTTTCGCATTAACCGTTTTGGTTTTTGAGTTTAGCTTCGCTTTTTTGGTTATGATCGATGATCTGTTGGAGCGGAGGTCCATGTCGGTAACGATCAGCTCTTTATTGATAATACTCTTCAGGTTGCCTTTGAACTGCTCTTTGTAGAGATCGACACGGCCATACTGCTTGACAAGATCGAGCATGCTGTTCTTAGTGAATTTCCCCTTACTCAAGGTTGCATCAAAGGTTCCCTTCTGTGTCTTTAGATTGTACTTCAACACCCCGTCAAGATTGGATTTAAATATCTCCGGGTAGATCAGCATATGCAGGGTGTCAAGGGTCTGAATGCCTTTTATATCAGCTTTCAGATCATCATTGTGCAATGCCGCATCGATAGTGCCGCCGAGGGTGTCTGCATGAACGTGAAGATCAAAATCTTTTGCCTGTTTCATATCACCGGTGATGAGCATACTCCCTTTTAGGTGGCGTTCTGTGGCAAAATAGAGGTTATCCAGGTTATGGACTTTAGCCTGATACTCAGCAGTTGTGACTGACTTATCAAGGTCGGTACGGGAGTTTTTGAGCGTAAAGTCAGCCAGAGATGAAGTGATCTCGGCTTTGGTGTCGATCAGGCTTCCCTTGAGGGTTGTCGTTGTTTTCCCTCTAAAGGTGACACGCGGCATTTTTTTAAATTCATACGTCTTCTCAATAACTTTATTGTTAAGCACTCCTCGGCTGATCTGTGTCGTTACTTTGCCATCGAGTCTGCCTTTTTGTGCATTGGGAATATCGATATCGAGATTGATCAGTGCATTGGCATAGTTGGGTTGTGTAACCAGATAGAACAGTGACTTTAGCTGCAGGTGTTTGATCTTGGCCTGGATACTTTTGGGTTGAAACTCTGCAAGTTCTACTTTAAAGCTTGTATCACTTTTGGCCAGGTCACTGTCACCTTTGAGTGTCAGCAGTTTTTTGTCACCTTTGAGGGTACCTTTAAGCGATAGTGCTCCTCGAAGCGGTGCATCGGTCAATGGTTTTAAGAGTTCAAGTTTCTCAATGGCGATACGGTAGTCAAGATCGAGGCCGAGATTTTGCGGGGTGACCTTGCCTTTGGAGTCGATCTCTGCCAGATTGGAGTTGAAATAGGTTGTGTAATCGATCTGTTTACCATTGAGTCTGCTCTCCAGCTCATAGGTAAATGAAGTTTCCGGCAGGGAGATCCCGTAATGCTTTTTCATCACGTCAGTATTGATGTCGCCTTGGTTGAGATTGATTTTGGCACTGCCGCTGAGATGCTCCGGATCGAGATCATTCAGAGTAATGTCTGCATTGATCTTTCCTCGTGCATAATCTGGTTCTCCAGTGAGGTAAAGCAGTTTGGAGAGGCTGGCATTTTTAATGTGAGCGATCACTTTTTGCGGTTTGTATGAGGCCAGTGCGACATCATAGGTCGTTTGACTGGCAGCAACATTGGAGTCCCCTTTGATCTGCATTGAGTGCGCATCACCCTTTACTGTTCCTTTAGTTGCAAATGGGCCGCGTAGCGGAGCATTGGTGATCGGTTTAAAGAGGGCAAGTTCTTTGATATTGATCTCATAGGTCAGATCGGTTGTCAGCGGTTCGGGCGTGACCTTGCCCTGTGAAAAGAGGTAGGCAAGATTTGATTCGAATTTTGAGGCATAGGTGATCGTCTCACCCAGAAGCTGACTGGTCACTTTCATGGCATAGGTTGTTTTTGGCAGTGTCAGATTGAAATCTTCTTTCATCAGTGCAGTATTGACACGTCCCTTTAAGAGGGTAACGACTGCACTCCCATCCAGGTTTTTTGGGTCAATTGATTTGAAATCAAGATCAATGGCCAGGTGTGCAGTACTGTAAGGCTTTTTACCGACCATCCGAAAAAGTGATTCCAGCTCTGCATCTTTCATGGTTACTTTCAGGTTTTGTGGTGAAAAGTCAAACAGGGTGATCCCATAGTCGGTCTGACTGTTGGCAATATCGCTCTCTCCCGCGATATCAAGTTGTTCCAATGTACCTTTGACACTTCCCTGGGTATGAAGCTTGCCATACAGTGGTGTATTGGTCAGAGACTGCAATGCTGAAAGTCTGTTTAGTCTGATACGATAGAGGGCATTGAGGCTTTGATCAAACAGGGAGTAGTTTCCGACCGTTTCGATTCTGTTCTCGGGTGTCAGCTCCAGTTCGATCGTAAAACTGCTGCTGTCGAGTTCGAAGGTGGTTAATTTACTCTCAATAGAGAGTGAAGCATTGATCTTTCTTTCAACGATCGGTGCGATGATACCATTGCCCAACGGAGTAAAAAGAAGTATATAGAGTGCTGCAACAACTGTTAGCAGAGATCCGGCAATAATAGCTAGCCATTTCATACGGTTCCTTAGATTTAGAGTGATAGGGTTGTTAAAGCTTCTCCAGACTTTTTTCAGCTGCTTTGTTCTGTCGATCGTAGCTGCGTTGATCAAACTCTTTAGAGGCACAACCGCTTAAAAAGATAGATAGTGCCACTATAAAATAGATGATTTTCATAAAAAAACCTTTCCTTACTTTTTTTGTGATTATATCAGAAGCATGACAAATGCCTAATAATAGGAGTTTTTATGCATATGAGTTAGATAGACTAAACTAATCTAAGTATTTTAGCATAACTTTGACTTGACATCATATGACTCAATGATGTATAATACCTTCAGATTTCAGAAAAGGAGTCTTTCAAATAGATGGCTAACGAAGAAAAAGAAGAGCTTTTAAACGACCAGGAAGTAACGGAAGAAGCAGTGAATGAAACTGCTGATGAAGAGACGGCTGAGGAAGTTGAAGACGATATAGAAGCACTGCAAAATGAGATTGGTGCACTTAAAGAGAAGTATGCCCGTGTGCATGCAGATTTTGAAAATATTAAAAAACGATTAGAGCGTGAAAAGTATCAGGCGTTGGAATATTCGCAGGAGAAATTTGCAAAAGATTTGATTCCGGTGATTGATTCACTGGGAATGGCGATCGAAGCGACAAAGTCAGAGGCTGATGCCGCTGAACTTTTTGAAAAGCTGACCGAAGGTGTCGAACTGACAATGAAACAGCTTTTGAGCGCTTTGGAAAAACATGGTATCACACCGGTGAGTGAAGATGAACCGTTTGATCCAAATATTCACCATGCAGTTCAGCAGATGGACAGTGAAGATCATGAAAGCGGTGAGATCGTCAGCACTTTTCAAAAAGGTTACCGCTATAAAGATCGCACACTACGTGATGCGATGGTAGTTATCGCGAACTGAGTTGTATTATTTGAACGGCATCTGGAACAAAGTCCCAGATACCTACGCTAGCCGCTAAGGCACTAAAGCACAAAAATACTTTCGGTATTTTCGTCAAAAGAAGCGACAAGTTGCGCGGGCTTCCTGCCGAAGGAAACTCAGTGTTAACGATAGGAAGCGGGGCTTTGCTCCGGTTCTGTATAAAAAAGGTGAAGGGTTCCCTTCATTTTATGAAATAAAATTAAGGAAAAATATTATGAGCAAAGTAATTGGTATTGACTTAGGAACAACAAACTCTTGTGTGGCTGTCTACGAAGGCGGTGAAGCGAAAATTATCCCAAATAAAGAGGGTAAAAACACGACACCATCGGTAGTTGCATTTACTGACAAAGGCGAAACGCTTGTAGGTGATCCTGCAAAACGTCAGGCGATCACAAACCCGGATAAGACGATCTACTCGGTCAAACGTATCATGGGTCTGATGATGAATGAAGAGAACGCCAAAGAGGCGCACGACAAAGTTACCTATAAGATCGTTGACAAAAACGGTATGGCAGCGGTTGATGTAGCCGGTAAAATCTATACGCCGCAAGAGATCTCTGC
>JAYEMF010000011.1:28470-58700 GCA_034717975.1 Campylobacterota bacterium
AAATTTGAGGGAATGATCGACAAACTGGTTGCCGAGACGATCGACCACATCGAAACAGCGCTCAAAGATGCCGACCTTGGCAAAGGTGACATCAAAGAGGTGATCATGGTCGGTGGTTCTATCCGTGTTCCACTGGTCCAGGAGCGTGTATCTGACGAGTTTGGCGGAAAAGAGCTGAACAAAGGGGTTAACCCGGATGAAGTAGTTGCAGCCGGTGCAGCGATCCAGGGTGGTGTACTTCGTGGTGATGTCAAAGATGTCCTTCTTCTTGACGTTACTCCTCTTTCTCTTGGTATTGAGACACTTGGCGGTGTTGCGACTAAGATCATCGAAAAAGGTACGACTATCCCAGTCAAGAAATCACAGGTCTTCTCAACGGCTGAAGACAATCAGCCGGCAGTTAGCATCTCTGTTGTTCAGGGTGAGCGTGAGTTCGCAAAAGACAACAAATCATTGGGTCTGTTTGAGTTGACAGGAATCCCATCTGCACCACGCGGTGTGCCTCAGATCGAAGTTACTTTCGATATCGATGCGAATGGTATCTTGACGGTATCTGCACAGGACAAAGGAACCGGTAAGTCACAAGAGATCAAGATCACCGGTTCATCTGGACTTAGCGAAGATGAGATCAACCAGATGGTTCAGGATGCTGAGAGTCATAAAGCAGAAGATGAAACACGTAAAGCGATGGTAGACCTTCGCAACCAGGCGGATGCACTTGTCGCTCAGACTGAAAAGAGTCTGGAAGAGCTTGGTGACAAGATCGAAGCTGATGAAAAAGCGAAGATCGAAGCAGCTGCAGCAGATCTTAAAGAGACACTCAAAGACGAGTCTGCAACTAAAGAGCAGATCGAAGAGAAAGTCAAAGCATTGACAGAAGCAAGCCACAAAATGGCTGAGCAGATGTACAAGAAAGATGCGCCGGAAGGTGAAGCATCACAGGGTGCTAAGAAAGCCGATGACGACGTTATCGACGCTGAGATCGAATAGCAACAATTCTTTTACTCCTTTTATGATAGACTTCTTTCAAAACTGAAAGAGGTCTTTCCCTTCTTGAAACAGATACTTTCCATCTCCAATTTAGATTTCGGCTATTTACAGGATCATCTTTTATATAATGACTTTTCAATGACACTGGAACGTGGTCAGATCAAAGCAATTGTAGGGTCGAGCGGTGCAGGGAAGAGCACTCTTTTTGAACTGATCTTGGGAAATTTGAAACCTTTAAAAGGTTCGATCAAGGTGCTGGGCGTCTCTCAGGTCTTCCAGGACCCTTACAGCTCTTTTCATCCCAGTTACACTGTTATCAACCAGATCCGGGATGTCACCTCTACCGATGGTATGAATGTGTATCTTGAGACGATGGACCTCGACAGGGAGTTGCTGGACAAGCTCCCCCATGAGCTCTCCGGAGGCCAGCTTCAGCGCTGCTCCATTTTACGGGCACTCCTGATGAAGCCCGATCTTCTGCTCCTGGATGAACCTACCTCTGCACTCGATAATGTCATTCAGCTTGATGTGATGCAGATGCTGCTGACTCATCTAGACAAGATGGCCATGCTTCTAATCACCCATGAGATCGATCTGGCACGCTGGTGTGCCGATGAGATCATCGAGATCGGTTAAACAGTGCTGATTATCTAAAAGCTATTTTAGAAGTGAAGAAGCTCCGTAATAACCTGCTGCTGCCATCAGGACTGTACCAAAGGCATTGAGACCCATATTGGCGAGCGCCAGCATGATATGTCCGCTGTTAAGCAGGAGAAAACTTTCAATAGCAAAAGTAGAATAAGTCGTAAGTGCGCCTAATATACCGGTGGAGAGAAAAGATTTCATATGGACGGAGAAAAGGGTAGTGTACATAAAGTAGGCGATAAGAACACCCATAATAAAACTGCCGATAAGGTTGACACCCAATGTGCCAAAAGGAAGATCATGCGGAACTCTGTGAGAGATAAGTCCATTTAGGTAGGCACGTAAAACCGCACCAATAAACCCTCCAGCGCCGATCGCCAGTATAGTCTGCCAGCTCATGACCGGGTTGATACCCTTAATTCATCATCATATACTTTTTGCATCTTGACCCTAAGCTCAGTGAGCCACTCTTTATCACGTTTGTCCGCTTCAAAAGCATCCATATAGATGGCAGTAAGCTGACCGGGTCTGTAGTGGTATTTTTTTATATTGTAATAGGCTGCCGCTTCAATGATGACAATGGGCTGAACAAGGAGTCTGTACTTATCTGCAACCATCTTTGCACCGGGTTTGAAGGGTAGCATTCTACCGTTGGATGATCGGGTGCCTTCGGGAAACATGGTGATGACGCGTCCGTCATCCAGGCGGCTTTTGACATCTTTGATCAGTTTGATCAGAGAGGTTTTACTCTCACGCTCTACCGCAATATCGTTTGGGAGTTTAAGCAGCAGTCCATAAAAGGGGACATCGAAGAGCTCTTTCTTGGCTACCCAGGCAAGGTTACGCTTGGTGATGGTCTCCAGGATACCGATATCTATATCGCTTTGGTGATTGAGCAGAAACATCTGGGCATCCGGATTCTCCTCTCCTTTCACCCTGATCGGTATAAAAAGCAGCGTTCGTATGATCCATGCAGAGATCTTCTGGGAACGGGGGCTGCGAAAAATCGGAAAGATAATGATCATAAGTGCCATACTGGCAAAGATCATGAATGTCGCGTAGGCCCAGCTAAGGCGTGCAAAGATCTTCATGTCTGACCCATCCTATTTTATTGTTTTGTAGTTTGACTTTGGTGTAGCCTTTGATCTCACCCTGGACTTCCAGGGAGTATTGGCCGGAAGCTTCCTCAAAGATGGTGCCATTTTCCATCGGCAGCAGGTAGATCGGACTTCCGGCATTGATACAGGCATAACGGATCGGGATCGCCGCATAAGCGATATAGACAAGCGGAAGGATGATCAGGATCGCATAGCCAAGTTTGCGGCGGATAATGAGCATCAGCAGTGCGGTCACTGCAACGGCACCTGCGACACCCATTTTTATGAGTTCATGGGTATGCTCTCTGGGCTTAAGATCGGTTTGGGTGGAGACGGTGTCACTATCGATGATGATTGGGATCATCACGGTTTTAAATTTTGCCAGTTTGGGATTAAAATAGGTAAAGGTCAGGTTTTCCAGTTTATTCGGAATGATCGCATAGTAGGTCATCGTTGATTCGTCATAGGATGCTTTCATCGATTCAAATCCCTGCTTTTTGTAACCTGAAAGTGAAAAATCTTCGATATTACAGCGCATCGCGGTAGCACTGAAAACGGCTATGTTGTGTTTGCGGTCATAGCGGGTGGTTTTATAGTTGGTGAGGGTGAAACTGTCTGCAAGAATATTGGCGAAATCGATATCGGGATTGAGTTTCACACCATCTATCTTTTTGCCTCTCAAGGTACTGCTGTAGCTGCGGCCGGATGAGCTTAGAACAAGTTCGGCCATGATGTCAGGTGTACGGATCCACTGCGATGTAGCTTGAAAATAGAAAGTGGCATAGGAGTATGTCCCGCGTTTGCTTCGTTCCGGTATGTCGGAGAGAAGTTTGACACCACTTTTATTTGAAAAGTGATAAATGATATCTTCAGAACGACCTATAGTGGAGAGGGTCTTGATGGTAATGGTAAATATCTCATTTTTGAAAAGGCGTTTGGGGATCTTTTCGTAGTTTAGGTATAGGACCTTCTCAATAACTTCAGGCTCATCAGAGTACTCAAATGACTCCGCATAAAGGGAGGTGAGCAGAAGTGCAAATAAGAGTATGAGCCGCATCACGCGCTTAAAAACCCTTCTAGCATCTTACGCCCATCATCAGAACCGAGAATTGTATCCATTGCACGCTCCGGGTGTGGCATCAGACCAAAGACATTTTTCTCTTTGTTACAGATACCGGCAATTGCATCAACTGATCCATTTGGGTTGCTGGTATCGCCATTGGCATCACAGTAGTGCAGAAGAACCTGATCATTCTCATAGAGCTCTTTGAGGCCGTCGGGATCGATATAGAAGTTGCCGTCATGATGCGCGATCGGGATATTAACCACTTCGCTTTTTTCACATTTTTTCAAAAAGGTATTGTCGGTATTGGCGACTCTTAGGTGGTGATGCTTCGAGATAAAGTGAAGGGAGTCATTGCGTTTCAGTGCACCCGGCAGCATATGGGACTCGGTCAGTACCTGAAAACCGTTACAGATTCCCAGTACTTTACCCCCATTGTCAGCATACGCTTTTACTGCTTCCATAACTGGGCTAAAACGGGCGATAGCACCGCTTCTGAGGTAATCACCGTAGCTGAAGCCACCGGCTACAACGAGTAGATCTGTATCTTCTGGCAGCACAGTCTCTTTGTGCCAGATGATCTTCGTATTACATCCGAGCTCTTTAAAGGCGTACTCTGTGTCGTATTCGCAGTTGGTACCCGGGAATTGGACAATGGTCACGTTCATGAGATGATCTCGATTTCATAATCTTCGATGACGGTATTGGCAAGCAGTGATTCACACATCTCTGTCACCTCCTCTTTCGCAGCAGCCTCATCCGCACTACTCAATTTCAATATGATCTGTTTGCCGACACGGACATCCTCAACACCCTCAAATTTCAGTGCATCAAGTGCATGATGAACGGCTTTGCCCTGAGAGTCAAGGACTCCGGCTTTTAGTGAAATATTTACGATTGCTTTCATATACTTCCTTCAATAGTTACTCCTGAGAACAGGAGATATCTTTTTATCAATTTTGTTTAGAGGTGCCCTTTATTAAAAAGGTGAAACTCTTCACCTTATTAACAATCTATCCTAGAATTCTTTCAAGTACCTGCTCGTAAGCGACTTTGAGTCCGCCAAGACCCTGACGGAAACGGTCTTTGTCCATCTTTTCACCCGTTTCCATATCCCAGAAACGGCAGTTGTCCGGGCTGATCTCATCAACGAGGATGATATTGCCATCTCTGTCTTTACCAAACTCAAGTTTGAAATCGACAAGGTTGAGGCCCTTCTCCGCAAAGAACGGGCGGAGAATATCGTTGATCTCACGGGCACGTTTGCGCAGTTCATCCAGCTCATCGGTATTGTCGACAAGTTCAAGGATCAGACAGTGCTGGTCATTGAGTTTCGGATCGCCAAGATCATCGTTTTTGTAATCAAATTCGACGAGGGTAAACGGAAGGACTTTTCCATCTTCGATACCGAGTGTTCTGCTCAGACTTCCTGTTGCGATGTTGCGGACGATCACTTCGATCATGATAACATCCGCTTTTTTATGGATCATGTGGTTGTCATCCATCATCTCAACGAAATGGGTTGGGACACCTTTACTCTCAAGTAGTTTGAAGAGCTCGGTAGAGATCTTGTTGTTAAGAGCACCTTTGCCCGCTTCACTTGATTTTTTCTCGCCGTTAAAGGCTGTCAGGTCATCTTTGAACTCAGAGATGACGAGGTTTTCATCATCGGTGAGAAATAGTTTTTTAGCTTTGCCTTCGTAGAGCAGTTCGCGTTTTTCCATAATTAGTCTCCTTTGACTATGATTAGTGCTTTTAGAATGCTGACAGCATCATGAAGCAGGTTGTCTTTACTGAGTTGTTCAGCGGTAATAACTGTTTTATCTTTTTTCTTCGCCTCTACGCTCTTGTTGTCGTCATGACCGTTACCATTACCGTTGGCCTTCTCCAGTTCACCTTCAAGATGTTTTTTGAGATCTGCCTCTTTGAGGGAGAAGCTTTCTGCACGGCTTGTACATTCAGCCGGACGCACAATAATATCTGGTGTGACTCCAACTGCCTGGATAGTGCGGCCGCTTGGAAGATAGTAGCGGGCGATAGTGAGCTTGATCGCTTCATCTTCACTGATAGGCAAAATGACCTGGACACTTCCTTTACCGAAGGTCTTCTCACCTACGACAACAGCACGTTTATGATCTTGCAGGGCACCACTGACGATCTCTGAAGCACTCGCACTTCCGCCATTGACAAGAACGACCATCGGTATGTCCGTCATGGTAGTCGATGCTGAAGCAGTGTAGGTTTTATTTTCAGACTCATCCCGCCCTTTTTGTGAAACGATATCACCTTTGTTGACAAAGAGGTCTACCAGGCCAACCGACTGGTCGAGCAGTCCGCCGGGGTTGTTACGCAGATCAAGTATGATCCCTTTTTCACGGCCAAGATTTTTTTTCAACTCGCGTTTGACATCATCAACGACCTTTTGGTCAAAATTGGTGACACGCAGATAGAGAATATCGTCACCCACCTGTTTGGCGTAAACAGACTGGATCTTGATGATATCACGGATGATCTTGATCGGCAGAGGCTCAGGTTCACCTTTACGAACGATTGTCAGGGTAATCGGTGTTTTCGGTTTCCCCCGCATAAGGCCTACCGCATCATCAATAGTCATCTCAAGGGTAGATTGATCATCGATCTTCAAGATGATATCACCTGCTTTGATGCCTGCCTTATCGGCTGGTGTTCCCTCGATCGGTGCAATAACGGTGAGTGCACTGTCTTTCATTCCGACGGTGATACCTAGTCCGCCAAACTCCCCGCTTGTCTGGACCTTCATGTTCTCAAAACTTTTTACGTTCAGGTAGGAAGAGTGGGCATCAAGATTGCTCATCATCCCCTGCATCGCTTTGTCCATCAGCTCTTCGATGGTCAGCTCATCGACATTATAGCGCTCGACGATCCCCAGGACTTTAGTGAACTTGGCCAGTGACTGAAGACGGGAAGCTTCAACCGTCGGTTTATCCTTGGCGAAGAGCGTAGGTGTAAAGACGAGACCGGCTGCTGCAATGGTCGAGAGGAATCCCATTGCTATAAATTTTCTATGTTTCATGTTCTGCCTATTACTTATTTAAAAGGCAGATATTATAGTTAAAAGAGGTTTAAAAAAAGATTTAGAGGTGCCCTTTATGAAGATGATGGAAGCACTTCGGTTAAAGAAGTGATTTTCCATTGACAAGCAGTTGGTCGTCTTTATAGGTAATGTCGAAGCGGATGTTGTCACCGTCCTCTTTGGCAAATCCGGATGCAAGTACCGTTTGCGGAACCTCGTTTGCGATGTGGGTGTAGAGCGCTTTTGAGAAACTGAGGCTGGCATCCACGTCAATATTTTCCAGCAGTGCCATCGGATGTTCACGGGATTTCCGGCGAAATGCAGAGTCCGGTCTGACAGTGATTGCTGCACGGTGTTCAAAGCCCTTCATGGATGGATCACTGTTTAGAGTGATCTGATCGACAGAAAATTCTCTCATATTGAAAAAGAGTCCTTTTGAGACGAGATCACCCATGGTATTCATAACTGCCTGAGATGCTTCGACAGAGCTGTCGCTGTTTGCTCGGTTTAGAGCCGTATGCACTGCTTCAAAAGCTTCTCTGTCGAGATTGTCGACCGTTACGTCAGCTTTGATACTATCCAGTTTCAGAGCAAATTCCGGTGCATTGACCGTGAGGGTGCCAATGGTGCCAAGGCTATTGCCTGCGATCTTATTGTCTTTGGCACTGGAGTCACCGTCTATTGCAAGATTTTTAAGTGTTATATCTCCCTTGTTACTTGCATTGCTAAAGTTAAGATGCATACGTTTACAACGCATGGATGAACGGTACTCCACAAGTGAGTTGAAGGTGTTGTCCAGGGTGATCTGGTCAAAAGCGATCGAGATCAGCTCACTGCTCTCCTGAAAAGTAGCCGAAAGCTTTTTGATCGTGCCGTTGATGGCATTGGGTGCGATGAGTGGTCCGGCACCTTTGAAGTGTGCCGAGGCAAGTGTAACTGTTGCTGCGCTTCCATCTTTAAAGTCAACAGGTGCCTTGTTGATATCCCGGATCGAGCCATGAAAGGTTTCGGTGCTGACACTGTAGTTGATCTGATAGTAGAGGGTTTTATTGAGAAGCAGTTTTTCAAGACTGGCATAGAGTACGGGGTCATCTTTTTTAAAGAGGTTCTCCATTTCAGGGGAGAGGGAAGTGGGATAGATACCGACTTCGATATCACTGAAAATAGGAATATTGCTGTAGGTGAGGTCAACACCGATTTTAGTACCGTCGAGTATGCCCTTAAGATAGGTCGGAATCTGCTGCTGGTTATGTTTGCTGATGTAGGTGAGGAGTTTATCGCCATCTTCAAGGATCAGTTCATAATGGCTGGTTGTACTCAGGTAACCACTGCTGACCTCCTCATTTTCAACACCGACTCCGTTAGCTTGCATCATCGCTGTATGTTCACTTATCACTGTTTTAATGGCACTGTTGCCGATCAGCGGCAGTGCTGCAGCAACAAGTACTAAAACCAGGAGTGCAATCACCAATTTTTTCATCTTTTTCCCTTGGGTGGAAGTATTTATGAGAGGATACCTCTCAAACTGGCAAAATTATAACAAAATTAGATGAATAGTGTTGGATTTATTTCTTTTTTTCAGATAGTTGACACAGATAGACTCAATTAGATATAATATAACCAACTCAAGTATAAGGAATCTAAACCATGAATAATATTTTTGAAAAACTGACCCATCAGATGACCGAAGCCATTGAGTCGGCACTCTCATTAGCGCTTCACAATAAAAACAGTGAAGTAGAACCTATCCATTTTTTATGGGCACTCTTAACCAATAGTAATTCACTTCTCAATCAGATCTTCAACAAAATGAGTATAGACAAGACAGCCATTGAGCTTGATGTTAAAAGTGCTGCCGATAAACTGCCAAAATCATCATCTGTCTCAAAAGAAAACCTGAAACTCTCCCGCAACTTTGTGCAGTCACTTGAACAGGGTGTAGGCGAGATGACTAAAAACGGCGACAGCTTTTTAGCTGTCGACAGTTACATCGTCGCCAATCTTGGCAGTGAGCCTTTTAAGACGATTATTGGAAAATATATTGATCTGATGGAGCTGAGAAAAACGATTGAAGCTTCACGTGGCGGACAGAAGATCGAATCGCAGACAGCCGATGAGACACTTGAAAGCCTGGAAAAGTATGGCATTGACTTGACGCACGAAGCGGCAGAAGGAAAGCTCTCACCTGTTATTGGACGGGATGAAGAGATCAGCCGTATGATGCAGATTCTGATCCGTAAAACAAAAAACAATCCTATTCTTCTTGGAGAGCCCGGGGTTGGTAAAACGGCGGTTGTTGAAGGTCTGGCACAGCGTATTTACAACAAAGAAGTACCGCTCAGCCTGCAAAATAAGCGGGTCGTGACACTCGATATGAGTGCCCTGATCGCCGGGGCAAAATACCGTGGTGAGTTCGAAGACCGTCTCAAAGCGGTGATCGATGAGGTGAAGCAGAGCGGGAATATCATTCTTTTTATCGATGAGATCCATACGATCGTCGGAGCAGGGGCAAGTGAAGGCAGTATGGATGCGGCGAATATCCTTAAACCGGCACTGGCACGCGGAGAGCTGCACACCATCGGTGCAACAACACTAAAAGAGTATAGAAAATATTTTGAGAAAGATACGGCACTGCAGCGCCGTTTTCAACCGATCAACCTGGATGAGCCGACTGTCAATCAGTCACTTCAGATCTTACGTGGGATCAAAGAGCGTCTCGAAGCGCATCACAATGTCACCATCACCGATTCGGCGCTGATTGCATCTGCCAGACTCTCCGAGCGTTACATTGCCGACCGTTTCCTGCCGGACAAAGCGATCGACCTGATCGATGAAGCAGCTGCCGAACTGAGAATGCAGATCGAGTCTGAGCCACATCTCTTAGCCGCTGTCAAGCGCAAAGTACAGGAACTCCAGGTTGAACGCGAGGCCCTTAAGATGGATGAACGTGCTTCGAATGACAAGCGTCTTGATGAGATCGCTAAAGAGCTTGCGGATGCTGAAGAGGAACAGCGTTCACTTGAAACACAGTTTACCCATGAGAAAGAGGTGTTTGAACGTATCGCATCGATCAAAGGGGATATTGAAGCCGCACGCCGTGAAGCGGAGCTGGCAAAAAACAGCGGTGATTATGAGAAAGCCGCTGCTATTGAATATGGCGATATCCCTAAACTTCATGATGAAGAGAGTGCTTTGCAAGAGCAGTGGAAAGCAATGCAGGCAGCCGGAACCCTTCTGAAAAACAGTGTCGATGAGGATGCCATCGCGAGCATTGTAAGCCGATGGACGCAGATCCCGGTGACCAAGATGCTTGAGAGTGAAAAAGAGAAGATCCTGCATGTCGAGGATGAGCTCAACCGCGATGTTATCGGACAGGAGAAGGCAACCCATGCCGTATCGCGTGCGATCAAGCGGAATAAAGCGGGACTTTCCGATAAAGACCGTCCCATAGGTTCATTTATGTTCCTGGGGCCGACGGGGGTCGGTAAAACCCAAACGGCTAAAACATTGGCCAACTTCCTCTTCGACTCGGAAGAGGCGCTGATCCGCCTCGATATGAGTGAATACATGGAAAAACATGCAGTCTCCCGTCTGGTCGGGGCACCTCCGGGGTATGTCGGCTATGATGAAGGCGGTCAGCTTACCGAAGCGGTGCGTCGCAAGCCATACAGTGTCGTCCTTTTCGATGAGGTGGAGAAAGCGCATCCGGATGTTTTCAATATGCTGCTTCAGGTCCTTGATGATGGACGCCTGACCGATAACAAAGGGGTGACGATCGACTTTACCAATGTGATCATCATTCTGACCTCAAATATCGCGTCTGACAAGATTATGAGCATGCAGGGTGATCCGGAACTCGAAAGTGTGGTATTGGGCGAACTCAAAAGCCGTTTCAAACCGGAATTTCTGAACCGTCTGGATGATATTGTTCAGTTCAATCCACTTGGTGAGAGTGAGATCATAGGCATTGTTGATCTCTTCTTTCAGGAGATCGTGGCCAAAGTGGAAGAGCGCACTATTACCCTTACGCTAAGTGATAAAGCTAAGCGGCTGATCGCTGAAGCAGGATTTGACCCGGTTTATGGAGCCAGACCGTTGAAACGGGCTCTTTATGAGATCGTTGAAGACCGTTTGGCTGACCTGATCCTCAGTGGTGAAGTTGATGAAGGCTCTCAAGTCGATTTTGATGCCATAGAGAATGAGATTACCGTTAATGTTCATTAATTAAATGATGGGTAGAATTGCATCATGAAAAGTATAGTAATCATTTTGACACTGTTGATGTTCAATCTCTTCGCCTGTACAGGTGACTGTCTTACCTGTCATCCCAACCTGGTTCCGACAATCCATGAAGATGAACGTCACAAACCGATGCTGGGATGCATCGAGTGCCACACTGCCGATCCGAACTCCATGGCTGAGTGCGGCAGTGACTGCTTCTCCTGCCACCCCGTCGAGAAGATAGAGCAGCCGGGAATTGAACAGCATAATGTAATCCGTGAATGCCGAGACTGTCATCTTCAGCTTAAAAATGAGATGTTTGGGACCCAGCCAACCCCTGGGCAGTCTCATGCAAAACCGCTCAAAGAATTTTTACTCAATTAATGTGTATAATATGAGTACTATATAACTAAAAGGTCCGGAATGAAAAGCTGCAATACATTAGAAGAGCTGCGTACAGAGATCGATGCTATCGATGACAAGATCGTTGCGATGATCGGTGAGCGTAACGAATATATTAAACAGGCATCCAAATTTAAAAAGTCTGTTGATGAGATCAAATCAAGTGAACGCATCGATACTGTTGTTGACCGGGTACGTCATAAAGCAGTAATGATGGGGATGTCGCCAAATATGATGGCAGAAGTTTATACCATCCTGATTAATGAGATGGTAGAGACAGAGATCGCTGAATTCCGTAACAGCGGCACATTTTAGGCGTAGAGCATCTCTTCAAATTTGTCCATTCTCTGTAGGACTTTATCTAGGAACTTCTGACTCTCATCGAGCAGCGTTTTGTGCTGTTCGACCTGTTTTAATGCATTATCCATTAAATTCACAATACCGTTTTTAGCATAGTTCTGTGTGTTGATCGGTTTATCGCCTACCGGGGCAAAGATATCACTTACCGATTTGACAATCTGATTTAACGGTGTATGCTGCTCACCGCTCTCAAGCTCTTTCATAAAATTATCGATAAAAGGCTGAGCAATCTCCATAAATGCCTCGATCTCTTTTTTATCCTGCTCATCTATGCCGTTTGACTCCATATGAAACTGATAGGACTGCATCGATGCAAAGGAGAAAGTGCCGGATTTAGTGCCGTTTTGTTGGCTCTGTTTCATGGAGAGTTCTTGAGTATTTGAAAATGCCATATCGATTGTATCACCGCTGCTCGTTCGCATCTGGATACTGAGATCATGCGAGCGATAGGCTTCGAGTGATTGATAGCTGTTAAGAGTGTTCATAAAAAAACTCCTTTTATTAGGAGTTATATCGGCAGAAAACCTTCTTTAGTTAATCTTTTTTTGGCTCAAGCTTACCGGCAACGGCCTCACGTGATGCAATGAGGTTTTCGATCTGATCTTTGACCTTGTCGTAACGGTACTGCTCTTTAAAGCCATGGATACGGCCGCCTGAGGCATTGGGATGACCGCCGCCACCGGCCCACTCTTTGGCAATAAGTGAGACATTGACTTTGTTGTTGGCGCGCAGGCTCATCGTTCCACGATAGCTTATGTCGACAATAAAGTCATATTCGTCATATTCAGTTAAAAATCCATTACCCACGATGGAGGTGTTGCCTACACCGTAACTGAGAAAGCCTTTGTAGCCCTTATAGTAGATGGTCATGGTTGGACGTTTTGAACCAAGCAGGCTTACAATGCGAGCTGTTGCAAGGTTATCGAGTGTATTGTTCTCACTCTCTTTGAAATAGCTTTTTTTCATCTTGTGGATCGCTTCATCAAGGACGATCGGAGCATTAGGAGTGTCGATCATCTCAGCAGCTCCCAAAAGCAGGGCAAGTTTATATTCACGGTCTTCATTGGCAAACAGGACACGGTTGAGTTCACGTGTCTCGGTTATAAGGCGCATACACACTTTGCCGTATTCAAAGTTTTCCGCTTCGCTCTGGATCCAGAGATCAACGGCATTGACAACATTGACAAAACTCTCCATCCATGTTGGCTCATCGAGTTCAAAATGCTCTCTGGCATAGTCGTAGGTGATCTTTGTCGCACAGCGCTCCGTATCGAGGTAGTACCAATTATATCTGTCGGCACTCTCCTGACCGCTGCCGTGGTGATCAAGCAGGATGAGTTCGATATTTCGTCCCCGGTCATTGAAGTCCTGAATCTCTTTGTTCAGCCATTTTGCTTCGTTGGCCGTCAGGTTCAGGTCGGTGATGAGGATGATCGCATCTTCGTTGGAATTGTGAAGGGCTTCGAGGATCTCTTCAAGACGCTGGACGACTTCAGCCCCGTAATTGGCATTGAAGCTGTGGATAGTGTAGGGCGTATGACGCATAATAAGCTGACAGCTGTAGCCATCGAGATCAATGTGTGAGAGATGATAAATTGTTTTCATGAAAAGTATTCCTTTTAAATTTTTAAAGATGCATATTAAAGCATGGTTTATCTATGCATGAGCCCACTGGTGAAGTGAACTTAGCTCGTTTGGCGTTTACTCAAGTGATATAGAGCCCATGACTTCAAATTTGGCCGTCGAATCGATCTCTGCATGAGAGAGGGTAACGACATCGAGACTGAAACGTTCAAATATCTCAGCAAGCGGTCGGCGAAGCTGCGGATCGACGATGATAATGACGGGTGAGATCCCTTTTTGCAGAAGCTCTGTCGCTTTCTCGCTGGTAGCCTGTATAAGCTGGTTGATCTCACCTACGTTCAGCATCAGGTGGCGGACGTTGTCCTGTTCCTGGGATTTCTCCAGCATCTTCTGTTCGCTGGCTGTGTCGAAAGTAAGCAGATGAATGACACCGTCTTCACCTGTATAGATATTGGTAATGACACGGGAAAGTCGCGCACGAACCTGTTCGGTAATAAATTCGACATTCTTAGTGTATTCGGCGACGTCAGCAATGGTCTCCATGGTGGTGAGCATATCTTTGAGTGGTACTTTTTCATGGAGCAGTGCTTTGAAGATGCGTTGCACAAGACCAACGCTGGCAACCTTGGTCAAATCGTCTACCACGACCGGGTAATCATTTTTGATCTTGTCGATCAGGGTCTGGGTCTCCTGTCGTGTCAACAACTCTTCAGCATAGCGTTTGACCAGTTCACTCATATGTGTAGAGATAACCGTTGCCGGATCAACGACGGTATAACCATTCATGATGGCATCCTCTTTCAGTTCCGGAGCGATCCAGAGGGCATCAAGCCCAAAGGCCGGCTCTTTGGTCGGAGCTCCCTGGATATCGCCGGTTGCCATTCCGCTGTCCATTGCCAAAAAGCGGTCATGCTGAATGACACCTTCACCGATAGCGACACCTTTGAGCATGATCTGGTATTGGTCGGGCTTAAGGTGCAGGTTGTCACGGATACGTACCTGCGGCATTAAAAAGCCAAGGTCGGTGGCAATTTTACGGCGCATGGAGCGGATACGTTCCAGCAGGTCACCGCCCTGGTTGGCATCGGCCAGACGGATCAGCTGGTAACCAAGGGTGAGTTCAAGCATCTCGACTTTGAGGATATCTTCGAGGGCCGTCTCCTCCTCTTTGGCAATCTCCTCTTGTGATTTGGCAGGCTTGGATACAGATGTGCCTTCAGCCGGTTTTTCACCTGGCTTAGTCGCTTTTTTCTTCTGTGCAGTTTCGGCGTCAAAGATTTGAAGTTCACCGCGCTCATATTTGTAAAGGGCATAGCCGATTGCCAAAAAGATCAGGCCGACAAAGCCCATGGAGAATGTCGGCAGACCCGGAACGAGTGCAAACATAACCATAATGAAACCGACAATGATCAGGGTCTTGGCATTACCCATCAGCTGATTGATACTGCCTTCGGCAAAGTTGCCGCCACTGTCATTGGAGGCACGGGTGATCATAATACCGGTTGCAGTCGAGACGATCAGGGCCGGGATCTGAGCGACAAGCCCATCACCGATGGTAAGGATGGTGTAGGTCTGGGCACTGGCACCTACGTCCATATCGAACTGGAAGACACCGATCAGAAACCCGCCGATAATGTTGATAAGGGTGATGATGATCCCTGCAACGGCATCCCCTTTGACGAATTTCGACGAACCGTCCATCGCTCCATAGAAGTTGGCATCCTGCAAGATCTCCGCCCGGCGGGATTTCGCTTCAGATTCGTCTATAAGGCCGGCATTGAGATCGGCATCGATTGCCATCTGTTTCCCCGGCATCGCATCGAGGGTAAAGCGGGCAGCGACTTCGGCGACCCGGGTAGAACCCTTGGTGATGACCATAAAGTTGATCAGCACCAAAATACTGAAAACTACGACCCCTATGACGTAGTTCCCGCCGACGACGAACTGACCGAAACTGGTGATGATCTCACTGACTGCTCCCGGACCTTCGTTTCCATGGCTGAGGATCATTCTTGTCGTAGCAACATTGAGTGAGAGCCGAAAAAGGGTAACGATGAGAATCAGTGTCGGGAACGTTGTCAGATCAGTCGGTCTTGGAATATAGAGGGAAATCAGAATGATCAATACAGCGATAGAGATGGAGATGGTGAGCATAAAATCAAGAATACCGCTAGGAAGCGGAACAATGATAATGGCCAGGATCGCCATAACGAAGGCGACAATGCTTAAATCGCGGTTTTGAACAAGAAAACTGAGAACAATACTCATGTTTTGCATTGGAGAACGAGGTTTGGCCAAGGCTTTAGCCCTCTAGAATGTCTGATAGTGACAGTGAGTCTAGAAAGTTGTCAATCTTGCCTTGGAGGCGATTTAAAAATGGCCAGATGTGACAGCTCATTGCTTTGTCGGAGGGACAGTTTTTTTCAGAAGCGGCACAGTCGAAAACAGCCGGATTTTTACCTTCGGCAGCACACATGATCTCATGCACGGTGATCTCATGGCTATCTTTTGCCAGAGCAAAACCGCCGTTGACCCCTTTGTAGGAGTTTAAAATTCCCTGACGTGCCATGGACTGCAAGATCTTGGCAAGAAAGCTTTTGGAAATATCGAGTTCTGAGGCGAGACTCTCCGCATCGAGAGGTTTCTCAGCCTTGGCAATTACAATAAGCGAAAGAAGGGCATATTCGCTTGCACGGGTCATCAGCATAGTTTTTAGGCCTGTTTATGAAAAAATATTATTGGTGGTAAATTGACGATATTATAACGGAAAAACTACTTATGCGACTTAACCGGCCGGTTCATTTAAGTTAAAGCGGTAGAAAGATGGAATTATTTACCTGTATGTATTGCTATGAAAAAGCATTTTAGCTATAATTCCGGCCCAGCTTGATCGATTGTGTTCATGTTGGTAAATTTTTTATACCCATCAGGAGGTCATTATGGCTTTAGATACGGCGAAAAAACAAGAGATTGTTAACAAATTCGGACGTAATGAAAACGACACAGGTTCATCAGAAGTACAGATCGCACTGCTTACAGCGCGTATCGTTGAACTTACTGAACACCTTAAAACATTCAAAAAAGATCACGCTTCCCGCCTCGGTCTTCTTAAACTTGTCGGTCAGCGTCGCCGTTTGATGCGTTATTTCAAACGTACAAACAAAGATGCTTATGCAAAACTGATTGCAGAACTCGGTATCCGCGACAACATCTAATTTTTTCATCCAGAAGGTGGCATTTTCTGTCATCTTCTTCTTTCTCAAATATAACTTTTTACGTGTTATCTATTAATCAATCTCTCTGAAGTACGCTTATCTACATTGAATGTGTCTTATGAAGATGAGAAAAGGATATGGTTCCTTCTCCCATAGTTAAATCTAGAAGTTATTTCATTACCACTTGGAGACAAGGGCGATATTGACTTTGGCGTATTCGGGATAGTCTTCACCATTAACATTAACTTCATTTTTTGACATCTGACCGGAGATATCAAGCTGAATCCATTTTGTGCCAAGACCAACACCGGCAGTATAGATCAGACCGGCATCATCAGAGGAGTCCATATTTTTCATTGCTCCGCCTCTGAGAGAGAGCCAGGTAAACGGATGGAAGTTGACACCACCGCCGAGATACTGGGCATCGATATTCGGCATCATTGTCTCATTGGCTGTCAGGTCATAATCCATGGCTATTTCAAGCGAATCAAAAATATCATAGGCCGCACCGAAACGTATCATCGGTTCGACCTCATAAGCTGAAAGTCCAAGATTGTTGGTTACATAGTCAAACTCGGGACTATTGAGGTTTTTACCGGCCAAAGCCAAAGTAAGATCCTTACTGAAATTCGGTTTATAGGCCAGACCGAGATCGAGACCGACCTGGCTCGTCTTTTTATCGTTATTATCCATGGTATCGGAGAAGTCTTCATCATTATCAAGAGCAAATTTTCCAGCGAATGTTGTACCTTGCATGAACTTGACGGCACCACCGACGGCGACTTTACCGAATTCGGTATCGAAGGCATGGCCATAGGCGATAGGTATTTCAGCGATTGCGATACCATACAAGAGTGAATAGGTTTCCCCATCTTCAATTGACTTGACAATTGATGTATTATTATAGGCGTCTTCATCAGATGGCGTTAAGTTTACAGCATCAAAGTAACTGCCATCATGTTCAAAAATAAACTCTGTACGGCCCTCTTCGATTACACCTACAGCCCCACCTTCACCAACAACAAAGAGGCCTGTTCCGAAACTGCCGACCTGGATACCAAGTGCAGCCTGAGGGGCAACTTGCGCACTCTGCCCATTCATGTTAAGGATGATATCACCGGCATCAACTAAAGTCTGATGATCAGCAGGGGATACATTTGAAAGATCACCACTATCTATTCTGTCGATGGTGTCGCTGAAGCCAAGATCGTCAAGTTCTGACATGGAAGCGACCATACCACCATCATGAATACTCATTCCCACACCTGCAAAGACCTCTACATCATGTTTGGCAAAGGCCAGCATGGCCGGATTGTTATAGGCGGCAGTTGAACCGCTGGAGTTGGCGATGGCTGCCCCGCCCATTCCGACTGACTTGTACCCTACCGTGTGAAACTCCAGTGCTGAGACGTTGGCTGAAAGACTTAAAATAGCAGCAGTTGCTATCGATAAGTGACGAAATTTAAACATAAGCTAACCTTTCCTGTTTTTTTGATTATAGGCGATATTCTCTAAAAGTAAACTTGCCTAGGAAAATAGTACAGGCGGATGAGTGCCTGTACAATCAGGAACAACTGCTCTGAAATAGAGTTTGGAACTATTTACCTGTCAGCAGTCGGTTGATTGGCCGGATGTACGATATCCCCATTATAGAAGAGATCACAATTACCCGATACCACCATATCTTTACCCGCACCAAGGACATTAAAGCTTCTGTCAAGGCTGTCGCGTACCAGTGTCACATTATCTCTTTTAACAGGTTTAAGCAGCACTGAGGCTGTTCTATCGATCAGTTTTCCGCCGGCATCGAGAATCTGCTTACCGGTATCCAAAATGGCCTCCGGTGTCTTTTGCAGGAGAGAAACTGTCGCCCCGGTAGTATTGACAAGTTCAGGTGATGCGATATTGCCTTTGAGTTGTTGTTTGAAGGCTGCACATCCATTGGGGTCAATGATCGCAACTTCAAGTCTGTTGATCATGCCGTCGCGTTTGAGCGATCCTTTTGCTGCAAAGAGATACTCCGGCGTTGAAAGGGCAGTGTCTTTAAGCAGTATACTGTCGGGCTGAATGTCAAAATCAGCTTCAAGACGGGTGATATGGGTCGAGAGGTTTTTATCTTTTCTCTTCTTGCCAAGAAGCGATGTGTAGGTATCCTTGCCCATGGCAAAGATATTCAGACCCAGAATATCCTGCATATTTTTAAGGGTGTAGTCTATGTCTATTCCCTCTACTTGTGCATCTTTCATAGTCAACTGGAGTTGGCCGGAATCATTTTGCAAGTGGTATAGGGCTTCTGCGTTGATACGACCCTGAGTAAACACCGAATTGTTATGGAACATCGTATCGATCTTAACGGGATCGGTGTCTTTCATAACGAGGGTAAGATTCTGGTCGATCAGGGAGAGTGTTGTCAAGCCGCCGAAACTTTTTGTATAGAGCTGCAGTTCGGGATATGCTTTATAGGTAAGGTCGCCTTCTAGCGCAAAAGGGCCGTAAAGATTTTGTTCTTTGAGCAGTGGATAATCATCTAATCTATTGATATCTGCAGAAATATGAGCCTTGAGGAGGGCGTCTTGATAGCTGATATTTTTTATTGTAAAGAAATCATCCACATGTTTGATGGTTATATTGTTGGCAGGCAGCTGTTTGGCCATATCCAGGTTGGCATAGAGATCAAGGATCTCGTTACGATCCTTCTGTTTTAACAGAAGTGTTGATTGCAGATCAAGCCGCTTCTTCTCTGTATCGATGGCGAGCGTTCCGCCCTTAAGTTCAATAGTTGACAGCGTAATATAGGGACGCACTTTCAGTGTGTTGTTCGAAAAGTCTCCTGTCATCGATACGCTTACATTATCATCAAAGCCGGCATGCTCTTTTTGGAGATGCAGTTGTTGGGTATGGAGTGCAACAGAAAATTTTTTTGGATTTCCTTGGGCATAAAAGTTGAGATTGCCTTTGGTATAGGCTTTGGAGCCAAGGAGTAGATAGATGTTTTCCGTATGAATATTTTTGGCATCAAATCGGAACTCACTTCCCTTTAGTGTGGCATCGAGTATGGCTCCGAGCTCTCTGTTTTTAGCATGAAGTGTAAATGTGTCGTTATAACTGAACTCACCTTCAAGCGTAGTCTTACCATCAAGATCCATGAGCTTATTGTCAACAGTAAGTTGAAAAGGGCTATGCAGCCTGGCATCATCATAGTGTAGCTTGGCAAGAAGCAGGTCTACGCTTTTTGAGTGAAGATTGACCTTGGCATCGAGGATACTCTTCTTGTAGACCCCGTCAAATGACAGTGACAGTTCATCGCTCAGTTGCTCAACACTCAGCTTGGCCGTTGTCTGAATATGGCCATCTTGATAGGTAGTGTGTGAGTGTTTCAATTTTGCTTTGGCATGATTGGCAGAGATATCTACTTCAATCATATGAGCGCTCTGTTTCAAGGCAATGTGTAGATCGTTTAACTTATTATCTTCGATCGTAAGTTTTGGAATGGTGACAGCTCCTCTGCCTCCATTTTTATTCCATGAACCCTCTCCTGTGATTTTTCCACTTACCTTCTGATCTATCATGGCGAGATGCAACAGTTTTTCAATCAGCAGCTCTTTAGCCTTGAAACGGATCTGTTCATCTTGATAGGAGAGCTTCAACGCACCGCCAAATGAGTCGGTGCGGAGTGTCGCTGCTATCTTTTTGTCGGCATAGGAAAAATTTCCCGATGCAAGAAGTTCGCCTTGAAAGGTGTGGCCGGTCAGTTTGGGGAGTATTGTGAAGTTGCTGAGCTCTTTGGCGTCAAATATCCACTTGGCTGTAACAGTGCTGTTGTTGATATCTGCTCTGAAATTGTCAATGCCGATGTGCGTCTTCCCCGAATCTATAGTCGCCTGGGCTTTGATGATTTCATCTTTATACTTTCCATTGAGATGAAGATCAAGTTCAAGATTGGTTTTAAGCAGTACAAAATTGACGTTTGCATTGAAAAGAGAGCTGTTTTGGTCATAGGCGAAAGAGATGCCTTGATAATCAATATCTTTAGAGTCAAACATCCCTTCGCCCAGCAGATTGTCATCCTGGCTTGCCAGAGCAAGGTGGATATTCTCCAAGCGGCTTTTTTCGATGCTGATAGTGTCCGAGTGGATATAAATGGAAGAGTCGGCATCGGTATGGACATCAAAGGTAGCGTGGAGAAGACCTTCCATCTCGACAGGTATTTCGTTTGCTTTTTTTAACTCCTTCAGCTCCAAATTATTAATCTCTCCACTTATTCTCCAGTTACTCTCTTTGTGGTTAACCTGGATTTGAGCTGTCGCTTTGTAGGCGAATAGTGTGACATCGATCTGCTCCATGGTCACTGTCGCCTGTGCAGTCGCCTCTCCTTTAAGAGGGTGAAAAGCACTGAATGCATCGATATCACCGCCGTAATCAACTAGGGCTTCAAAATCAGGGTAAAGTTTTTCTACCTGAATATGGCCTCTGTTTGAAGGCTTCTCAAAGGTGAGTGTTGCAGATTGGTGAATGAGGTCAAGCTGTTCGATTTCGACAGGTTTTTCAAACAGTTCGGTGAGATAGAGTTCAGTGAGGTAGACCGTTATCGGTTTGAAAACTATAAGTAGCAGTAGTACTAGGAGATAGTATCGAAACCGATAGAGTGAAGACACGATAGATTAATTCTTCAAGAAGATCTCTTTAGCGCGCTCGAGGTCTTCGACTGTATCGATACCAAAACCGGTGCTCGCTACTTTGACCATGGTGATCTTCTTCCCATGGTAGATGGCACGGAGCTGCTCAAGCTTCTCAATATCTTCAATCGGTGCGTCATCGAGGGCGCAGAAGTCATGCAGACTCTTTTTTGTAAAGCCGTAGATCCCGATATGGCCAAAATAGGTAGCCGACCCGCTTCGATTGTAAGGGATTTGACTGCGGGAGAAGTAGATGGCGTTGTGATCGTGATCGAGGATGACTTTGACAAGGTTTGGATCTTCTGCTGCTTCGGCGTTGATGGCGTTATAACAGCTGCCCATGATGAAAGGTGCGTTATCACTCTTTAATTTATGGAGGCGATCCATCAGCAGGCTGACCACTTCAGCTTCTATGAAAGGCTCATCTGCCTGGATATTGATAACAAGTTCATCATCGGGGATATCCAGCAGCTGGGCACATTCGTTGATACGATCGGTACCGCTTTTATGGGTTGATGAGGTGAGCATCGCCTCGACACCGTGTGCTTTACAGATCTCGATGATCTCTTCATCTTCGGCGGCAACTACTACCCGGTCAAGATGCGCGACCTGTTTAGCCGTACGAACGACCATCGGCAGGCCACCGATATCGGCGATCACTTTTTTAGGAAAACGGGTGGATGAGAGTCGGGCAGGGATAATGATCATGGCGGTACCTTTAGGGAAGAGGGAAGGGGGAAGAGGGAAGTGGAAAAGGCCACCCTGTTTACCCTGGCTCTTTGGATATAATTGCGCTTATTATATCGAGGGAGGACTAAATGCTGCTTTATCAACCTGATTCAGGCTACTGTTACAACAGTGACTCCCTTTTTCTTTACAACTTTATCTCTTCATTCAATCCGCGTGGCCGGATGCTCGATGTCGGTGCAGGCAGTGGTGTCGTTGGCTTGCTTGTCGCTCGTGATAATCCGAAAGTGCTTCTTGAAGCCGTCGAAAAGCAGGATGATTTTGTAGCCTATGCGACGAAAAATGCTGAAGTCAATGGCATAGCCTATCAGATGCATCAGGGTGATTTTTTGAACTTTGAAGATGAACAGGGGTTTGAGTATATCGTTTCGAATCCGCCGTTTTATCATGAAGGGGCCGATCGCAGTGAAGATGAAATGCGTCATGCCGCCCGTTATAATGTCCATCTTCCTTTAGAGGGTTTTTTTAAAAAGGCCGCTTGTCTTTTGCGTCCGCAGGGGCATTTTGTCTTCTGTTATGATCCGCAGCAGTTTGGTCTTATTGCAGCGGCTCTGGCGGCAGCAAAATTAAGGGTGGTTGATGTACAATTCGTCCATCCAAAAGTTGACAGACCAGCCTCGTTGGTAATGATCCATGCGCGGAAAAACTCCCGCTCACTTGCCAAAGTCTGGCCGCCGTTTATCAGCTTTGACGGGAATGAGTTTTCCGACCAGGCCAAAGCCGTCTATGCCAAAGCAAGGACACACAGTATAAAATGCCGACTATAATCAAAAAAGAGGGTTTCCCTTATGCTTTTGATCCTGATGAGTGTGCAAATTGCGGCGGACGCTGCTGTACCGGTGAGAGCGGCAACATTTTTGTCAATTCAGGTGAGATCCGGGCTATCGCAAGCGTGTTAAAGCTTGATGCAGAAGTTTTTAAATCCGGCTATCTGATCAAAAAAGGGTACAGATACTCATTGCGGGAAAAAGTCGTCGGGGTATCGCATGACTGTATCTTCTACGATCGTGAGCATAACGGATGCAAGATCTATCTGGCACGGCCGATGCAGTGTCAAACCTTCCCGTTTTGGGACTACTATAAAGAGCGAGTGGATGAACTTAAAGTTGAATGTCCCGGTATCATTGATGCGTAACACTGTTTTAGCCTTACTTGCGGTGATGCTCTTTGCCGGCTGTACGACACACCGTGATACTCCTCAGCGATCCAATGCCAAGGCTTTTTACGAAGAGGATGAGTACATCATGTATGCACTCAGTGCCGAGCAATATGAAGAGTACGGTGCAGCATCTTCCATCTATATGACACTCTACAAACGTTCCGGAAAATCTGAGTACCTTTACCGCTCTTTGCAGATCGAACATAAGATGGGTGCCTATGATACGGTACTAGAGCGCGCTCAAAGCAACTTGGAAGAGAACCCTGATGATGAAACATTGATGCGATTTGAAATTTTTGCCTTGCTGGGCAAAAAAGAGTATGAAGCAGCTAAAACAGAAGCACTGGTTTTGGTTGAACGTACGAAAAAGCCTCAGGACTATCTTATCGTGAGTGAGATATACATCAAGCAAAAGCATTATGACACAGCACTGAAATATCTTGAACGAGCGTATGCTATCAATTATGACGAGGTGATACTCGACAAGATGTCCATTGTCCTATATGTCAACCTTGGCAGAAAAAGTGAAGCGATCTCCCATCTGGAAACGCATAGCCGTCTGCATGGATGCTCTGCGATAATCTGTAATCGTCTGGCCGGCTTCTACAGTGAACAGAACGATCTGGAAGGGATGCTCTCAACCTATCTGCGCCTGCATGAGATAGATCCATTCAAAAAAGAGTATGGAGAGGCAGTTGTCAAGATATACAATTACCAAAAAGATTATCCGAAGCTGATGGTTTTCCTGGAAAAGAGCCATGTGGATGATCGGATGCTGCTGCAGCTTTATATCAACAATAAGTCCTATGAGAAAGCAGCCGTATTGGCAGCTGAACTGTATGAAAAAGAGGGTGATGTAGCCTATCTTGGCCAATATGCCATTTTTACTTATGAAAGCGCTGAGGATAAAAACGATCCTAAGATGCTGCAGCAGGTGATGGATGCTTTCAGAACCGTATTGCAGCAGAGCCGTGATGCCCTTTATTACAACTATCTTGGGTATCTGATGATCGATCATGACCTGGATATCGACGAGGGAATCGGCTATGTTAAAAAAGCGCTGGAGATCGAACCGGATTCACCTTACTATAAAGACTCATTGGGTTGGGGCTATTACAAGCAGGGTAAATGTGTTGAGGCATTTAAATTGATCAAGCAGGTTGAAAAAGAGCTTGGCAACGATGATGAAGAGGTCAAAGGCCATCTTGATGCTATAAAAAAATGTTTAAAGAGGATGAAATAACGAATGATTTTAGATGATATTATTGCGAAGACCAAGGCAGACCTTGAAGTACGGGAAAAAGAGTTTACGATGGATTGGCTGGGGCGTTCACTCGCGTTCAACTCCCGCCAGCCGCGTGAGGTTATTTCGCATCTGACTTCAACACCGGATCAGCCTTACCGCATTATCTCGGAAGTGAAAAAAGCGAGCCCTTCCAAAGGGGTTATCCGTGAAGATTTTGATCCGCTCGCTATTGCTCAGGGCTATGAGAGAGGCGGAGCAAATGCCATCTCTGTTTTGACTGAGCCGCACTTTTTTCAGGGAGACCTTGAGTATCTCGCCGGTATCCGCCGTTACGTGGGGATCCCGTTACTGCGTAAAGATTTTATCGTCTCCAAATACCAGGTACTTGAAGCACTGGTCTATGGTGCGGATTTTATTCTTTTGATTGCGGCGGCACTTGGGCGTAAAGAGCTCAAAGAGCTGTTGAACTATGCCTATCATCTTGGTTTGGGTGTCTTGGTCGAAGTACATGATAAAGCTGATCTGACCAAGGCGATGTATGCGGGTGCAGATATCATCGGTATCAACCATCGTAACCTTCAGACTTTTGAGATGAATATGAATCTCTGTTACGATCTGATTCCGCTAATTCCAAATGGCAAGATTATTGTGGCTGAAAGCGGCATCTACGAACACGGCCAGCTGGAAGATCTCAATAAAGCCGGTGTCGATGCTTTTTTGGTAGGTGAGTCTTTAATGCGTCAGGATGATGTAGAGAGTGCGCTTCGTTGTTTGAAAACGGGTGAGTGTTAAGAGGTTAAGGTTTTGGCCTGACGATAAGATATCGCCAGGAAATAGGTTTACGAAAGCAGTTGTTTAACACAGCTGCTGATACGCTTACCGTCAGCTTTACCGGCGAGTTCTGTTGATGCCGCTCCCATTACTTTACCCATATCTTTCATTGACTCGGCACCTACAGCGGCAATAATCGCTTTAACGCTTGCTTCAAGTTCAGCGTCATCAAGTTGCGTTGGAAGGTAGAGCTCATAGATGGCAATTTCGGAAAGTTCTTTTTCCAGCAGGTCATCACGGCCAGCGTCTTTGTATTGTGCTGCCGCATCATTACGCTGTTTTATCTGCTTCTGGATGATCTTGATGACAGCATCATCATCCAGTTCTATGCGCTCATCCACTTCGATCTGTTTCATGGCACTTGCGAGCAGTCTCAGGGCATCGCGTTTTTCGGTCTCTTTGGCTTTCATCGCCTCTTTGATGTCATTTTTGATCTGATCTTTTAAGCTCATTGGTTTCCTTGGAACAATTTTTGCTCGAATTATAGCAAAATATGCGTAGTCTTGCGCCTAAGAGAGAACGATGATCAAAATTATCTCAACTGCATTATTTGTCATTTTACTGTTTAGCGGCTGTACAGCGAAACTGACAGAACCGGAGATCGCTTTTACTCCGCCGGAATATGTTGAACAGATGCCTGCGCGTGATCATGAGCAGGATTTTGTTTCGACTGGCAGCATCTTTGGAAAAGGGGATAATCCGCTCTTCTCCGATCATAAGGCGATGAACGTCAATGATATTGTAACGGTTGTAATCACTGAAAATGCGAGTAGTTCCAATAATGCAAAAAAATCGCTTGCAGAAACTGACACCGGTGCTCTAGGCGGCGGAATTTTCAGTACTGCGGGTGATAACGGTGCGGTGAACTCATGGGTTGGTAAAGCCAATGGCCTGACCGATATAGGTTTTAATACCAACAGTACTTCTTCGTACAGTGGCCAGGGGTCCTCCAGCAAAGATGCTTCGTTCTCGACCACGGTTTCTGCCCGTGTGGTTAAAGTGATGCAAAATGGAAACTATTTTATCAGTGGACGCCGTGAGATCTTGATCGATGATGAAAAACAGATTATTCAGATCAGCGGTGTGATCCGCCCCTACGATATTGATCAAAATAACCAGATATATTCTGCGCAGATCTCTGATGCGAAGATTCTCTATAGCAGCGAAGGTGACATAGAGCGTGCGACGAAACAGGGGTGGGGAACGAAGCTTGTTCACGCAGTCTGGCCTTTCTGATTTTAGACTGTTTTTCTACCTCTGCCCGTAAGGAATTCACTATAGAGGTGGCATAAAGTTATACTTTGCTACGATATGTGTACCTTAATACTGTAGAGGATTCCTTGCCATGCACTGCAAAATAATTTTATCGCTCATAATAGCTTTTTTTGGTGTAACATCCCTTCATGCTCAGAGTTTTGAGGATTTCAAACGAGCTCAATTCAAATCATATAGCAAATATAAAGAAGAGCGCGATCAGGCATTTAAGAACTATTTGACCAAAGAGTGGAAGGCTTATCAGCTCTCACAGGGTAAAAAACTTTATGAAAAACCCAAGCCTAAGACTATACCAAAAACAATACCAACTGAACATGCACCTGTCGGACCAAAGGTGACGATCAAGATTCCTAAACTGCCCGTAGCGCCAAAGCCTGTTGTTGAAATAAAGCCTGAAGTTCCTGCCAAACCTGTCGAAAAGCAGTTTCCTGAACCGAAAAAACCGATTCAGGCAGAAAAAAAAGCTGTATCAGAGCCTGACAGGATGGATTTTTACTTTTTTGGGACAAAAGTCTCACTGATTGTTCCTGCATCAATGCGACATGCCAAACTTTCATCATATGATCAAAGGGGGATTGCCGGTTTTTTTGACCAGCTGGCTACCAATGAGTATGAAAAGGTTCTTAGCTCATTTGAAAAGCAGCATGAGCAGCTTCAGCTGAATGACTGGGGCGGGTATCTGTTGCTTAAAGCAGTCAGTGAGAAACTTTACAATAAGCCTGCCGAAGCAACGCTGTTTAGCTGGTTCATCTTAAACAAGCAGGGCTATGCCGTCAAAGTCGGCTTGAGTGGTAGCGAGCCGGTTTTACTCCTCCATTCAAAAAAGGTGATCTATTCAACACCAAATTACAGTTTTGGCAAAGAGAAATATTACGCCATTGAATATTATGGAAAAAAGGGAACAGGGAGATTGAAAACCTATCCTGAGAAATACCAGAATGCCGATAAACCATTCAATATGAGCCTTCAGACAATGCCTGATCTTCATCCTTATCAAAAGTCAAAAGTATTGATATTTCGTTATCGGGGGGCTGAACATACCATCAATGTCTCCTATAATAAAAACCTGATCGATTTTATGGAAACCTATCCTCAGGCTGATTATGCAACCTATTTCAATGCTCCTCTAAGCAGTGAAAATAGAATCTTGCTTCTTAAGCAACTAAAGCCTATGCTCGATGGCAAGCAGGCAAGCCGTGCGATTAACTTTTTACTCTTCTTTGTCCAGCATGCCTTTGAATATCAGGTAGATGATCAGCAGTTTGGCCGGGAAAAGGTGATGTTTGCTGATGAGACGCTTTATTATAACGCGTCTGATTGTGAAGACCGTGCCGTACTCTTTGCCTATCTGGTGAAAGAGCTTTTCAATGTAGATGTAATCGGGGTCAAATATAAAGATCATATGGCCACAGCCATAGCCGTCCCGATGAAAGGTGAAACTATAAAATTTGGACAATCACGTTATGTGATTGCCGATCCGACCTATATCAATGCCTCAGTTGGACAGAGTATGCCGAAGTACCGAAACATCACTCCGGACAGTTTTATCCGTGTGGAGTGATTTGTAGGGATGAGTAACGGTCGCGCTGAGCCCGTTTAGGGTTCAGCGCGACCGTTGCTCGTTGCAGCAAAGCGGAAACGAGCAAGACTGACTTGAACTGTAAATTTTCGCTAGAAAATTTATTAGTTCCAAGGTTTTGTTGTACTTTTTAGTCTAGTAAAGCCATACTGTTTTGAATACTCTCATCTATAAACTTTAAAAGTTCATTTTTGTCATTAATAGCTGTTAAGTATTCATCTCTATGCTCATTTTCTATAAGTGGTGGAACAATATTATTTTGTATTGCTTGAAAAGCCATTATTAATCTTCCAACTCTTCCATTACCATCAGCAAACGGATGCACTCTTTCAAATAATATATGAAACTCTGCAATATTTAACAGACTCATATTATTGCTATCGAATCTATAAAGTAAATTTTCTAAATCATTTGAGATTTTATTTGGTGCTGATAGTTTTATATCTACACCTTTTATATATCTTTCATCTAGTCTATATGCTCCAACGGGTTTAGAAACATATTCAGGTGCTACTTTTAAAGCATCTTCAAACATGATTGCATGGATATCTTTTATAAAACTACTATTAATAATAATTTCTTTATTGGTAGCCTCACGAACTATTACATCGTAAGCTTTTGCAAAACCCAATATTACAAGTTGTTCACCTAGTGGTTTATGCCCTGCTGTATGTCCTAGCTCTAGTAGTTCTTTTGTTTCACCAAAAGAAAGAGTTGTTCCTTCCATCGCATTTGAATGATGAGTGATTGATATACGAAGTTGTCTGAAAAGTTCTTCTCTTTGTTTTAGTGATAGTTCATTTAATTTTTTCATAATATTTTATCTCCTTGTTTATCTTCTTAGTGCAATAATGAAATGGTACACTATAAAACCCGTAATAAGTTTATTAAGCATCCATATATAAAAAAATCAGCATAGACTGAATCGTTACTTGGCATTTTTATATTCATAAATATTGCTAGGTTATTTAGTGATCCAAATTTAAATAAATAAATTATTAAAGATAATCCTAAAATTATTATCTCTTACATATTCAAAACAATTTTTTGCTATTTCAACGTTTCTCTTGAACCATATAGTTTCGCCGTAGGGGAAACTATTGGTTCCTAGTTTTTGTTATATGTTTTTTGAAAGTTGATGAAGGTTGGTTCTAGTACCAAATGAAAAGCATCTTCAATTAGCCTTCTTTTAAATTCATCGTTTACTTCGATCCAAACTATAGTCACATTGTATGTTGAATTATCACCTTTTAGCTTTTTATTAAAAAAAGCTGGATACATTCCCTTTTTACTATCTCCGGCTATTCCTAGTTTTTCACCATTAGCTATAAATATAGACTCATCATAATGGCATTTTATTCGGGAATACAGTGATTTTGCTTTTCCTACATAAATAACTTTATTCGTATCTTCTAAATAGTAGATATATATGCCACTTTTCTTACTAACATTTTCTTTTATAGATTTATAAATCAACTCTTTCTTGCAAATATCTCCATGTTCTAAAATAAAACTGTTTTCAGAAGTTTTATTAAAGCTTTTTAATTGTTCTAGAAAAAGATTGGTGGTTTCTACTATTTCACTCATATATAATCCTCATATAACGGTTGAGTTGAGAAATACTTGAGCCGCAGGGTCAAATATTTCTCTCCAATGATTTGTTATGTTTTATATTTTAATGATACCTTCGAGATATTTTTTTGCATAACCAGATATTTCAACTCTATTATTTTTTAATAAGCAAAAAACTTCTCCACCACGTTGTGAAACTTGTCTTGCTCTAAAAGTATGTTTAGATAAAACCTTATGCCAATAAGGGATTAATTGAGTAAATGCTGAACCTGTCACTGGATCTTCATTTATACCATATTTTGGAGCAAAGAATCTATTGATAAAATCGTATGTTTGACTTTTTGAAGTTATTATAATTCCTCGTCCATCAATCTCTTTTAAGAAGTCAAAATTTGGCTTAGCATTTAAAATATCATCTTCATTTTCAAATACTAAAATATAATCCATGGATTTATAACACTCTATTGGTTTTACTTCAAATGCTTTTAATAAATTACTTGTTATGTCACATTTTAT
>JAYEMF010000012.1:0-58100 GCA_034717975.1 Campylobacterota bacterium
ACATTTTCGTGATCAAGGCAGGTTCTTGTCAGCGTAGCAGGGCTACGGTGGCAAGGTTCTAACGCAGACTCACGGACATGTATGTAACGCCCTTCGGGAGGGCAAATAAGGCACAATCTTCCGTCCTGAAATCTCTTGCACCCAAGGGCAGGCTTCGCACATTTACCTATGGGTAGTCCTTCAAGATTTTAAAACGAAATCTTGCACCTTCTTTGCCCTCTGATGATATCCAGGGTTTTTAGAGGTGCCCTTTTGTTCTTGTGCGCGTAACGCTTGAATATTTTGGCTTTTCATATCAATACCAAGTACTTCACCATACAAAAAGACTATGGCATAAAAAGCTTGGTTTTGCGTAGTGGAAGATACTTTTCTATCAACAGCCAAGTGTGTTAAAAACTGTTCAATCTCTTCTTTTCCCATTTCAATTGGATGGCGTTTATTATGAAAGAATATAAACTGTTTTATCCACCCTACATAGCTCTTTTCTGTCTTCATACTATAATGTTTGAGCCTGATTTTGTCACGCGTGATATCGAGTAATTTCTTTTTCATCTTGTTTCTCCAATTAGAACAAAACGTTCATTAAGTTTCAAAATAAGACTTAGCAACACATTTACGTTCAAATAAGTCTATTTTCAATACTTAGCACACATTCTTACCATGAGGAAGTTACTCCTAAAACATCAAAAAAATTAAAAATATGACATCATGCAATAATCTAACGTATTTATACATCATTTCACAAATATGACTAAGTTAAGTCTTAAGTCTTAGTTGTATAAAATGTGTACTAATAAAGAGTTATAGGTACTAACAAAAGGAAAGAAATGAAATGCTCGATATTTATTGCCCCGAGTGTAGATGGGTATATTGCAACTGAAGATGGAGGAGTCCATTGGTTAGAAACAGCTGGAAAATCTGTATCAGACATTGATGAAAAATCTGAGTTAATGCAACATTTCAACAATTCTATGCCAAATTATATGCAGAATATTGATTGTATGATCATAGGACGAAAACTAATGGAAGTACTTTCAAGTTTTAACTTGACTCCTGAACAATGGCCCTATGGAAACACCAAAATTATTGCGCTCAGTAGTACAATAAAAGAAGCACCCGAAAATTTACAAGAACATGTCGAAATATATTCCGGATCAATCCCTTTGTTAATATCTAAACTAGAGAATGAAGGATACAAACATGCTTATGTTGATGGTGGCACGACTATCACATCTTTTTTTAATCTAGAACTTATTAATGAAATGACATTGACACTAGCCCCTGTGTTATTAGGGTCAGGAATACCACTTTTTGGTAAATTGTCAAAACAGATAAAACTTGAAGATGCAAAAGCAACGACATTTCCAAATAATTTTGTTGAACTTAAATACAGCGTAAAATACCTATAACAATTACGAGGAGAGAAATCTGTGACCGCGAGCGGATCACAGATTCCTCACGACGAACGTTAGCGAAGGAAAAATATGAATGCCGGAACTGTATGGTTATTAATTTTTGCTCTTGTTCAATTTACACCTACATTGATAATTATATTTTCTGGTCGTGTTCAAGGTCGAAAGAAGTTTTATTGGATACTTATCTCACTTCTGTCGGTAATAATCTTGCCAATAATTACAATTACTGTCTATGATGGTAATTTTTCTCAACATAGTATGATTGGTTATAGCTACTTGTATGTATGGCTAGTGTTATGTGTATTCATATTAATGAATTCAAGAAAAAGACTACAAAAAGCTAACAACACTTTGGAGAGAAATAGTTGACCCTGCGGGCACAACTATTTCTCTAGTCCAACGTTATGTTCAAAAGCAATATTTACTTCAATAAAATTCATGTTATAATTATCCGTATAATTAAAAGGATAATATTATGGTGGCATATACACAAAATGAGTTAGCATCTGCAACTGAAATATCCAAACAATTTGGAGAATACATCTCTAAAGTTAAAAATGGACTTGTTGATAAAATTGGTGTACTAAAAAACAATAAGCTAAATGCAGTAATTTTATCTGTGGAAGAGTACGAAAAAATGTCAGAAGCAATGGATTTACTTGAAGATATGACAATATATGAAGAGATTAAAGATAGATTAGCTTCAAATCAAAAACTACTTGATGGTGATGATGTATTGAAAAAGCATGGGCTATCTTTAGATGTATGACTTCAAGTTTTATGAAGAAGCAGAAAAAGACCTTTCAAAGTTAAACAACAGTGTGAAAAAACTTTTTGTTAAAAAATTAACTCAAATTATCAACAATCCGGAAATTGGTAAAGATTTAGGTAATAAAAACAACTTAAACCTATCAGGTCTAAAAAAAGTATATTTTGACAACAAAAGATATAGAATAGTTTATGAGATCAAAAACAAAGAAATTATTATTCATATCATTGCTATTGGCAAAAGAGACAATATGAAAGTTTACAAAGAAGCAAGCCAAAGACACGAAAAACATAACAAGTCGTAGCACACCAATAAAAACCCTCGAACGAGTTTTTATTAGTGAACTCAACCGTTAACTTTCAAAACAACATTTCACAACTTGACAAAAAAAGTATAATTAAAGTATAATTTCTATATCTACAAAAAGGACTTGCATGAAATTTGAGTATGATAAGAATAAGAGCCAAATCAATAAAGAAAAACATGGTATTGATTTTGTTGATGCACAAAATTTATGGCAAGATGAAAATGCACTTATTGTTCCAGCAAATATTATTGATGATGAAACAAGGTATGCCTTAATTTCAACATTTAAAGATAAATGCTATACAGCTATCTTTACACTTAGAGATGAAATATATCGAATAATTAGTGTTAGAAGATGCAGAAAAAATGAGGAAAGAAATTATGAAAAAAATAACAGCTGAAGAATTTGATACTAAATTTGATACTGGTGAAGATATTGATGAATACTTAGATTTCTCAACAGCAATTAGACTTAAAGATGTCCAGAAACTCAAAACAGAAACAAAAAAAGTAAATGTAGATTTTCCTGAATGGGTAATTGAATCTTTAGATAAAGAAGCAAAAAAAATAGGTGTAACAAGACAATCAATTATTAAAGTTTGGATAGCTGAACGACTTAAAGAAGAGGCTGGACATCTACAAGTAAGTTAACAAAACCTCGTAGCCAATAAATGCCCTAACGGACATTTATTAGCTAGAGTCAACCGTTATCTCCAAAACCACAAACTTGAAAAAAGTTAACATTTATGTTAACATGTACATATGAAAGAAATAAAATTCTATCAAAAGTCCTATTGAGAATTTTCTTAATTCACTCTCTGCAAAAGAAGCTCAAAAAGTAACTTGGGTTTTGAGTTTGATTGAAGAGATGGAAACAATTTCCACAAAATTTTACAAAAAGCTTAGCAATAGTGATGGGATTATAGAAGTTAGAGCTCAAATTGGTAAAAAAATTTTAGACTTTTAGGTTTTGAAGATGAAGGGACATTTGTAGTACTCACAAATGGCTTTAAAAAGAAAGATCAAAAAGTTCCAAAATCTGAAATATCATTGGCTCAGCAAAGAAAAGATGAATATCTTTCAAGAGGAGATTAATATGAGTGACTTAAAAAAATATATCGCAAAAAGAAAAAAAATCGATTCAGAGTTTGCAGAAAACTTTGAAGATGGCTATCAGGAGTTTAAAATTGGTGAAATGTTAAAACAAGCTAGAAAAGAGACTGGACTAACACAAGAAGAGATGGCTCTTGCAATGCACACAAAAAAGTCTGCAATATCAAGAATAGAAAATCATGCTCAAGATATTAGACTTTCAACACTTCAAGCTTTTGCTCACATTATGGGTAAAGAACTAAAGATACAACTCGTTTAAAGAGATAACAAATCATCGAAGAGAAATAGTTGACCCTGTGGGTACAACTATTTCTCAAGTCCAACGTTAACCACTAGTTGATTTTTTTCAACCATTGTAGTATAATGTAGATACAAAAGGATACAATATGAAAAAAGCAATCAATATCCGTATGGATGAAACCCTATTAACAGATTTAGACTCTTATGCTCATGAGTTAGAGCGTTCACGGACTTATATTATAGAAAAAGCTGTAAGCACTTATTTTGATACTTTAGATGAAATGATTTCAGACAAAAGAATAGATGAACTAAAAACTGGAAAAACTGAAGTTTATTCCCTTGAAGAAGTGGCACAAAAACTTGGTCTTAATTAATGTTCAAAATCATCATTCCAAAAGCCACTTTTAAAGAATTAGAAAAAATTTATATTGAAAATCAAAAACTTATTTATTCAAAAATACAAGACTTAGAGAAGGGTTTATTTACAACGGATAAAGCCCTTAAAGGCAAATACAAGGGGAAGTTCCGAAAAAAAGCGGGTGATTATAGAATTGTTTATTTAAAAGAAAATGATATTTTAGTTATCACTTTAATCAGAATAGCTCACAGAAAAGAGGTTTATTAAAGGTCTAACAAAACCTAGGAGAGAAATAAGTAACCCTGGCGGGCGACTTATTTCTCAAGTCAACCGTTAAACACAAAGAAATAAATTGCATGAAATAATGAAGAGCATCATATTCAAACGATCAGTATGAAAAAACAGTCGATCAAAGCGAGTATGTATTTCTCTCAATGTATGGCCGACCGTTTAACGATGGTATAATTAAAGCAACGATAAGAGGGGGAATATGATGAGAAAAATTGCATTGATAATGCTGTTTGCCCTGCCGCTGTTTTCGGCTTCATTGAGCCTGAAAGAGGGTTTTGTAGCGGCACATACCGAAATGATGATAGATAGCACGATCAATCCGATGGCAACGCATCTGGAAGCCAATATTGAGATGGATGATGATGTGACGTCGCTTCGTGGCGAGGTCACTGTCCGTGTAACTGATTTCAGCAGTGACAATTCGGATCGTGATAAAAATATGCATGAGACCCTTGAAAGTGATAAGTTTGAAGAAATGGCTTACACGATTAGATCGGTCACGAAGCAGGAGTCTGGCTACAGTATCGATGGAGAGTTGAACCTTCATGGCGTAAGCAAGCCTGTTTCGTTTGAAGGCGAGATCACCAATAGTGAAGAGAGTGTCGTTATCCGTGCAAAATCGTCGGTATTGTTTAGTGACTTTGATGTTGAAATGCCCTGCCTGCTCTTTATGTGTGTGCGTGATCAGGTAGATCTCTTCATCAAAGCTTCATTCAGCAAGTAACGAGGTCATCTGTTGAGCGAAATTATCATTATTGCGGCGATTGCTCTTTTCGCCGTACCGGGCATTCTATTCTACCTTTTTCAGCATAAGCTCGTTTTCTCTCCCCATTACTATCCTGAACGCTCTTTTTTTGCTGAGCACTCGCATGATTATCAATTTCAGCATCTGAATGTGGCTCCCGGCATTGAGCTGGAAGGGATGATCTACTCGCCGGAGAATCCGATAGCGACGGTGCTCTATTTTGGCGGGAAAGAACAAGACAGTGTTGCTCTCATCGGCAGGCTTTCGCAGCGCTATCCGAATGTACGTATTGTCACTTTTAACTATAGGGGTTATGGCCATAGCGGTGGAGTGCCGAGAGAAGCTGCTATTCTTTCTGATGCGGTGGTTCTGTATGACTGGGCAGTACAAAGATATGACTATGTCGATCTTTTAGGCTACAGTCTTGGCTCATCGGTCGCTGCTTATGTTGCATCAAAACGAACAACAGGAAAGGTAGTGCTGGTGTCGGCTTTTGATTCGGCGCAGGCACTGATAAAGTCAAAGACGGCTATTGTTCCCAAGTGGCTGATCCGATGCCGGTTTGAGACGGTTGAGTATGTAAAGGATATCAGTGCGCCTGTCTATCTTTTCACTACGCTGGATGATGAAGTCATTCCGCAATCGCATATCGATAACCTGCGCGGACATATCCGGAATTTAGCCGGAACTAAAGCATTCAGCGGGTACAATCACGCCCAATTACTCTTCAGTGACGAACTGAAAATTGAACTGGACAAGGTGTTCTCGTAGTGAGCAAAGAAGCAGTCATATTACTTAATATGGGAGGGCCGAACAACCTCAATGAGGTAGAACTATTCCTCAAAAATATGTTCAATGATCCGAATATCCTTACTATGAAAAGCTCCCTGCTGCGCAAGTTTGTAGCAGGTATGATCACTTTTAGCAGGGCAGAGTCATCTCAGGAGATATATCGGGCGTTGGGTGGAAAGTCACCTATTGTCGATCATACGAAAAAACTGGTGGCTACCCTGCAGGAAAAGCTTTCAGATGAGAGTGTCATCGTTGATTTTGCCATGCGCTATACCCCGCCATTTGCTACGGATGTCCTTGAAAGCCTGAAAGAGCATGATATCTCCAAGATCTACCTGATCCCTCTTTATCCTCAGTATTCAAGTACGACCACGAAATCATCACTGGAAGATTTTGAAGAGGCCTTTCATAAAAGCGGCATCGATGCCGTGCTGGTCGAGATCAAACACTATTATGAGAACACGCTTTACAATAAGGCCGTTCTTGAACGGATAAAAGAGCAGGTTGAGGGGAGAGAGCTTCATGATTTGGATCTCATCTTTTCGGCACATGGGCTGCCTCAGAAGATCGTCGAGAGCGGTGATCCCTATCAGCGCCACATCGAGCGTCATGTCGATATCCTCAAGGCGATACTCAAAGAGGAGGGGATGGAGTTCCATGATGTGCATCTGGCCTATCAGTCCAAAGTCGGGCCGATGAAATGGCTTGAACCGGGTCTGGAAGAGAAGCTTGGCAAGATACGCAATCGCGGTGTCGTGATCTATCCTATCGCCTTCACCATCGATAACTCCGAAACAGACTTTGAACTTGGTGTTGAGTATAAAGAGATCGCCGATGAGATGGGTTTTAAAGAGTACCTGGTCTGCGAATGTGTAAATGACCATCCGCTTTTCGTGGATGCCCTTACGGATATCTATCATAAGATGAAATAAAAAACGTTACGTTCTTTAAAATCAGTTTTAATGAACGCTAACTATTTTTTCTCTTCCAAATACTTTAAACATCACGATCAGTTTTGGCAGTAGCAGCAGGTCTGTGATCAGTGCCATTACCATAGCGACAACGGTCAACAGCCCGAAATAGATAGTCGGAATAAACGGTGAGAGTACCAGTACGAAAAAGCCGATGGTGATGGCAGCTGATGTGTAGCTCATCGCGTAACCGATACTCGCATGTGAACGTGTCATAGCCTTATCGTAATTACTGGTTATTATAAACTCTTTTCTGAAACGGTAGAGATAGTGGATGGTGTTGTCAACCGCGATACCGATACTGATGGAGGCGATGGTGATTGTCATCATATCCAGAGGGATATCGAGCCATCCCATCAATCCAAAGACCATACCGATCGGCACAAGATTGGCGATGATCGCAACCAGGCCGATGCGAAGTGATCTGAAAATAAACCAGAACATTGCGAAGAGCAGGGCTACCATAGCGCCAAGGGTAAGGATCTGTGATGAAAAAAGACTCTGCAGCATATTGTTGTAAAGTACCATGATCCCGGAGAGATGGACCTGCTCAGCCGGAATTCCTACTTTCTCTGTCAGTTCCGTACGAATCTTCTTTAGCAGAGCATTACGGCGGAGGGTTGGATCAGAGTCGACAATACGGACATAAAAACGGGCCTGATCATTTTCAATGCTCAGGTAAGGTTTGATGATAAGCTGTGCAAACTCCTCAGGCAGTTCGTTATAGAGCAGGGCAAGTTCGAAGTTGTCCAGATCTTCGCCCTCATTAAGAGTTCTCCCGACACGTTGCATCGTTCCGAATGAGAGTACCTTACCAACTTCCGGGAGCGATTCCAGGTAGGCATGAACTTTTTCAATGCGCTGCATCTTATCCGAAGTAAACCAATACTGATCCTGCTGCTCTTCTTCTTTAAATTCAGCTTCAAAGTCATCAAAAAACTCATCCTCTTCCTCAGCTGGAACATCAGCTTCATCTTCTTGGGTATCAGGAAAGTCGATGGTGATATCCAACGGTGTCGTTCCACCGAGTTGCCGATCTATCATGGCCATGCCCTGATAGATCTCGGTGGATGATTTGAAATAACTGATGAAACTGTTTTCAACACGCAGTTTGGACGATCCGGAGAGACTGAAAAAGATCATCAGCAGAGTCGCAATAAAGATGGCTGTACCGTAACGTCTGACAATAGTGGCAAAAACTGCAGTGACCGAGAACTCTCTTTCAAACTGGGTGTTGGGTTTGGTGCGCTTCACAAGGATCAAGAGCGTCGGGAAGAGCAGGTAGGTCAAAATAAATGAGATGATCAGTCCGGCACTCATCATCCAGCCGAGGTTGATAACAGGCAAAATACCGGAGAGGATGAGTGATAAAAAACCGGCAATAGTTGTAATAACTGCAAAAAAGGTAGGTTTGTACATCGAGAGGACGGCATGCAGGACAAGATCTGCCTGCTTCTGTCTGGAGAAGTTTTTCGCCAGTTCACGGTAACGTACGATCAGGTGGATGATAATCGAGGTGGTGAGGATCAGCTGCAAGGAGACATAATTGGATGAGATGACCGTGACTTCCCAGCCAAAGAAGCCCAACAGACCAATGGAAGCGATAAGGGATGCCGTCAGAATAAGGACAGGGATAAAGACCCACTGCAGTTGTCTGAAAACGATCCATAAGACAGTAATGAGCAGAAGCAGGACGATGATACCATAGCTTTTGAGATCATTTTTGACAAAGGTGACCATATCGTCCGCGATCATATTGACACCGCCGAGGAACATCTCTGCATCGTCACGATGCTCCTGCATAATGGAACGGATTTTTATGATATTGCCATGCTGGGCATCCCGGACACCATCACGGTAATCTCGGAATGTTTTCTGAATGGTGGCATATTGATGCTTCTGTGCAAGTGTCAGATTGCCATCTTTGGCGCGTTGACGCAGGCCATTGCGTTCATCCAGCATCTGGTAGTAGCGCTCATCATATTGAAGATTGATCATAATGGCAGTTGATCTGAAGTCGGCACTTACAAGATTTTCCAAATAGAGTGGATTTGTAATAAACTCATTTTTTGCCATCGATATATTGACATCATTGGATGCAATGGTCGGGATATTGTCAACCAGATCCTTGACAGGTTTAGGAGGACTTTGCAGAAGAGGAACATTTAGAATTGATGTAACGGATTCTACCTGTGGAAGTTTTTCAAGTTTTTCGCTGAGACGGCGGATGTTCTCTCTTGTCGTCTCCGAGAGCAGGGGTGTATGCGGTGTGTAGGCGATGACAAGAAAATCGGGACTCCGATAGCGTTTATTGACCACTCTGCTGTAGGCGAGGTCTTTGTCATCTTCAAGCAACAGGGTCTCTGCCGAAGCATCTATCTTGAGGCTGAATGCCTGATAACCAAGAAAACTGATCAAAAAGAAGATCAGCAGAAGGACGGTTTTAGGATAGACAAAGACGACGTTACGGTAAAATTTTTTCAGCATATGATCTCAGTGTTACTTAGGCTGGTTTCTCATCATCGTTTTCCAGCTTCTTCAGCAGCTCATCGAATGAGTGCTCTTTCAGGAAGCTTGCATACTGAGAACGGTAACTCTGTAAAAAACTGACACCGACAACTTCGACATCGTAGATGAGCCACTCTCTCTTTTTTGTCAGATAGAACTTATAGATGATCTCTTTGGTGTCGGTTTTTGTTTTGAGCGATGCAGTCACCTGTATACGGTTTTTCTTTACGCGTGTAGAGGCTTGAATAAGGACTTCCGTATCTGCAAAAATATCCATTTTATTCAGGTATGACCTTTTTATACGTGCAACAAAGATGTCGCTGAACTGTTTGCGCTGCTCTTTGCTGATGGACTTCCATATTTTTTTATTGAGAGAGAGGCGTGCCATCAGGTTGAAGTCAAACAGCGGGGAGACCTCGTCAAGGACCTTTTGCTCGCGGGTTTCGGTGTCGCTGCTTTTATCTCTGAGAATAGAGTAGAATATTTCTGATTTCTCAATCATCATCGTTTTTAGCTCTTCTTCTTCCGTTTGGGCCGCACTAAGTGACAAAGGCGCAAAGAGAGTGAAGGTCAGGATTAGAAGGTAGGCAATAAACTGTTTCATGGTTACTCCGCTATAAGGTTATTTCTATATTGTTCATATGAATCACGTAAAAAAGGATAAAGATCAATGGCATCCTCTGTGAGCTTCTGATAGGCTCCCGGAGTTAACGAATACTCATTGAAGTCTTCATATCCTCTGATCAGGATAGACTGCCAGTATGGTTCAACCAAATTGTAAAAACGGTCGTCGACATAATAGATCGGATCGACAACTCCATCCACAAATGTACCTGTCAGGTCACGCAGGTTTCGCTGGCCAAAAAATGGCAACACTACCGGGAAACCGCTTCCGACACCGTAAGAGCCAAGGGTCTGTCCAAAGTCTTCGATATGCGGTTCGATTCCAAACCAATCTTCAGCCGGATCAAACAGGCCAAGCAGGCCAATGGTCGAGTTGATCATAAAACGCAGGGTCTCATTCCCCGCATGGACCAACTTGAACTGTAGCAGATTGTTGGCAAAACTGACCGGATAGTAGAGATTTTGGAAAAAGTTGTAGACTGATTCACGTCCACCTTCCGGAACGACAAAACGATAGCCGTCAGTAGCCGGATCAACAACATTGATCAGCAAGACATCATTAAAGTCGGTCATCAAGCGATTGTAACCGCTAAGCGGATCAAAGATCTCTTCACTGGCTTTGTCATCTTCTGCAAACTCGTCGTCAAACTCATCAGCAAAATCATCAAATGCTTCAGTTTCTTGAACTTCTATGGCTGCATTTTCTCTATCTTCAATGTTCAGCCCGGGCTTGGCAGTAGCAATGGCAATAGTAAAAAAAGATAGTAATAATAAAAAACGCATACCGCCAATTCGTGATTAAAATTAAAGGAAGATTATATCTTTTCTTTATTTAATTGTGGGAACAAAGCTGTTTGGTGGTCAGATGAGAATATAATTTCACTTATTAAAATGCTACGATAGGTAACTGGAGGTAAAAGGTGAAAGTCATTATTTTCGATATGGATGGGACGCTTATCGATTCTCAGTATGACATTACTATCTCGGTTAATCATGTCAGAGAAGAACATTACGGACTGGAACCTCTAAGCAGTGCTTTTATCGTTGAAGCGATCAACCGCCATCAGCGAAATCTTCCCGAACTCTTTTATGGGACAGCGGTCTATCATGAGCATGATCGCGATCTTTTTGAGGCGCATTATCATGAACAGTGCATTCAAAACCCAAGGCTGTACGATGGAGTTGAAGCACTTCTTCAGCATCTGAGCAGTGAAAAAGTCAAATTGGCTGTAGCCACCAATGCACCCGGCAAGTTCGCCAAACGGATGTTGTCTCACCTGGGTGTTGCTGATCACTTTTCTCATATCATCGGGGCAGATATGGTTGAAAAACCAAAACCGGACAGGGCGATGCTCTCACACATTCTCGATTCGTTTGGTTTTCATCACGGAAGTGATCGTGCCTGGATGATCGGGGATAACTCCAAAGATATTGAAGCTGCCTTAAATGCCGGAATTCACAGTGTATTTGTCACCTGGGGGTTCAGCAGTGAGGGTAAAGGCGACCATGTGATCGAAAAACCGCATAAATTACTCAAGATTATTGCATCTGAGTGATATTTTTTGTAGAATAGACGAAAACCATTAGGAGATCTTATGTTTGATCTCGATTTTATTATCACATTCGTCTTGATGGGTCTGCTTTTTGTACGGCAAACCATGGTCTTTAAAGATCAGAACAAGATCAATTATGCGCCGCTTCTGCTTGGTGTCGGCGGTATCGGAGCGATGATCCATCTGCTGCTTCACCCTGAATCCGAAAACTTCATTCTTCTCTTTCGTGAATCGCTGCTGCCATTTTTTGCCGGTTTGATGCTTTTTGTCATTATGAATATCATGCATCAGACTAAACAGCGCGAAGCTACCATGCTGCAAAATGATTTTACAAAGCATCTTATGGATCAGGTCACACATCTGAAAGAGTATATTGGGATTTTAGAAACCAATCAGCATAGAATGAGTGAGCAAGAGAAGAATATACAGCTTGAGATACAGGAGGTCTTTAAAAAAGAGAAAAAGGCCCTTGGTGTTATCGTTGGGAATCAGGATAGTTTTGTGAAGAAGATCGAGTCGATCATTGAGCATCAGGAAAAGGCACTTAAAGAGTTTGAGACCTTTGCGCACAAAGAGTTGCCGGACATCGACAATGTGATGCATCGCCACATCGATATGCTGCGAATCTCCGAACAAGATCATTTCAACCAGATCAAACAGGTATTGAAGAACCGGGGAGATAACAGTAGACTTGAAAAGGAGGTGGTTGCTTTACGAGAGCGTGTTGAGCAGCTTACACCACTTTTTAAACAGGCGGCTCACAAGCTGGTCACTGATACCGAAGATGAGATCGATACCATGCTGCGCAACTTTGCCCAACAGTTAAACACACTTCGTGTCCAGAGTGAAGGTATTGCGACGTCACTCAATGAAGATGAGAGTATCCTTGAAGATATAAAAGAGCAGAGTCAGATACTGATGAAACAGATCATACTCTCTGCCAAACAGATGGATGAAGTGCACAACGAGAGCGGACGTATCAAAGAACTTTTTGAACCGCTTCAGGCGATGATCGATGAGCTCTCCGGTGTTCACAGCGACTATGCTACGGCAAAACTTCAGCTAGATCGTCTCAATGAGTCGATCAAACATACAGAACTTGAGCAGATCGATCAGATGCGGGTACAGATCGATACGCTTGGAGAACAGCTTAATCAAAAGATCGAAAGCTCGATCGCCCAACTGCATGAACATTATCATATAGCTGAAAAAGATATCTCACAAACCGTCCAGGAACTCTCAACACGTGTCAAAATGCAAAAGAGTTACGCTGTAGAGCAGAGGGATGATACGTAGTTGGATAATGGATTGGAAAACACTAAACAGTTCTCTCGCCGTAAGGCGTAGCTTTAGTGACATAGCGTCTAGCGTAGGTTTTGGGACTTTGTTCCAAATACCGTTCAAATAATGTGGATGACGGGAGAGAAGGCTTTGGTGCTGACTGTCACCTGCATACCGACTTTCAGGCGGTTGACATCGTCATGGTCGAGAACGACTTCAACGATCTGCTGGCCGATAGCGACGATCGCAATATGAATGATATCGGCCTTGATGATATCGAGCAGTTCCCCTGTTAAAGAAAACTTTTGACTCCCTGTCGTATGAAGCAGGATCTCTTTGGGTGTGCCATCCTGTATGACTTTGCCATGATCGAGTACAATCACCCTCTGTGCAAGGCGATAGATCTCGCTGGGATCATGACTGACCATGATGGTAGTAGTGCCGAACTCTTTGTGCAGAGCCAAAATGTCATGTTGCAGCTTGGTGCGCATGGCTGGGTCGAGTGCAGAGAGCGGCTCATCCATCAGCAGGATTTTTGGCCGATTCATCAATGCACGGCAGAGAGAGACCCGCTGTTTCTGACCACCGCTGAGTGTATTGGGAAGACGCTGGGCAAGTTCATTCAAATCAGTCATCTCCAGGAGGTGGTTGGCAAGATCTCTGTCTTTATTGACATAAAGCAGGTTCTGCTCAATACTCATATTGGCGAACAGAGCATAATCCTGAAAGACAAAGCCGATACCGCGCTGCTGCGGGGGCAATGCATATTTTTTATTTAACCATGATTCATCAGATACGCTGATTGTACCGGTGGCCCTCTCCAGGCCTGCCAAAATCCGAAGCAGCGTTGTTTTCCCGCTGCCGCTCTGACCGGCAAGTGCAATAAAATCATGCTCTTTGATGCCCAGTTCAACATCCAGATCCATTGGCCCGCTACTGCCCTGAAGGGTTTTATGAATCTTCAGGTCGATCATTATGCCACTCCGATACGTCTGTTGTGACGCTGATTGAAAAGATAGACTCCAAGCAGTACCACAAAACTGAGTACGAGCATGATCGCGCTATAGATATGCGCCTGTGAGTAGTCCATCACCTCTACAAACTCATAAATAGCCACTGAAGCGACTTTGGTCTCACCCGGGATAGAACCACCGACCATCAGTACCACGCCGAATTCACCGACGGTATGGGCAAAGGTTACGATCAGTGCCGTCATCAATGCCGGTTTGATGTTGGGCAGTGCCACACGCCATAGGGTTTGAAATTGGCTTTTTCCAGCTATATAGGAAGCTTCGAGCATATTTTTGTTGAGTGATTCAAACCCGCCTTGCAGCGGTTGAACCATAAAAGGAAAAGAGTAAAAACAGCTGGCTATGACCAGTCCGGTAAAGTTAAAGACCAGTTTAATACCGAAAGTCTCCTCAAAAAAGGCCCCGACAGGGGAGTTCTGGGAGAGAGCAAAGAGGATGTAAAAACCCAGTACTGACGGTGGCAGAACGATCGGCAATGAAGTAACGGCTTCTACAAAAGGTTTACAGCGACACTTCGTCCGGCTTAGCCACCAGCTGATCGGCAGTGCAACTATAAACAGGATAAGCGTTGTAATGCCTGCCAGTTTAAAGGAGAGCAAAAAGGGGGTGAAATCGAGTTCACTCATTGTTAATTGCCTTGTTATGAATGCGAAAAATGGAGAGATCACTGGCCTGTATCAATGCTGTTACACTCTTTTGGGCTTGAAGGTTCATACGAATGGATGATTCACGTGTGATGATGCTTTCCAGGCTTGTCTCACCAAAATGCAGCAGGACACTGCTAAGCAGCGAACCGTTATTGACACTTTCAATGCTAACGTCTATCTGATTGGAAATACTCAGTTCACCTTCAACATCTTTGGCCAGGGCTATTTTGGTAGCTTTAACCCCCAGCGTTACCTGTGAACCGACAACAAGGGTTTTATCCAGCTCCAGTGCCACCATGCGAAGCGGCTGTTCGTAAGCTTCAAAGGAGACGACACTCAGGCTGTCGGATTTTTGAATGTCCGTTACGGTAGCGCCGATCTGGTTCATTGAATGATGTATCCGTACCGTTTGAAGATCGCTTTGGCTTTTTCGCTGAGAATAAAGTCGTAAAACGCTTTATACTCACTGTTTTTCTCTCCATATTTCAAAAGAACGATCCCCTGTTCAATAGGGGTATAGAGAGTCGGGTCGACCGGTGCCCAGTTGATACTCTCTTTGTATTCACTCATTTTTGAGCTATAAAGCGACGATTTGGCGATCAATCCGATATCGGCCGCTGTAACGGCATAGGCAACAGTCTGGGAAGCTGACTCGGCATAGACAAATTTTGCTTTGACCTGGTCGTAGACCTTTGCGTTCTTCATCGCTTCAACCGCCGCTTTGCCGTAAGGGGCCGTTTTTGGATTGGCAATGGCGATTTTCTCGATCTTTTCACTTGTTACGAGGGCTATGCCTTTGGAAAAATCCTGCGGTTTTACACTCAGGTAAGCCAGACCGCCTTGTGCATAAACGATTGGCTCTGTTATGGCAAGTCCATTACTGTAGAGTGCCTCCGGGTACTTCATATTGGCACTCATAAAGAGTCCGTAAGGCGCACCGTTCTTGATCTGTGCTGTCAGCTTTCCGCTGCTTCCCAGTGTTACTAGGACTTTGGTGTCTGGATTGGTCTTGGCGAATTCGGCCTTGAGCTCATCTATGGCGTAACTTACATTGGCGGCTACGGCGATATTGATTTTAGCCGCGGTAAGGGTTGCAGCGGCAAGTAAAAGTGAGAGAAAAATCTTTTTTATTGTTGATCCTTAAAAGAAATAGTTAAATTCAAGTCGGTATTCATTGTAAGAGACATCGGTTTTCGTATTGCCGTTTATATCTTGGATATTATCGTCGGCATCGACGAAGCCAAGACGGATCTTCATCTCCAGGTTCTCAGCCAGTTTCTGGAACATATCGATATGCAGGATATTGCTGTCTGCCTGGACACCAGGTTTTGCATCATCAAAATCTTGAATAGCGTAGCGACTCAGGAGTCTGAATCCTGGAAGCATACCGGCTTTATTGAAGTCGTAGTCGAAGCGGATCATACTGGTTTTGGTATTGGCATACCAGTTGTACTGTGCCATGGCACGGCTAAATCCACCTGTCGGAAATCCACGCCACGGTGCAACGATGTCGGCTTTGTCATCAATCTCGGAGTATCCTAAACGGACAAGCATCGGGCCATTTTTAAAATCGACACGTCCGGCGATCAGAGCACTGTCAAGGCTGGTTGGATTTGTATAGCCGTCTGCTTTAGCCTTGAGATTGGCTACTGAAATGTTTGTGCCCAGTTCATCCATCTGTTTCATATAACGCATACCCGGAGTGATTGACCACGCACCCAATGGAATTTTGTAGTGTGCTTCAAGTGTGACGTTGCTTACTACATCCGGTACGATCATGTAGTTTACCGCGGCTTTTAGGTTTTCGACAGACTTATTGGTTGCAGAAGCAATAATCAGCTCATTGTCAGTGCCGACAAGATCGGGTGTCAAACTCTTATTGACAGCAGAGTCATCATTTTCGTTCCAACTGTCATAGGCGATGACATCATGTGCATTCGTGTGGTCACGAAGTTTTTGTGCCGCAAAGTAGGCAAGTTTGATACTGGTCTGCGGTATCTCTTTGCTTATCATGCTTAGGCCGTCAAAAGTGTTTGGAATCATCTTGGTATCGTTAGACTTGGTATAGAGCGATTCAAAGAGTTGACGACCACCGATAAATGTTGTTTGGCTGATATCGTATTGTAAATAGGCCTGCCCAAGTACACTCATGCCAAAGTGACCGTCGTAACCACCTCCATTCTTGATGTTATTGCGTTCAAAGCTATCTTTACCGGCTTTAACATAACCGACATTCTCTTTGTCTTCACGGAAAAAGTCGGGATTTTGCGTGGTGTAAAGTCCTGCTGCTGCACTTAGGCCATTTAGCGGTGCCGTTTTATAGATAAGGCTGCCTCCAATCCCCATGGCGCGGTTGTCTTTTTGCTTGCCGTCGATCTCTTCGCTCCAATCCCAGTAAAAGGTGTTCATACGCAACCGGCCGTAAACCATCCCTTCTTGAAAAGCGTCCTGGAGATTATCGACACTTTTTGGGAGTTGATTGTATACCAGGGTGCAGTTTTTGTTGAGCGTCACTTTATCCGTTTCAAGGGCTGATACGGTAGTTAGAAGTAGAACACCGGCTACAATAGAAGTTCGAATAAATGTTTTCATTTGATTGCCTTTGAGCTTATGTGCCTTCAATATTAACGTATAGTTTCGTGAAAATAGCTTAGTGTAAGCAATAAAGTGACACTAAAGGAGCGCCATAACGACCATCGGCGGATAGACAAGCAGACCGATGTATGGCAAAAGCGGATGCAGTGGTGTCAAGAGCATCATGGTCATCTCCTGGGAGAGTTCACGCTTCTCAAAAACCTGTTGGATCAGCAATATCTTTGTAGCGATGTCAACGGTCTTGATGAACAGCATGCAAAGTGCGGCAACAGAGTAGTCGGTCACCATGGCAAACCAGACAGTAAAGTAAAATGTCGGATGCAGGATCAAAAACCATAAAATACTCTGCTTGTAGCGCTTATGCATCCTCAGCAGCATGCCCATCATGCTGTCAGCTTTCTGCCACTGTACTTCGAATACTTCCAGCATGATAATGACAATGACAAGGGTATAGAGGTTTTCCATCTAGATTCTTTATATATTTTTTGCACTCTAATTTCAATATATAGCTATATAATTCCGTGCAGACGTGCAATGATAGCACACAATAGTGGGTACAATTATACTATTAAATAGACTTCTTGTATAACCGGGTTATGCAAGAGTATTCTGCCTCGAAAGAGGCAAGCTTCAGTGCCGTAGCGGCGAGCGTAGCTAAACAGGACTTTGTTTTGTTCGGCGTTTAAATCAGAGTTAGAGGTGCCCTTAAGCAATAACTCTAATAATTGGAATAATTATGACCGACTATTATATTTACCAAAATGAAGATGACATAGCCGTCCGTACAGAGATGGACCTCTCACTTTTTGACGAAGCACCGCAGAACAAGCGTCCGTGGCTGGCATGGGTTTTTATCAAGATGCAGAGCAGGGATGAGAACGGCTGGTGCCTGGAGCATGAGGGTGATCTGCTCTATCGACTCCAATCCGATGTTATTGCGGAGCTAAAAGAGAAGCTTGACGCCGTTAACAGCGGTATCCGTATGCAAGATGGCTGGCTGGAACTTTTCTTTTATCTGCCGGGTTCCAAAAAATTCGATAATGTCATTCGTGGACTCTTTACCAACTATAAAGGGTATGCTTACGAGACAGGTGCTTCACGCGATGAGCATTGGCAGCATTTTATCAATGAGATCTATCCGAACCCCTTGATGGAACAGCAGATCACCAGTCGCCATATTATCAGCGAGCTTGAAGAGGAGGGCGATACCCTTGAGAGTGAACGTGAAGTCGAACACTATCTCTTCTCTCAGACGAGAGCACAGTGCGATCGTATAGTCAAAGCTTTGGAACAGCAAGGGTTTGGCTTTAAAGAGCGTGTTGAGAGTGATGGCGAGTTCGCCCATGGTGCCGTCGTGACAAAGGTTCATGATGTCACCGAAGCGACACTGATGAAGGAGACAACACTGCTGTTTAATGCGGTCAACGACGAAAACAGCATCTATGAAGGATGGAGTACGACACTGGCTGATGTTTAAGATCAAGGGGACCTTCGCTTATATAGCGGCACTCTTTTTAAATGCCTTTACCGATCTTGGTCACAAGATCATCATTCAAAATACGATCTTCAAGATTTACGATGATGAGATGCAGATCATGCTCACGGCGGTTGTCAACGCACTGGTCCTTCTGCCGTTTATCATGCTCTTTTCACCTGCGGGATTTTTGGCTGACAAGTTTCCCAAAAATGTCATTATGAAACATGCCGCTGCAATGGCAGTTGTCATTACTCTTTTGATCACTCTTTCATACTACATGGGCTGGTTTATTGCTGCCTTTGTTTTTACCTTTTTATTAGCGATGCAGAGTGCTGTTTATGCCCCGGCGAAATATGGATATATTAAAGAACTTGTAGGAGAAAAATATATCAGCAGCGGGAATGCTGCTGTACAATCTGCAACGACAGTCGCTATCTTGTCAGGCATTATCTTTTATACAGTTCTATTTGAAAACTCACTCGGAACATTTCACTCTGAAAATGATGTTTTAAAACAGATCGCACCATTGGGATGGCTACTGGTTATCGGCTCGATCGTTGAGTGGTTTCTGGCTTCCTCTCTTCCTGATAAAATGAGTCGCAAGATCAAGAAACGCTTTAATATTAAGAAATATCAAAACGGCTATTATCTCCGAAAAAATCTGAAGATCATGTTTAGAAAACCCCTTGTATGGGAGGCTGTTGTTTCATTGAGTGTTTTTTGGGCAGTCTCACAGGTGCTGTTGAGCATCTTTGGTGCGCATGCCAAAAGTGAACTGGGCATTGACAATGCTATCGTGGTGCAAGGGGTTATGGCATTGGCTGCCATCGGCATTGTTTTAGGTTCAGTTGCTTCGGCAAAATTCTCTCGCTATTTCATCCATTTTGGTTCGATTCCGTTGGGCGCAATTTTGATGGCTGCCGCTGTTGCTGTTTTGCCTTACCTGAAAGATATTGAAGCGATAGCCATGATCTTTTTGCTCTTTGGTCTGGGTGCAGGGATATTCATCGTTCCGCTCAATGCCTACATCCAGAAAAGTGCTCCTCCCATCCATCTCGGAAGTATTCTGGCAGGGAACAATTTTATTCAGACCATTTTTATGTTTGCAGCTCTAATGCTTACGACCTTTTTTGCCTACAATGGCTTGAGTACGATTATGCTTTTTTGGCTGCTGTTTATGGCAACGGCAGGTATGGCGCTCTATCTGCTGAAAAAACATCTTATTGTTTTTATCTGGCTGATCTTTGAACTGCTTTTAAGCTTACGATACAAGATCGTATATGAAGGTACGGAACATCTGGGAAAAGAGGGGGCTATTCTACTTCTTGGTAATCATATCAGTTGGATCGATTGGCTGATCATCCAGTTCCCGGTAGAGCGGCGTATCCACTTCTTGATGGATCGGGATATTTATGAATGGAAGTGGATAAATCCAATCATGCGTCTTGGCAAGGCTATTCCGATCTCTCCACGGGCTTCCAGAGAGGGGTTTGCGCTGGCTCGTGAACATATCGTTGCGAAAGAGGTAGTCGGTATGTTTCCTGAAGGTGCTATCAGCCATACGGGTGAGATGGAGAAATTTTATCGAGGCTTCGAGTTGATTGGCGGCACATTACATGGTAAAATTGTGCCACTATATATCGATGGGCTCTACGGGTCCATCTTTTCACGCGCATATAAGCATAAAACTGTTCACAAAAGCTTGTTCCGACGGGTGATTACTATCCGGTTTGGCGAGCCGATGCCTCTGCAAAGCAGTGCTGAAGAGGTGAAATCAGTGATAACAGAACTAAAGGATGTCAGTGGCATTAAATAAACCGAAATATTCACTCTTTAAAAATGGCAGGTATGCCCTTGAAGGCTTTATCGAACTGGTGCAAAATGAGAGTTCATTTAAATTGCAAGTGCTTCTTTTTATCGTTATGACCATTGTAGCCTGGCTGCTACCGATTGATTTTGTATCGAAAGCGATACTGAGTATTTCGCTCTTTATCCCGATTATGGCCGAAGTGGCAAACAGCTCGATTGAACGGGTAGTGGACCTGGTTACCAAGGATTACCACATTCTGGCAAAACGGGCCAAAGATGCCGGTGCGACACTGGTACTGCTGAGTTTGATTGCAACGGGGGCGATCTGGCTGAGTGTAGTGCTTGTCGCTTTTAAAATTGTTGAGTAGGGAGTTTCTATGGCAACTGTTCTGATTATAGGAGCTGGCGGAGTAGGCGGTGTTGTAACCCATAAGTGTGTATTGAACAAAGAGACGTTCACGAAGATTATCCTGGCAAGCCGACGAATTGAGAGCTGTAAAAAGATCCAGGATCAGCTCCCTGAAGGTGCGATCGATATTGCACAGGTAGATGCTGACAATGTCGATGAGACAGCTGCTCTGATCAATAAAGTCGGGGCAGAGATCGTTATCAACGTTGCACTGCCGTATCAGGATCTGAGTATCATGGATGCCTGTACAAAGACAAAGACACCTTATCTCGATACCGCAAACTATGAGCATCCTGACGAAGCAAAGTTTGAATACAAAGAGCAGTGGGCGCGTGATGAGCAGTTTAAAGAGGCTGGCATCATGGGGTTGCTTGGAAGCGGTTTTGACCCGGGCGTGACCAATGTCTTCTGTGCCTATGCGCAAAAGCACTATTTTGATGAGATCCATACGATTGATATCCTTGATTGTAATGCAGGAGATCATGGCTACCCCTTCGCGACCAACTTCAATCCGGAGATCAACCTGCGTGAAGTAAGTGCCAAGGGGCGTTACTGGGAAGCCGGAAAGTGGATCGAAACAGAGCCGATGGAGATCCATATGAGCTGGGATTATCCGGAGGTTGGGCCAAAGGAGAGCTATCTGCTTTACCACGAAGAGATGGAGTCATTGGTCAAGCATATCAAAGGCTTAAAACGTATCCGCTTCTTTATGACCTTCGGCGAGAGTTACCTGATGCATATGAGGGCACTGGAGAATGTCGGGATGCTTGGTATTGAACCGGTTGAACATAAAGGAGAGAAGATCATCCCGATCGAGTTTTTGAAGACTCTCTTGCCTGATCCGGCATCACTGGGACCTAGGACCAAAGGGAAAACCAACATCGGTATCGTAGCCGAAGGTATCAAAGATGGTCAAAAATGCAAGATCTATATCTATCAGGTAAGTGATCACGAGGCTTGCTACAAAGAGGTCAAATCGCAGGCCGTCTCTTATACGACTGGCGTACCGGCAATGATAGGTGCCAAACTGATGCTTGAAAAGAGATGGAGCCGTACAGGGGTCTTTAATATGGAAGAGTTTGATCCTGACCCGTTTATGGAAGAGCTCAACAGCCAGGGGTTGCCGTGGAAGCTATTGGAACTGTAAGTAGTTTCCGGTAGCTGGCAAATTAGTGATCAACCAAATTTAGTCCGTGATTTTTCCATTCGGCGAACCTTGTTACGCATTGCTTTTTCGGCCTTCTTCATGGCCTTTCGCTTTTTAAAATAGAAGGAGAGAGCACTTTTGGTGATCAGCAGCAAGATGATTCCGGCAAGGACTTCATAACCGATCGCCCAGACAGGGATAACGGCAAATATTTCAAAAACCAAAAAGCTGCTGATATCACGGTTGGCAACAAAGAAAAATAGGAAAATCAAACCTGTGACATACGGGAAGATAAGAAAATAGATCCCCAGCAGAATAGCTTCAAACCCTTCGGGTAAAAAGATATAATCAGAGATGACAATCTGCTGTTTAAGAAAACTGCTTTTGGTGATGTCATCGTTAAAAGAGGAAAAAGCAGCTTCATTATGATGGCGTTTTCGGGTGTTGCTAAAGTTACCCATTCTTGAAAGGGCCTGCTCCTCTTGTCGAGCCTCCGCTTTTAAGCGCTCTACTTTCGCTTTTCTTTTAGCTTCCATCTCCTCTTGTACCTGGAGGTGCATATCAATGTTCTCATTGATCTTTGCCTGCTTCTCCTCGTCTGTTTCCGCTTCGACCTGTGCATCGAGTCGGTTTGGATCGTTAAGTATCTCCTTTTGTGCTTTTGCCTTCATCTGGCGGGCGGTAACATTTTTAAAGTTTTTCGGATCAGCCAGCTGTGATCTTCGCAGCTCCTCTTTGCGGCGTTTCTCTTCGGCAAGAAGTTGTGCTTCAGCTTCCTCTTTCTCTTTAAGGAACTGCTCGATCTTGTCATCTATCTCATTATGATGGTTATCGGGCTTTTCGTTCGTGGAAGTTGTTTGTGTTGTTGTGTCCTGAGGGGTGTCATCAGATTCAAAAATACGTCTTCTTAACTCATCTTTGGCTTTTCGCATTGCTTCTTCATCGTGGCCAGATAGCTGTTCTTTAAAATTTTCTATCTCACTATTATGCGAATCTATCGCTTTTTCATGAGGGTTGTCAGAAGGCATATAAGAAACCTTTCACTTGCTTAATACGCAGATAATAACATAAATAAACTATATATTTAAACCTACGGGCACTCACTGGGACGAATAGTAATTGACCAATTGATATTATGCTCATTGTCGACTTCATTGATCTCGGCACCGATCTCTAATTTTGTATTAAATTTTGATTCGATGGTTTTTTGCACAGATGCCAGTCGTTTGAACTCGTTGACGCGGCATACCAGTTTCGTGAAATGCTTCCGTGCACTCTGCTTTTCCCGAATAATCTCTTTGTCGGAGGTCGAGAAGAGATTGGTTTGAAGTTCAACAAGCAGTGTGGTCTCGTTGATTATCATGGCATTGATCTTTTTATTATACTTGAAGGGATTGTATTTTTTGAACATGACCCGGTTTATCTTGGCTGTACGGAGCAGGGCCGGGGCAATTTTCTCTTTTTTGATGCCAACAATCGGATCTTCCTGAAAGGTGTCGATAAGTTTTGCACCGATAGCGACAATTCCAATGATCGTAAAAGCTACGGGAATAATGATAGTGACCAGTTTCCGAACACGCATTGACTACTTACCTTTGTATATGTTATTAAAATAATAGCATTTTTTCTGTTGAGAATGGCAGTGATTGTCTAATTGCGAATTGATTGAGCTGATGAATGGCTATAATTAGATAAAAATTACTATGAATTAGATAGGTGAATGATGAGCCGACTGGATCTGTCTCAGGTGCCGACTCCCTGTTATGTATGTGAAGAAGAACTGTTGGAAAAAAACCTGAAACTGCTCAGGCGTGTCAGTGATGAGAGCGGTGCGAAGGTTATTCTGGCCCTGAAGGGTTTTGCGATGTGGTCAACATTTGAGTTGGTCGGCCGCTATCTGCATGGGTGTACGGCCAGTGGCCTGCATGAGGCAAAACTTGCCAGAGAAGTAATGAATAAAGAGGTCCATACCTACTCACCGGCGTTTAAAGAGGAAGATATCGATGAGATCGCCAGAATCTCTGATTATCTTGTCTTCAATTCACCTTCACAGCTGAAACGTTTTAAAAACCGTGTAGAAGCTGTGAACCCGGCCATCTCTCTCTCCCTGCGTATCAATCCCGAGTACTCCTCTTCACCGGTTGACCTTTACAATCCTTGCGGACTCTATAGCCGTCTTGGGACAACGCTGGAAAATTTTGATACTTCTGTATTACGTGACATTGACGGACTCAATTTTCATGCGCTTTGCGAACAGAACGTCGATGCGCTCGAAGGTGTCCTTGAAGCTGTTGAGGAGAAATTCGGCAACTATATTGACGGATTGAAATATATCAACTTCGGCGGCGGTCACCATATTACACGGGCTGATTATGATGTCGGTCGTCTGATTGAAGTGATCAAAACGTTCCGTGATAAGCATAAAGGTATAGATGTCTATCTGGAACCTGGAGAAGCGGTAGGCTGGAAGACGGGTCCTCTGGTTGCCACTGTTTTGGATATTGTCCATAACGGGATGGATATCGCTATTCTGGACACATCTGCGGAGGCGCATATGCCCGATACTCTGGCCATGCCTTACCGGGCAGATGTCCGTGGTGCGGGAAAAGCAGATGAAAAGGCCTATACCTATCGGCTTGCCGGCAATACCTGTCTTGCCGGTGACATCATGGGTGATTACTCATTTGACTGGAAACTCGAAATAGGGGACAAGGTCGTCTTTGAAGATCAGATCCACTACACTTTCGTTAAAAATACGACCTTCAACGGGATCAAACTGCCGAGCCTGGCTATCTGGCGTAAAGAGGGGGTTCTCGATATTGTCCGGGAATTCGGGTATGAAGATTATAAGATGAGATTGTCTTAGGACATCTCCCGTTAAGAAGTTATACCGGTGGCATAACTTCAGGGAGTAAAATTAAATGGATGATATTGACCTTTATTTCAAAGCCACAATGAAAACCCGCCCGTTTCGGGTGATATAAACGCGTTTATAACTCCCTTTTGATTTGGCAAAGATCTCTTTGACATCATCGAGTTCATCGATGGCCCACTGTTCGATCTGGATGATGACGTCACCTCTCCTGATCCCTTGCCTGGCCGCTTCACTCCCCTCCTCGACTTCTGTGACGAGCACCCCCTCGACATTTTGCGAGATACGGTATTGGCGGCGTGTCTGTTCGTCGAGTTTGCTAAGCGACAAGCCTTCGATCATGGCGGCACCGCCTTCATGTTTGCTCTCGGCCAGCTTATCCAGTTTTACGGTAGCTCTGAGCAGCTCTCTGTCACGTTCATAGGTGACTTCAATCTTTATTCCCGGCATATAGAGGCCGATCTGGTTTTTGAGTGCTGCAGAGCTCTCAACAGCTTTGCCATTTACCTTGACAATGAGGTCGCCGCGTTTAAGACCCGCCTTCTCAGCCGGAGTATCGGGATAGACTTCATTTAAAATGGCACCTTCTTGATGTTTATAGAGTTTGCGCAGCTCTTTTGTCATATCGCCTATGCCTACACCAAGATAACCGCGTTCGATAGAGCCATGTTCTACCAGCTTTTTGGCGATGTTTTTGACCATATCGATTTCAATGGCAAAACCGATGCCGTTATTGCCGCCGCTGCGGGTGATGATAGCCGTGTTGATCCCGATGAGTGCACCGCGGCTGTCAAGCAGGGCCCCGCCGGAGTTGCCCGGGTTGATCGATGCATCGGTCTGGATGAAGTTCTCATACTCGTTGATACCTACCCCGGTCTTATGCTGGGCAGAGATGATGCCCTGCGTGACACTCTGTCCGACACCGAATGGATTACCGATGGCAAAAACGACGTCACCGACTTTGAGGTTTGATGAACTTCCCATAACGATGGGATTGAGACCTTCTGCATCTATTTTGATGACGGCAATATCTGACTTGGGATCTTTTCCGATCACTTTGGCCTCATACTCCTTGGCACTGTCTGGCAGGGTGACAATGATCTCCTCGGCATCGTCGATGACATGGTTATTGGTGATGATGTAGCCATCGTTGGTGACGATCACACCGGAACCGAGTCCATGACGCTTTGGCGCCTTTTTAGGCATGTACTGCGGGCCGAAAAACTGTTCGAAAAAAGGATGCATCTGATTCATCATCTGATTGACGGGTTTTTGGGTCGTAGCGATGTGAACAATGGAGTTGGTCGTGTTTTTGATGGCTTCGTGATAAGAGAGAATACTGCCGTGCTGATTGGGAATAATACGGTGAATACCGGTTGAGGCTTCTTTAAAATCGATGGAGGCCGCCGTAAGCGAGAGAGCTAAAACGGCAGAGAGTAAAATAGATTTTTTCATAATTTTCCTTATATATCGTTCTGTTTTGTAAGTATAAGGCAACGTGGTAAATGTATTTTAAATATATCTTATAGAAGTTGCGATACTCTATGTTAATGACCTTTCATCTCATGGTTTGTGCGGGTGGCGACCTGATCGATAGACTCTATGGGAAGATTACTTGTTTTAAAAGGTAAAAAATGTATGTGAACCTGTGTATTGATAATAACAAAAACAATCTCTTTCACTGTTGGCATCAGCTGATGGTAGGTGGGGGGATAGAGTTATGAATCTCACCACTGCGTATGACATAGGAGTCAACAAGCCTGATATACCAGAAGAGGTACTTGCCATCTGGCAGGAGATGGTTGATTCGCTTAGCACTATTGCCAAAGTTCCTTCTGCACTGATCATGCATGCGCTTGCCAACGAAATCGAGGTTGCACGCACCTCGGGAACACGGCCTGCAGAGAACCCCTATGAAGTTGATGAAAAAGCTCCTTTGGGAAGCGGTCTCTACTGCGAAACCGTTATGCAGGAAAAACGTGAGCTTTACGTACCAAATGCACTTAAAGATGAGGCCTGGAAAAACAATCCGGATGTAGCCCTTGGTATGATCAGTTATTACGGACAGCCTCTGCTTTGGCCTGACAATACAATCTTTGGCACGATCTGCATTCTGGACAATAAAGATATGGTGCTCTCCGATCAGAGCAGGCAGTTCGTAGGGTTGTTTCGAAAAGCGATTGAAAATGACCTGAGGATCTTAGTCCAGGCTAACGAATTAATTGAAGCCAAGAAGCACGAAATAGATTTGAACCGGCACCATTTTCAGAGTGTCTTTGAAGTGATGCCAAATATCCTGATCACGACAGACGGTGAGATGATCGACAAGGCCAATCCTGCCATGCTTAAGTTTGTTGGCTATGAAACGCTTGATGGCTTTAAAAATGAGCATGATTGCATCTGTGATCTCTTTGAGGAGGGGGAGGGGTACCTTCAGTCGGTTATGAATGGCGTCTCATGGCTGGAGTATATGCTGGCGAACCCTATGGAGATACATAAAGTCTGTATGATAAGCAATGGAAAACGGCATCGCTTCATCGTCTGGGCAAAGCCGCTTAAACTCGATGAGAAACATCGCAGTGTGGTAAGCTTTACCGATATTACCGAGTTTGAAGAAGTTCGGGAACGGTTGGAGTATGCCATAAACGGTGCAAATGAAGGTCTATGGGACTGGAACCTTGAAACCGATGAGGTTTACTTCTCACCCAACTGGAAAAAGATGTTGGGCTATAAAGATGACGAACTGCCAAATCTGCTTCAGACCTGGGAAGAGCGTGTCCATCCTGATGATTTGAAAAAGGCAGAGCAGGATATTGCTCTTTCTCATGCAGAGCCTGGAAGAGCATACGAAAATATTTATCGTTTAAGACACAGGGACGGGCACTGGGTCTGGGTTCTCGACCGTGGCCAGACTATTTTTGATGAGAACGGCAAAGCTAAGCGTATGATTGGTTTTCATACGGACATATCGGAACAGAAAAATCTTGAAAATCAGTTACGTGCATCGCAGCAGCAGTTTGAACGCTTTATGGAGAATATCCCGGCCGGTATCGTTATAAAAGATGAAGAGTGCCGCGTTCTCTATGCCAACAGATCCTCAGAGCGTTTCTTTGGCAGAGAGAGTATTTTAGGTATGAATGCCTATGCGCTCCTTCCCAAAGATACCTCCTCTCAGCTCAGGGCACTGAACGAACGGGCAAAAGAGATCGGCTACGCGGAAGCGGTCATAGAGTATTCAGATAGAGATAGAGCTATTTTCAGAGTATTGACGTTTGCAATTGGAAAAGATGAAAAGAACCTTCAGACCGGGTCGATCTATCTTGATATCACCGAACAGTACAGAGACCAGCATGAGATCGCCAAGTTCAAACAGATTCTTGAAAAGAGTCCGGTTTCCATTGTGATCACTGATGTCGATGGAAATATAGAGTATATCAACCCGTGGTTTACCCAGGTGACAGGCTACAGCCAGGAAGAGGCTATCGGGCAGAACCCCCGCATCCTGAAAAGCGATTACCATTCTGCAAGCGACTATGAGGAGCTTTGGAGTGAGATCACCAAGGAGCGCGTCTGGTCGGGTATGTTCAAAAATATCAAGAAAAACGGCGAAGAGTACTGGGAGTCGGCGATCATTGCGCCGGTCGTCAGCGATGAAGGCGCTATCGTCAACTACATCGGTGTGAAACAGGAGATCACCGAGCAGGTCTATCTCAAAGCGGAACTGGAAGCTAAAGAGGAGATGATGATCGTCCAGTCACGTCATGCGGCGATGGGTGAGATGATCGGGATGATCGCGCACCAGTGGCGACAGCCTATTACCGTCATCGCGATGGGAGCAAACAATATACTCCTCGATATTGAGCTTAAAGATGTAAATGAAGAGAGTTTGAAAGAGAGTGCTCAAAGCATTCTGAAACAGACTCAATACCTTTCAAAAACTATCGACGACTTCAGGAATTTCTTCCGTCCTGACAAAGAGAAAGAGAGCGTTGACCTTGCAGAGGTAATGACCGAAGCTGAAAAAATAATTGGCAAAAGTCTCGAACATAGTGAAATCACGATAGCCGTCAAAAATGAAAATAGTAAAAGTGTTGAGACCTACTCCCGTGAACTGCTGCAGGTCTATATCAATCTGCTTAAAAATGCCAAAGAGGCACTTATCGATAATAAAATGTCAGATCGACATATTAATGTTCTCATCAGCAGTGATAAAGAGCATGTCGTTACGACTATCTGCGATAACGGCGGGGGGATTGACGAGGCTATCATCGAGAAGATTTTTGATCCCTATTTTTCGACGAAAGATGCAAAAATCGGGACGGGACTTGGACTCTATATGTCCAAGACTATCGTCGAGAAGCATCTGCATGGTACAATCAGTGTAGAAAACAGCGATGAGGGAGCCTGCTTCAAGATTGCTATTCCGCTGGAGTGGGGGGGGATAGATCTTTAGCCATTACAGAAGCAGACCCGACAATTAACATCCGGAGAACAGTATGAAGTTAAAGTACAAAATCACGGTTCTTATTATATTTTCCAGTCTCTTTATCCTGAGTTCTGTCTCGTTGATATATAGCCTCTGGAGTTATAATAATGTCATGCAGAATGAGCAAAAAAAACTTGTTGAAAGAGTGGTGGACTCTGCATACCATAGCGAACTCGAGCTAAGTGAAAAACTTGCTGTTACCCAAACGGTTGCCTCGGCACCTGTAGTACTTGAAACGCTTCTGCAGAGCAATGACCACTATGCAGCGCTTAGCGAGGTGCAGCAGAAAGAGGAGATCAAAGAGCTGAACCGAAAGTGGAAAGAGGCAGACGATGCCAACCACCCTTTTATTGCGCCCTACCTCAATAACCCGCTTGCCAGACACCTGAAACAGCAGCAGGAGATACTGCCGGGGACATACGGGGAGATTTTTATTACAAACCGTTACGGTGCCATGATCGCCTCTACCGGAAAACTCTCTACCCTCGCCCATGCGCATAAGTATTGGTGGAAGGAGAGTTACAATAAGGGGAGAGGAAAAGTTTTTTTTGATGATCGCGGCTTTGATGAGAGTGTGCAGGGGTATGTGATCGGGGTGGTTATTCCTATTAAAAAAGATGGCGAGATCATCGGTATTTTAAAAAGCAATATAAATATTATGGGCACATTGAGTAGTGTTGTGGAACGTTATAGCAAGCTTGATCACGGTTCTTTGCAGATTGTACGGACCAAAGGGGTGATCGTACTTGAGCATGGAGCTCCTCCGCTATCTACACATATTAACCCTCAACTGCTGACAAATTTAGAAGGCATGGAGACAGGAGCCAGGATCGTTCAGGATGATGGCAAAACAAAAGTGATGGCATACGCTCCCGTGCGACTGACGCTGGAGATGCCGGGTATTGCCTTTGGAGGCAAGCCGCAGACCGGCGATCATATCAAAGGCAATGAGGGAGAGATGTGGCATACCGTTATAGGCTATGATAAAGAGCAGGCAATGGCCGGGAACAGGGCAACGAATCAGATGATCATCTATATTGGCCTTCTCTTTACCTTTTTATCGGCGCTGCTCGCCCTTTTAATCGGACGATGGCTCAGCCGACCGATCAGCGAGCTTTCGGTAATGGCTAATCGGATCGGGCAAGGAGAGCTTGACCTAAGAGCAAATATAACGGCACGTGACGAGATAGGCACACTTGCCAGGTCGTTTAACGAGATGCTTGATGAACTTAAAAAGACGACGGCTTCACGTGATGAACTGCGTGCGGAGATCGAAAAACGTAAAGAGGCAGAAGCAGAACTGAAAGAGAAAGACAAACTGCTGCTTGCGCAGTCACGACAGGCAGCCATGGGTGAGATACTCGGGATGCTCGGGCATCAGTGGAGCCAGCCCTTAAGCGTTATCAGCATGGGGGTTAACAACATTCTTGCAGATATTGAGATGGAAAGCATGACATCAGAGAGTGTCCGGAAACAGTCCTACGTTATTTTAAAACAGACCAGGCATCTGTCGCAGATCATTGACGATTTTAAAGACTTCTTCACTCCGGAGCAAAAAAGAGAAGCGATGCCAATGTATACCGTTATAAAAGAGATAGATAATATCGTCGGACCGACTCTAGTTGATCACGCTATCGATCTGGAAGTTAAAAATGAGAGCGATGCAATGGTACCGGTCTATAAACGTGAAATGATACAGGTTCTGCTCAATCTGATCAACAATGCCAAAGAAGCATTGATCGCACATACCGAAGAGAATAGACGCATCACTATTCATATCACCGAAGAGAACAACAGGGTCGTCTGTAGTATCTGCGATAATGGCGGCGGAATCGATGAAGCACATATGCATAATATTTTTGACCCTTACTTTACGACCAAAGGGGTCTCCAGCGGAGTCGGCCTTGGACTCTATATCAGCAAGACTATTGTTGAACAGCATTGTCAAGGAACTCTTGATGTGCACAATGCCGATAAAGGAGCATGTTTTACAATAAAACTGCCTGTCGACGAGGAGAAGCGTGATGTGTGATTTTAGAGGTGCCCTTTAAACAGTTCGGTGGCAGAGATCTACTGCTGCTTTAATGGCATTGAGGTAACTTTGCGTTTTGGGTGCCTGTCTGTAGGCGATGTCAAATGCGGTTCCGTGGTCGACGGATGTTCTGATAACGGGTAGATTGAGCGAGACATTGATGCTCTCATCGAAATAGAGAGCTTTTAACGGCCCCAGTCCCTGATCGTGGTACATGGCGATAAAATAGATGAACTGTTCGCGTGAGGCAGGTGTAAAGGCAATGTCCGGCACGAGTGGGCCATGGAAAGTGCCATTACAGCTGTTATTTGCATTGGCAATCGCTTTGGCTATAACCTCTTCTTCATTTCCCAGTACACCATTGTCGCCGGCGTGAGGATTGAGTCCTAAAACAGCAATCTTTTCTGCACCGGTTTCCCGCTGGAAGTCGATAAGAAAACGTGTCAGTGCCTCCTCTTCGATCTTCTCGGGTACTTTGGAAAGTGGGATATGCTCCGTATAGAGTGCAACATACATCTCATCACAACCGAGCATCATAATCGCTTCTTTCTCAAAGTGACGACGAAGCAGATCGGTATGGCCTACAAAATCCAGTCCGGCCAGTGACCAGGCTTCTTTATGAATGGGAAGGGTAGTGATGGCATCGACTGCATCTGACTCGGCAAGTGCGATGGCTTTCATAAATGAGTCGTAGGCGTATTGACCGCTCTGTGCAGAAACAGCAGCAGGCTCAATATCGAAATCGCCTGTGACATCAACTGTTTTAAAATCACTCGGGATGGTTTTGCCAAGCAGCGATGCCGCTTGTTTTAGCATGGAGTCGCTGATGCAGTAGAGCGGTTGACAGAGTTGAGTGATCTGTTCGTGCGCTTCGAAAGCGATAGCGATACCGATACCGTTCAGGTCACCGATACTGATGGAAATGCGCGGTTTCATCAGCGGTTACAGAGGGCTTTCATCTCTTTGACGGCATCGGCGAGTCCTGAAAAGACAGATCGGGCGATGATGCTTTGACCTATATTGAGCTCCGTGATGGCACCGATGTTTACAATTGGTGAGACATTCTGGTAATTAAGACCATGTCCGGCAGCAACAAGGAGCATCTGCTCTTTGGCTTCATTGGCAGCGCTCTCCAGTAGTCCGAAAGCCTCTTCAAATCGTCCCTGAAGTTCATATCGGGGGAGTTCCAGCTCTTTGATGCTGTGGTGGGTGTAGGGAAGGGAAGTGTGCAGCATCGCGTATAGGTTGGCATAGGTTCCGGTATGCAGTTCAACCATCTCGGCGTTAAGCTCTTTACTCATATGAACGGCTTCAATCGTCGGATCAATGAAGAGTGAAACAGGGATGAGTGCGTCATGCAGCTGCTCAATGGCGTAATTGATCGCATCGGCCTGACCAATGACATCCAGACCGCCCTCTGTTGTCACCTCTTCACGTTTTTCAGGAACAAGGGTGACCCGGTGGGGCTGGAGATCACAGACAATATCGATGATCTCCTGGTTGATGGAGCACTCCAGGTTGACGGGAACCGGTGAGTTCCGGATGATCTTTTTCGCATCTTCATCGTGGATATGCCGGCGGTCTTCGCGCAGGTGGATGGTGATCTGATCGGCACCGTTTTGGGCACAGATGGCCAAGGCCATCAATGGGTCGGGGTCATTGATCTTTCTGGCTTCGCGCAGAACGGCGATATGGTCGATGTTGACACCGAGGGTCAACTTAGGCTTCTCGTTTGGCATAAAACTCCTTCTTGAATTCGCTGTAGCGGTCTTCCAAGATCGCTTCGCGGGCCTGTTTCATCAGGTTGAGATAGTAGTGCAGGTTGTGCAGTGATGCGAGACGATAAAAGGTGATCTCTTTGGCACGGAAGAGGTGATGGATATATGAACGTGTATAGCGTTTGCAGGTGTAGCAGTCGCATTCAGGATCGATCGGAAGTTCATCATGTTTGAACCTGGCACCGCGGATATTCATCTTTCCGAAACTGGTAAAAAGGGTACCGTTACGGGCATTTCGTGTCGGCATCACACAGTCAAACATATCGATGCCGCGCTCGATGTTCTCGATAAGATCTTCCGGAGTACCGACACCCATCAGGTAGCGAGGTTTCCCTTCGGGCATATACTGTATAGTGTGTTCGACGGTATCGTACATATCCTGATTGGCTTCACCGACGGAGAGACCGCCGATGGCAAAACCGTCATAATCCAGGGCACAGAGCTCCTGTGCGGATTTAGTTCTAAACGCTTTATCGGTTCCGCCCTGGATAATAGCAAAAATATTTTGATCGACACCGATCCCTTTGGCCTGCTGCTCCCGGTGATAGGTGATAGACTCTGCTGCCCAGCGTGTTGTACGTTCGATGGAGGTCTTGATCCGTTCCTGTGTCGCAGGAAGGGCAACGAGGTCATCGAGGATCATCATAATATCGCTGCCGAGATTGTTCTGGATATCGATCACTTTTTTCGGTGTGAAGAAGTGTTTGGAACCATCGATATGGCTACGGAACTCAATGCCGTCCTCTTTTGGCTTTGATATATCGCTAAGACTGAAAGCCTGAAACCCGCCGCTGTCGGTCAGAAAACTGTTAGGATAGGTAGTGAATTTGTGCAGTTTACCCATTTTGGCAACCGTCTCATCACCGGGGCGAAGGTACATATGGTAAGTGTTGGCAAGGATGATCTGAGTACCCAGAATTTCCGTCATATCGGCCATGTCCAAGGCTTTGACAGAACCGACGGTGCCTACGGGCATAAAGACCGGTGTCTGAATGGTGGAGTGGGCTGTCTGGATCGTACAGGCGCGGGCTTTTCCACTTGTGGCATTTATCTTAAATTTCATTGTCTGCTTTTAACTTTTTTCGTATTTTAACTAAAAACGGTACAATAGCGGCTATTTAAATTCGGGTTTTATATGAAAAAGTTTCTAATTATCAGTGACGGGACGATCGGCAAGCACCTGGTTGACCGTATCGTGGCAACATACAGCAGCGAAAATCTCTATTACATTATTCAACCGGGCAGTGTAGAGAAACCGGCTGATGCCAATCCTTCCCAATACAAATTTTTCAATTTCGATCCGACCAGTTTCCACAAACTCGCCAATGTTCTGAAGATGGATTTTGCCCAGGTGTTTGTCGCCATGGCGACGGCGAAAGATACCGAGATCACGATCAAAAACATCCGTACGATGAAGAAGCAGTTACGGGTTGTCGTCCTCGATCAGTTTGGTATCTCTTTTGAAGATCCCAATGTCGTCTCCATAAACTCCAATGAACTGCTGGCATCACGCCTTATCGATTATCTGCCAAATGTTCCGGTCATTGCACAAAATGTCGGGCTGGGCAAGGGCGAGATCATGGAGATCCTTGTACCGTTTGGAAGTTCGTTCGTTTACCGTCATATAGGAGTGATCGAACAGCGAAACTGGCGTATTATCGGGATCTATCGCAATCGTGAGCTGATCCTTCCCAAGCGGCGTACGATGATCCATCCGAATGATCTGCTCCTGCTCATTGGTGAGCCAAGTGTACTTAAGTCCGTATACCGTGCAATCAAGCGTGAGCTTGGGCAGTTTCCGGCACCGTTTGGATCAAACCTTTACCTTCATATTGATATGCGTTATGAAAATGAAAAGTCCATCAGACGTCTGTTGGAACAGGCTACATTTATCCATCAGGAACTGGGAAAAGATCTCATTGTAAAAGTGTTTAATCCAAATGATTTTGATCTTTTGCGGCATATCAAATCGTATCGTAGCAGCAATGTCATTATTGAGATCAATTACCAATCGGTCAAATCATCAGATATAACCCTAAATGACGTGAAACAGTTTCATGTGGGGCTTATTCTGGTCTCACGTGACTGTTTCTCCTACCAGAGTATGCGTAAAACGCTGTTTGAAGCGAATGTTCCGGTATTGAGTCTTTCAGAGAAAGATATCTCCGATATCAAAGAAGCGATAGTCCTTGTCTCCGATAATCGTGACCTTGAAAAAGTCTCAACAGCTATCTTTGATATCTCTGCCCAGATGGGGTATAACCTTGAACTCTTCAATTTTCGCAGTGAACATCAGGAGGAGAAAGAGCAGGTGATAGAACACTACAATAACCTCGCTTCCATCTTCTCCAAATCGATCAAGGTCATCGAGCAGGATCAAAATCCAATTCGGACGCTAAGGCAGAAGGATAACTTCCTTCAATGTCTGCCATTTACCGAAAAGATGACAGAGCGACCGATCCTCTCTCTTTTCTCAACAGACAGTGAGCGTCTATACCACCGTTTGAATCGTTATCATCAACTATTTATACCTGTAAGAATTTGACACACCGCCACTTGGTTTGAAGCGATTTTATATCCCTTTAATCCCGCTTTCACGCAGTTTTAAGGCTCCTTCAAGTATTATCTAAGACATTATAAAACATTCAATTCGGACCAAAAATGACGGTAGACATCCCTCTTAAACATGAGACTGACAACTCATACCAAATAACTATTGACACACTTCCCCAACTCCATTTTGATACCAAAGTGGCCATTGTAACAAACCCGACAGTTTCAGGTTATCACCTGGAGTACCTAAAAAGCAGAATCAGCGCAAAAGAGCTTCATGTCATCACCATTCCTGATGGCGAGCAGTATAAAAACTGGGAGACAATCGAGTCTATTTTGGAGCAGATGTTTGAAAATCGCTTTAACCGCAAGTCACTGCTGATCGCATTCGGCGGCGGTGTTATCGGTGATATGACAGGGTTTGCCGCCAGTATCTACCAGCGCGGGATCGATTTTATCCAGATACCTACAACACTGCTTTCTCAGGTCGATGCAAGTGTCGGCGGCAAGACAGGGATCAATAACCGTTTTGGTAAAAATCTTGTAGGTGCCTTTCACCAGCCTCAGGCTGTCTATATCGACCCGTTTTTCCTCTCTACGCTGCCTGAACGTGAGTTTGGTACCGGAGTTGCAGAGATCGTCAAGATGGCAGTCACCTTTGACAGAGCATTTTTTAGTTGGCTGGAGACAGCTGACCTGGTTGATCCTCAGCAGCTAAAAGAGGCGATCGCCAAGTCGGTCAAGACCAAAGCATGGGTAGTGGCACAGGACGAAAAAGAGCATGGCCTGCGTGCTGCGCTCAACTATGGACATACATTTGGCCATGTGATCGAAAATGAGACCGGTTACAGTACCTACCTGCATGGTGAAGGCGTCGCTATTGGCATGGTGATGGCCAATGCTGTTGCTGTTTCACTGGGATGGATGCATCAGGAGGAGAGTGATCGTGTGAAAGCGCTGCTTGAGAAGTATGCTCTTCCGACGCATTATGTCATCAAAGATGTAGAGCGTTTTTACGAAACATTCTATCTTGACAAGAAGAGTGCCGACAGTGCAATCACCTTTATCATTCCGCGAAACCTTGGCGGGGTTGAGATCACCGATGCAATCGATGAAATATTGATAAAAAATGTCTTGATGACATTTGGGGATGTGTAGATGAAGCGAACGCTGCTGATCTTGCTTCTTCTCTTTTTATGGATGAGTGCCGCTGCAGAAAATACCAAGGCAGGTGCGGTTGACCAGAACCTAAGTGCGGATCAGTTGGCTGAAAAAAAGCGCCAGGAGGGTATTCGTCTTGAACGAAAAAAGGAGCGTCAGTCCCTTGTCAGACACTACAAAGAGCAGCTTGAACTCAGCGACGAAGAGCTTTTGCATGATGATAGCCTCTGGCTGAAAAACTACAGCTCATACCTTACCTACCTGGATGTCAAAGAGGACTTGAAAGAACTTCATGAGCGTATTGATGAGCTCTCCAAACATGGCGATACGATCAGTGAAAAAGATGAACTGGCCGGGATTTTGGCAAAGGAAAAGATCCTCACCGAACAGATCATCCTGCTCAAAGGACATGGAGAGACACCGTTTTCTGCACTGCTTAAGCCTGTGGAACCGGGGGAGCGCCCAAATGTCACCAACCCTATAGAGATCTTTTCGGGGATCTCCTATCAGAAGCATGTTGATGATCTTTATGCCAGTTACAAGGCCAGCGAGGAAGAGCTCAGAAAGATCGTTATTCTGCTGCGTAAAAAAGAGGGGCTCTATAAAAATCTACTCGCTGTAGATAAAGAGCATGACTACCGTCAGGATTACATCGATATAACCTATCAGCTTGAAAAGTTTGAAACGGCACTTGAAACGATTAGCGCAACGTCTGAGGTCTATGCAAAGCGTATTGAGAAGATCCACCAGGCGATCAATGATGATATCCAGGTGCAGGTCTACAAGCTCTTCAATATAGGTATTATCATTCTGATCCTCTTTATCATCTTCTTCCTGAGCAAGCTTGTCGTCAAAAAATATATTATTGATAATGAGCGCTACTATATGGCCAACAAGGTCATCAACTTTACCAACTTTACGTTGGTAGTGATTATTTTACTCTTCAACTATATTGAAAATGTCGGTTATATGGTCACGGTGCTCGGTTTTGCATCAGCAGGTATTGCGATTGCGATGAAAGACTGGTTTATGAGCATGCTGGGCTGGCTGGTTATTGTCCTGGGAGGGTCGATCCACGTCGGTGACCGTGTCCGGGTCGATAAAGAGGGGATGAAGTATGTCGGTGACGTGCTAGATATTTCGTTGCTGCGCATTACGATACTCGAAGACATCACCTTGACGACATATATGGACAACCGCCGTGCGGGACGGATCATCTTCATCCCGAACAACTACATCTTCACCCAGATGATTGCGAACTACTCGCATGCTTCGCTGAAGACGGTGTGGGATGGTATTGATATTACGATCACCTTTGATTCCAACCATAAAAAAGCGATGCATATCGCCAAGGAGATTGCGAGGAAATATTCCAAAGGGTATACCGATATCACCCGTAAGCAGCTCAACAAACTGCGCGACCGTTACAGCCTGAAAAACACCAATGTTGAACCGCGTATCTTCTCATTTGTAGAACCGCATGGTGTCCAGATCAGTATCTGGTACCTGACCAATGCCTATGCGACACTGACGCTTCGCAGTGTCATATCTACCGATGTGCTTGATGCTTATCTGGCCGAGGATGACATACAGATCGCATACCCTACGCAGCAGATCAATCTTGGTAAGAGTGCGAGAAAAGAGCTGCCTCCGGGCGAGCCGGATGAGATCGTATGAAACAAAAAGTCTTCTTCAAAACCTTCGGTTGCCGTACCAACCTTTTTGATTCACAGGTGATGATGAGCCGTCTGAAGGACTTTGAGATTACCTTGAACGAAGAAGATGCCGACGTGATCGTGGTCAACTCCTGTACCGTGACCAATAGTGCGGACAGCAGTGCACGCGGTTATATCAACCAGATAGAAAAAGCGGGTAAATCGAAGATCTTCTTGACAGGTTGCGGCGCGCATACCAAGGGTGAGAACCTTTATGAACAGAATAAGGTGTTCGGTGTCTTCGGACAGTCCGAAAAAGAGAAGATCAATACGCTTTTAACGGAAACTACGCGTTTCTATGAACTGGGTGACCTTAACCATATTGATGAGACGGTTGTTACCGATTTTGTCGGCAAAAGCCGAGCCTTCATCAAGATTCAGGAGGGGTGTAACTTCCGATGTAGCTACTGCATCATCCCTTTTGTACGCGGTGATGCGCGAAGTATGGAAGAGGAGAAGATACTTCATCAGGTGCGGACTCTTGCCGGTAACGGCTTTGGCGAGTTTATTTTGACAGGGACCAACGTCGGTAGCTACGGGCAGGGAGAAGGACGTTCGATTGCATCGTTGATGAAGAAGATGAGTCTTATCCGCGGAGTGAGACGTATCCGTATCGGCTCGCTTGAACCGATCCAGATCAGCGATGAGTTCAAAGAGATATTGGATGAGCCATGGCTTGAACGCCATCTTCACATTGCCCTGCAGCACACGTCGCCGGAGATGCTGCGCATAATGAACCGTCGTAATCGCTTTGAACGAGACCTGCCACTTTTTGAAGAGCTTGCCGACAAAGGCTTTGCGCTTGGAACGGATTTTATCGTAGGGCATCCGGGTGAAACGGAGGCTCTCTGGCAGGAGGCGGTCGAGAACCTTCATAAACTTCCATTGACCCATGTCCATGCCTTTACCTACTCCAAGCGTGATGGCACGCCTTCCGCGCAGATGAAAGAGATGGTGAACGGTACGGTCTCCAAAGCTCGTATGCGAGAACTCAATGCGATTGTCGATGCCAACAATCTGGCATTTCGTAAACGCCAGAGTGTACCTCTGGAAGTGTTGATAGAGAGTGAGAAAGATGGCTTCTATCACGGGCTTGATCAGTTCTTCAATAAAATCCGTATCAAAGCCGATGAAGATCATACCGGTGAGTGGATGTTTATTGAAAACTATACCGTAGAGAAGGATGGCAACTATGTGGAACTCTAAACAGAATCGGCTTGTTTTATTTATCTCGGCATTTGTTATCCTTGCACTCTTTGCGTATGCGCTTCTCAGAGACAAGGCAGAGCTGATTCCGCTTGAGCGTGCCCAGGTACTCTTGGAGACCAAACAGGTTAAAAAGGTGATCGCCACCGATAAGTACATCTATCTGGTTACGGCAGAGGGGAGATATAAAATCGCCGGCTCCCAGGTGACACCGGCAATGTTTTCCAAGTCCGAAGTTGAGATAGAGGGAAGCAGCACTGTCGTACTGTCACTTCTGGCGCTTGTATTGGTATTGGGCGGCGGCTCGATTATCTTTCGCTGGTGGCAAAAACGTACGGGTGGCGCAGAGACAAAAATATTGGGTGGCGGAGCATCATCGCAAGCTCCAATGGCGATGGAAAAAATCCGTCCGGTAGAATCGGATGTCACCTTTGCCGATATCGGCGGAATCAGTGATGTGAAAGTCGAACTAGAAGAGATCATTGACTTTCTGCGCAATCCGAAACGTTATCGAAGTTTCGGTGCACGTATGCCGCGTGGCGTGCTATTGGTCGGTCCTCCGGGTGTCGGTAAGACGATGATCGCCAAAGCTGTTGCAGCTGAGGCAGAAGTACCGTTTTATTATCAAAGCGGTGCTTCTTTTGTGCAGATCTATGTGGGGATGGGGGCAAAACGCGTTCATGAACTCTTTAGTGCCGCCAAAGCCAATACACCGTCTATCATCTTTATCGATGAGATTGATGCGGTGGGCAAAAAACGTGATGGTAACAGTAATGATGAGCGGGAAGGAACACTAAACCAGCTTCTGACGGAGATGGATGGCTTTGAAGATGCCAGCGGTGTCATCGTTGTTGCTGCAACAAACAAGATCGATGTACTTGACTCTGCACTGCTTAGAGCCGGGCGGTTCGATCGCCGTATCTTTGTCGATCTTCCGACACCAAAAGAGCGCGAAGCGATCTTGATGAAGTACCTTAAACATGTTCCCAATGATGTTGAGAGTGAAGAGATCGCCAAAATGACGGTCGGTTTCAATGGGGCATCACTGGCCGCTCTGGTAAATGAGGCCGCACTGCTTTCACTTCGTCAAAATGATTTGCGTGTGACGATGGACCATTTTCATCAGGTAAAAGACAAAGTCCTTTTTGGAAAGAAACGTCTTAAAATTCTGACAGATCAACAAAAAGCGTATCATGCACGTTACCAGGCGGGTAAAGCTCTTGTGGCGCAATGGTTTGATCTGCCATTTGATAAGGTTGTGCTTAGCAGTGAATCGATCAAACCCCCTATCAGCGAACAGATGCTCAAGCACGAGATAGAGGGCCATATCAAGGTTCTGCTTGCCGGAATGGCAGCCTGTGAACTCCGTTTCTCAGAACATGCGACCAATGCGGCGGCAGATATTGAACGGGCGAGAGGACTCGTCCATCAGATGCTTGACAAATATGCGATGGGTAAGTCGCTTACACCGCAGGCAAATGACAAAATAGCGCTCTTGGACACTATTTATGAAGAGACGAAAGCGCTGCTTGCGACGAAAGAGAGTGCCATCGGTGCTATCGAGAGCGTTCTATTGGAACGGGAAAGTATTTCTAAAGAGGCGGTCAAGAAGATAGTAGATGATCTTTTATAGCGGTTTTTCATTTACCAATGAGGCAGATCTTTTTGATGAGTATCTGCTTCGTGATGCCTATACGGTTGCCGGATTCAGTTACGGAGCGATCAAGGCCGCTGAACATGTTGCTGCTTCCAGCGACCGGATTGATCGGCTGCAACTCTTTTCACCAGCTTTTTTTCAGGACAAACCGGAGAAGTTCAAACGACTGCAGATGATGGGTTACAAGAGAGACCATACGGCCTATCTGAGGCAGTTCAAGCAGCTATGTTGTGATCCATACATGAGCATAGATACCCTGGGAGACAGCCAGACAAGTGCCGCTGAACTTGAAGAGCTGCTCTACTATGTTTGGGAACCGAAATTGCTTGAGCAGATCAAGAGAAGAGGGACCCGGATCGAGGTCTATCTGGGGAGTGAAGATCGTATTGTCAATGCCGAAGCTGCAAGAGAATTTTTTAAGCAATATGCAACTGTCTATTATATAAAAAAAGCAAACCATTTTCTACAGGAGAAGTGATATATGAGTACTATAAAAATTGGAGTTATTACTGCGTCAGATCGTGCCAGTGCGGGGATCTATGAAGATATTTCCGGGATGGCGATTCAAGATACGATGAAAGATTATCTGGTGTCAGAGTTTGAGATCGTCTACCGCTGTATTCCGGATGACCAGGAGCATATTGAAAGCACAATGAAAGCGCTGTGCGATGATGAGGGGTGCTGCCTGGTTGTTACAACAGGTGGGACAGGTCCTGCACCACGTGATGTGACACCGGAAGCGACTGAAGTCGTATGTGACAAGATGATGCCCGGCTTTGGCGAGTTGATGCGTCAGGTGAGCCTGCAGTACGTTCCAACAGCCATCCTTTCGCGTCAAACGGCCGGAATCCGTGGTAAATCACTCATTATCAATCTTCCGGGCAAGCCAAAATCGATCCGTGAATGCCTCGATGCCGTTTTCCCTGCAGTTCCTTACTGTATCGACCTGATCGAAGGACCGTATCTTGAGTGTAATGAAGATGTTATAAAAGCATTCCGTCCAAAATCAAAATAGAGTGGGGCACAATCAATGAGACACGATAGGGTACACAAAAGTATTGCTGCTTATATGCGTCGTCATATCAGCCATAAGCCTGCCCGCCTGGATCTTATTCAGAGTGTCACGGGTCTGATCCTGGCTATCTTTATTGCAGGCCACCTGCTTTTTGAAGCCAGTATTCTTATCAGTAAAGATGCAATGTACGCCGTAACACGTATGTTTGAAGGGTACTACTTTTTTGGAGAGACCTATCCCGGGATCATCACGTTTCTTGCCGGAGCTATATTTGTCATCTTTATTGTGCATGCATTGACGGCTGTTCGCAAGCTACCGTCGAGTTACCGTCAGTACAGCATCTACAAGAAGCATATGTCTGGTATGCAACACAGTGACACTTCATTGTGGTTTTATCAGGCAGTGACCGGTTTCATGATGTTCTTTCTTGGTTCAGTCCACCTCTATATGATGATGAGTACCCCGGATAAGATCGGGCCATACGCCTCAGCCGACCGTATTTACAGTGAATGGATGTGGCCGCTTTATCTGCTGCTTTTGATCAGCGTCATTCTTCATGCTGCCATTGGTCTCTACAGACTGGCGCTGAAATGGGGTGTGTTTGAGGGAAAAGATCCAAAAAAAAGCCGAAAATTGATGAAAAAGATCATGATCATTTCGATCGTTCTCTACATGGGCATCAGTCTGCTCTCATTGGGAACATACATGATGATCGGCCATAAACACGCCGATAAAGTCGGAGAGCGGTATCACCCTGTGAAGGAGCCAGGCCAATGAAAATAACCTATACCGATGTTCTGGTCATTGGCGGCGGCCTTGCAGGATTGCGAACGGCTACCGGCGTGAAAGCACGTGGACATGATGTGATCGTTCTGACACTTGTCCCGCCAAAACGCTCACACTCTGCTGCAGCACAGGGCGGTATGCAGGCGAGTCTTGCCAATTCGATGATGGGCCATGGGGACAATGAGGATGTCCACTTTGAAGACACCATTAAAGGAAGTGACTGGGGAGCCGATCAGAAAGTGGTGCGTATGTTTGTCAATACGGCCCCCAAAGCGATCCGTGAACTTGCCAGCTGGGGTGTACCATGGAGCCGTGTCAAACGTGGTGATCGGCAGGCGATCATCAATGCAGAAAAGGTAACGATAACAGAAAGTGATGATGCACATGGACTGATAACTGCGCGTGATTTCGGCGGAACGAAGAAGTGGCGCACCTGTTATACCTCTGATGGAACGGGTCACAGTATGCTCTTTGCGATGGACAATAAAGCGCATGAACAGAAGATTGAAGTGCGTGAACGTATGGAAGCCGTAGCCCTGGTTCATGAGAATGGCCGATGCTATGGTGCAATTGCCAGAAATCTGATGACGGGCGAACTGGTGGCCTATATTGCGAAGGCAACGACGATCGCGACCGGTGGTTACGGCCGTATTTACAGTGTCTCGACCAATGCGGTGATCTGTCAGGGAATAGGGCAGGCACTTGCCCTTGAAACAGGTGTGGCTACACTTGGAAATATGGAAGCGATCCAATTTCACCCAACGGCAATCGTACCGGTCGGTATTTTGACAACAGAAGGGTGCCGCGGTGACGGTGGTCTGTTACGTGACGTTGACGGTTATCGTTTTATGCCGGATTACGAGCCGGATAAAAAAGAGCTGGCATCACGCGATGTCGTCTCCAGGCGGATGACAGAACATATACGAAAGGGCAAAGGGGTACCATCACGCTATGGCGATCACCTTTGGCTTGATATTACCATTCTAGGCCGTGAACATATTGAGAAAAACCTTCGTGAAGTCAAAGAGATCTGCGAAAGCTTTTTAGGTATCGATCCGGCAGAAGAGTGGATCCCTGTACGTCCGACACAGCACTACTCGATGGGCGGAATCCGTACTAACCATATGGGTGAGTCACAGACGATGAGAGGACTCTATAGCTGCGGTGAAGCAGCGTGTTGGGATATGCATGGTTTTAACCGTCTGGGTGGAAACTCGGTGAGTGAGACAGTAGTGTCAGGAATGCTGGTGGCAGAATATATCTCTGATTATTGTGACTCTGAAGAGAGCGGTATCGATGTCAATACCAACGTTATCGAGCAGTTTATGGATAGAGAAAATAGAAAAATCGACCGTCTGCTCAATAACGACAAGGGTGAAGATGCTTATGAGCTGCGCGAGGCGATGGAGATGGTCATGATGGAAAAAGTTGGAATTTTCCGTAATGAAAAAGATCTGAAAGAGGCGGTTGATGAACTGGAGAAACTGCTGTTCCGAAGTCACAATATAGGAGTCAGCCGTTCCAAGTCCAGAGCTGCCAATCCGGCACTGGTGAATGCTTACCGTACACAACGTATGATCAAAGTGGCTTTGACAGTCGCTTATGGGGCACTGCTTCGAACGGAAAGCCGTGGGGCACACTCCCGTGAAGATTATCCGGAGCGTAATGATGCCGAGTGGTTAAAGCGAACGATAATGTCCTGGCCGGATGCAGACGAGACAATGCCGACAGTTAGCTATGAGGCGATCAGTGTTGATGAGATGGAGCTGCCTCCGGGTTTTCGGGGCTATGGTAAAGATATGACCATTCATCACCCCCAAAGCAGCATACGAAAGGCGCATGTCGATCAGGTAAAGGCTGAGATCGAAGAGGAGGGGCTGGACCGCTTCGAAGTTCAAAAAGCCCTGATGCCGTATGAAGAGCTACTTCCACAGCGCTATCGCGGAAAGAATGAACGACTTAATGAAAGGTTTGAAGATGCCTGGTGAAGAAGCACGCTTACTGAAAATAACCGTTTTACGGTTTGACCCGCATGTTAAAGACGACAAGCCTCGAATGGAGACCTTTGAAGTCAAAGAAGCACCGGGAATGACGCTCTATATAGCACTGAATGATATCCGTAAACATCATGACGCCTCACTGAAATTCGATTTTGTCTGCCGCGCAGGTATCTGCGGCAGCTGTTCGATGATGATCAATGGTAAACCAGGCCTGGCATGTCGTACACTCACCTCCAAGATGGCCCCTGAGATCACACTGGCACCGCTTCCGCTGTTTGAGCTTATTGGTGACCTGTCGGTCTATACAGGCAACTGGATGCGAGGGCTTAATGAGCGTCTTGAGACATGGATCCATCAAGAAGAGGAGCGTGATGTCGCCCGTCTCGAGGAGCGGATGGAACCGGAGCTGGCTGAGGAGATCTATGAACTTGACCGCTGTATTGAGTGCGGTTGCTGTGTGGCAGGCTGCGGAACGATTCAGATGCGTGAAGAGTTTGTCGGAGCTGTCGGACTCAACAAAATTGCCCGCTATCAGCTTGACCCGCGTGACAAACGCAGCGCTGAGGATTACTATGAGCTGATCGGTGATGAAGATGGCGTATTTGGCTGTATGACACTGCTTGGCTGTGAGGATGTCTGCCCGAAAGATCTGCCACTACAGTCCAAGATCGCCTATCTCAGACGCAAGATGGTGCAGATAGGCCTGAAGGATTAAAGGGCGATACGGATACCGACCGGACAGTGGTCGGACCCCATGATATCCTGAAGGATGAAGGCATCCTCCAGGCATTCAGCAAGATCATCGGAGATAAAAAAGTAATCAATACGCCAGCCGACATTCTTAGTCCGTGCACTGAAACGGTAGGACCACCAGCTGTACTCCTCTTCGATGTCACCGTGAACATAGCGGAAAGTGTCTATATAGCCATGGTCGATCAGCTTATCGATCCAGGCACGTTCTTCCGGCAAAAATCCGGACGTTTTAGCATTTGATTTTGGGTTTTTGAGATCAATCTCTTTGTGGGCAGTGTTGACATCACCGCAGATGATGATAGATTTACCTTCATCCCGCAAGGCATTGCAATGATTGAGAAAATCATCATAAAACTTCATTTTGTACTGCAGGCGATCCTCATCTTTCTGGCCATTTGGAAAGTAGACATTAAAGAGGACAAAATCATCGAAGTGCTGTTCAACAATACGCCCTTCACTCATCACATCGATATCTTCCCGGATGGAAGTTTCCTCTGGCATTAACGTACTCATCGTCATGGTACCGGAGTACCCCTTTTTTTCAGCACTGTTGACCTTTACGGCAGGGTAGCTGTAGTCAAAAAGATTATTCGGGATCTGCTCTTCACTGGCTTTTATCTCCTGAAAGCAGATAATGTCAGGCTGACGCTCATCGACCCATTTAAGTGCTTCTTTATTAGCAACAGCACGAATGCCATTGAGATTCCATGAGATGATTTCAATTGAGTCAGACATAGTGAGTTTTCCAGAGATGAGAATTTTATTTTAAGTGAGGGTATTTAATAACATTGGCAAAGAGACTTACAACAATCAATCAAGTGTTCGACTATTGCAGCCCTAAAGCGCAAAAAGCGCGAGGGCCTGCTGCCGAAGAAATCTCAGCGATAGCGCAGGCAAACGGACTTCGTTCGTTTGGCGTTTTAAACGAAATCAACGTCTGCTACGTGGTGGTGGAGACCCAGTTCGGCTGGTGTGCAGCCTAGGGCAAGACCTACCATCTGCTGCATGTGCAGCACTGGCAGTTTAACATCACGACCGACAGCATGAGACGCATGCTCATACTGGGTGTCGAGTTTGAGGTGACACAGCGGACAAGGCGTTACCATTAGGTCGGCATCCTGATCCATGGCACCCATAAGCGCATTACCAGTCAGGATAGAAGCGGTTTTTGGTGCCTGCAGCTCAACGTGGAAGCCACAGCACTTGTTTTTCTCTTCGTAGTCAACTGTCCCGCCACCGCAAGCGATGATAAGATCATCAAGTGAAGTAGGGTTGTAAGGGTTCTCGCCGCCATTTGACTCATTTTGAAGTTCAGAAGGGCGAATATTGTGACATCCGTAGAATGGCGCAATGTTGAGTTCATTCAATGGTCTGACAACCATCTCTTTTACTTTGTCAAGACCGATATCATCGATAATGGCATAAAGGAAGTGAACGATTTCGCTCTCGCCTTTGTACTCAAGACCTACTTCGCCAAGCTTTTCATTCACACGCGCTTTGAGGTCAGCATCGTTGTCAAGACGATGTTTGGTCATTGCCGTATTAAGTTGACAGGTATTACAGATAGTCACCATAGTCAGCCCATGTTTTTCAGCATAAGCGATATTACGGGCATTCAGGACCAGAGAGAGGAAATCATCATAATCCTGAAGGTGTGAAGCGCCACAGCATGAAGCTTCTGTCAGTTCAACCAGTTCAATCCCAAGTTTGTCGGCAACGGCGTAGGTTGACATCAATTGCTCTGGAGTACTCTCTTTGGCAGTACATCCAGTAAATAGTGCATACTTTAGTTTTTCCATTTATGTACTCCTAGAACTTTACAGTTGAAGATGATTTGACAAGTGCTTTGATCTCGTCAAGCTTATCAGATTTCGGCATGTTCCAAGGCATGACAATCTTGCCTTTTTTCCACATCTTGATCGCGACCGGAATATGTTTCATTACGCCGATATTACCTTCGGAGTAGCGAACCAGTTCACCTTCGTCAAGCAGACCGTGTTTTGCGATAGAGTGTTTGAAGCCGACTGCGTGGCGTGTTGCAACGTTGTTAAGCGCATCATTACGTTCGAAGACCTGGTTGTGAAGTTTCGTGATCTTTTCGATCGGGTTGACCTCTTTTGGACACACTTCGGCACATTCAAAACATTTGACACAGTCCCAGACACCCTGACCAGGCGCGTTGATGATACCGATACGCTCATCGATACCTTCATCACGTACATCGGCATTAAAACGGTAAGCTTTTGCAAACGCTGCAGGCCCAAGGTAGTCTTCATTGATCTCAACAACCGGACAGGCGTAGTGGCAGAGACCGCACTGGATACATAAGTCTGATTCAAGCAGGGCGTCCGCTTCGGCAGGGGTTACGGCACACTCCATCTCCGGGTGCTCATCAATGTGACTGATGAGATATGGCTCAACATCTTCATGTTTGACCCAGAAATCCTCTTTGTCGATGATCATATCTTTTATAGCACGCTTGGTGCTGAGTGGATCAAGTGTCAATTCGGTTCCGAAAATGTCAATCAGGTCATTCATACGCTCTTTACAGGCAAGAACACCTTTACCATTTACTTTGATCGCACAGGCACCACAGATACCGTGACGGCAGCTGCGACGGTAACTGAAGCTTCCATCGACTTCCCACTTGATACGGTTGAGGATATCCAGGACGACTTCTTCAGAAGTGACATCCATAACAACCTCTTGGTGGTACGGAAGGTAGTCAGTATCAGAGTTGAAGCGAAATACTTTAAACGTGATTTTTTGTGTTGTAATAGTATGGGTACTCACATCGGCTCCTTAATATGTTCTTTCTTTGAGTTCATGCTTGCCGAGAGTGACATTCATGTAGTCAAGAGAGAGATTGCCTTCACTGTCCATGTAGGCCATGGTGTGTTTCAGGAAGTTTTCATCGTCACGGGTAGGATAATCTTCACGGAAGTGAGCGCCACGGCTCTCTTTACGTGCCAAAGCACTCTCTACGATAAAGAGTGAATAGTCAAGCATGTGACCAAGCTCGATCGCCTCTTGAAGATCGGTATTGAAGATGTGGGATTTATCGTCGATACGGATTTTACTGAAACGTTTGCGAAGATCTTTCATGATATCTACTTGTTTTGCAAGGGTCTTTTCCGTTCTGAATACACCGGCATTGTCAGTCATAGACTGCTGCAGTTCATCACGAAGAGCGGGAACTGACTCTTTGCCGTTTGATTTCAGGATAGTTTCAATCTCATTTATCATTGTATCGGCATCGGACTCTTCCGGCATACGCAGCTCAAGACCGTCATCAAGGTCTTTAAGTATTGTTTGGCCTACATGACGACCGAAGAAAAGGGCTTCCAGGACCGAGTTCGCACCCAGGCGGTTGGCACCATGTACACTTGAACAGGCAGTTTCACCGGCAGCATAGAAGCCTTCAACGAACTCATCGTTGTTTTTACGGACCTGACCATCTTTATTGGTTGGGATACCGCCCATAGAGTAGTGTGCAGTAGCACTGATAAGGATCGGCTCTTTGATCATATCGAGACCGAGGAATGTGAGCGCAAGGTCACGAAGCTCAGGAAGGCGTTCCATAATAAGGTCTTTACCAAGGTGTACGAGGTCAATATAGACAGCATCTTTACGAGGGCCGACACCGCGACCTTCACGGATCTCCTGGATAATAGCACGGCTGACAACATCACGGGAAGCGAGTTCAAGTTTTTCAGGTGCATACCTGGTCATGAAACGTTCGCCTTCAGAGTTAAGCAGTTTACCGCCTTCACCACGTGCAGCTTCAGAGATCAGGACACCGTTGCCAGAAAGTCCTGACGGGTGAAACTGTACAAACTCCATATCTTCTAGCGGTAGACCGTGGCGTGCTACGATAGAGAGGCCATCACCGGTATTGGCATGGGCATTGGAATTGATCTTGTAAGAGCGTGCGTAACCGCCGGTAGCAAACATTATAGCTTTAGCGGCAAAGATCGCTTTTTCCATATTGCGGATATTGAAAGCAACAACACCGCTTACTTTACCATCTTTATAGATGATGTCGGCAGCATACCACTCGTCCCAGAATTTGACACCGTCACGAAGTGCCTGCTCATAAACTGTTTGAAGCAGTGTCAGACCGGTACGATCTTTTGCAAAACAGGCACGTGGCGATGACTGGCCGCCAAAAGGGCGTTGTGCGATTGTACCATTCTCATTACGACTAAAAGCTGCACCCATTCGTTCTGCCCAGCGGATCGTTTTAGGTGCTTCTTTACACATTAGCTCGACGGCATCCTGGTCTGCCAGGTAGTCAGAACCTTTGACCGTATCGAACTCATGCAGTTCGATGCTGTCCTCGTCACTAAGTGCTGCATTGATACCGCCTTGCGCAGCCCCAGAGTGGCTGCGAAGCGGGTGTAGTTTTGTGATAACGGCCACTTTTTTACCGGCTTTTTCAAGCTCGCGAGCGGCAGTAGAACCAGCAAGTCCTGCTCCGACGATAACCGTGTCATATTGATAGATAGGAATACCCATATACCTTCCCTTTACTATGAAGATTAAAATATTTGATGATTATAGCGCGTCAAGCCTTGGGGTTGGTTAAATAGTCGGATAGAAAAAAGGATGATTTGATTTGTTACAAAACGTACCACAAGTGTTTGTGGCAGAGCGGGGATACAAGGGGCTGTTAACGTGATGGGTCAGTGCATAATATCTTTTGACTCCAGGAGGGTGTTTGGCCCTTTCTCCTTGGCAGCGCTGAGCACTTCCCGTGCTTGCTCAACTACTTCATCGATGGTGCTTTTTCCAAGTTTTGGCACAACACCGGCACTGAGGGTAAGTTGAATGCTCTCTCCGTTTGGAACTTTGAAACGTGCTTCATCAAAACTTCTCATGATATCTTGTGTCTCTTTAAGAACTTGTTCACGGGTATTACGGGAAAACACAACCGCAAACTGGCTGTAGTCGGTACGTGCGATAATATCTGTCGGCTGCTCATATACATGCAGGTTGAAAGCCGTTCTTTTTAGAACAGATTGTGTGAAGCTTTTTGGATACTGTTTATCGATTTCGCTAAAGTTATCGATCTCAAAGACACAGACAGCAACATAGGCACGATCTTTGGAGCCCTTTTTATTGGCATAAGCCTGCAGTAACCCTTTATAGTTGTTTATCTCAGTGATCGGATCGATCAGGGCAGGGTTGTCGCTGGTCTGAGGCTTTCTATTCATTCGCTTTGCGATGATCTCGATCTCATCGGTGATAATAGTATGTGGTTCAGCACCGGCCTCAACGATATAGAGTGACTCAATATCTTTCCGAATAGCAGAAAAATGTTTCAGATTGGTGAGGAAGATAAAGAAGAGTAAAAGCATGGCAAAGTAGATCAGACCTGATTGAATCTGAAACTTTTCATGATCATAGGAGATATTGATCTCGATCATTCTGTTAATATGGGCCAGTATGTTCTCTCTGGCGGAGAGCATTTTTTCTTCACGTTCTTGAAGGTTTTTCTCATTCTCTTCATACCAGATTTCGGCACTGTCCGTAAATTCCAGGGCAAGAAGCTTCAACTGCTCTAAATCGTTGTTGTACGCCATTGATTGACCCAGCAGGTATTGCCCCATGATGTCATAGCTGTTGAGATTGAGCAGTCTCTCATGTTCATAATGCAGCATAGTGCTTTTACCACGGTACTGGATACTCGCGAACTCAAGATCTTCACGCCCAATATCGGTAATAAAATTGACAAGTTTTTTCTGGTTTTGAAGGGTCGCGATCTTCTCGAATGAAGTGTATTCTTCCACTACTGTTAGTGTTCCAAGGCCAAGAACAAGGAGTAGAAAAAGTGTTGTTTTTTTCCAGCTGGCAAAATAGTTTTTGATGGATGGACGCATTAAATTCCTTGCGAAACATAAAATGTTGTAATTTGTTGTGTTATTTTAGGCAGGAACCGTTTAAAATGCCCTTAATCAGCGTGATTTTAAATTGATAGGCTATCATTGCGTCTATAATAGAAACCAGGCTTTGAGCTTAGATCCATAGATAACGAGAGAGTAAGTGAACGCTGAAGATTATTTCATATCTTTATTTTCCAAATCAACAGCACTGATTGGTGACGATGGCGCCATAACCGGTGCATTGGTCTACTCTAAAGATGCTTTTTTTGAAAATGTTCATTTTAAACGTGACTGGATGAGCCTTGAGCAGATCGCCTACCGGGCAATGATGGTCAATATTTCGGATGCTGTTGCAATGAATGCAAAGCCGTTGTATGCCTTGCTGGCTGTTGCAATGCCGAGCTCGTTTAAAAGTGTGCAGATGCGTCAGTTAAGTGCCGGTTTTCATCGGGCAGCTTTAGAATATGGCGTTGAGATTATTGGCGGAGATACGATTTCCAACTGTAAACTCGATATTACGGTGACGATTGTCTCAACTACTTCTAAACCACTGCGTAGACGAGGCTTGAAAGAGGGTGATCTATTGGCACATACCGGCAGGCTTGGCAGGTCAGGCAAGGAACTGCGCTATCTGTTGGCTGGCCGTCGGGTACATGCGAGTTCAAAGTTTATTTCCTTCTCATTGAGAGATACTTTTGTAGCCGATAGCACAGGGGCACTGACTTGCGGAATGGATATCTCCGACGGTCTTTTCAGTGATCTGCAAAAACTGAGTCGTGCCAATGGCCTCGGCTACCGGTTTTTTGAGTCGATAGCTAAACGGGAAGGCTGCAGCGGTGAAGAGTATGAGATGCTGATCGGGTTTTCGCAGAGAAAACGTAAAAAAATGATCCGTTTGGCTCAAAAAAACCGTACACCGCTAACGATTTTCGCTCAAGCCAGACGAGGAAAGTTTACCAATCGCTGTAAAGCACATCATTTTTAGAGCCATCCCTAAGGAAAAACAATGGACAGATTTTATTCACTTACCCATGCACCGATACCGTTTCACTTCAAGCAGGGTATACGTGACTTTGTAGTCAATGAAGTTCCGCTATACCCATTTACCGGGTTTGGCGAACATCTTATCTTGCATGTTCGGAAGAAAGGTCTCTCGACATGGGATCTCATCTCACTTCTGGCAAATCATCTCGGCATCAAAGGCAGGGAGATCGGTTATGCCGGACTGAAAGATAAAAATGCGATGACTACGCAGTATATCTCTCTACATAAGAAGTATGAGCGCAAACTGGAGAGCTTTTCGCATAAAGATGTAAAAATTCTAGATAAGACCTATCATAAAAATAAAATTCATATGGGGCATCTCAAAGGGAACCGATTCTTTATCCGTTTGAAAAAGGTTGATCCTGTTGCGGCCAAAAAGATTGATGAAGCCCTCCGTCAGATTTCTGCGTATGGGATGCCAAACTTTTTTGGCTACCAACGGTTTGGAATAGGTGGTGACAACTATAAAAAAGGTGAAGCGATCTTAAGAGGCAGACTTAAAGAGCGTAATGTCAAGCTGAAAAAACTCTATATCAATGCCTATCAGAGCCATATGTTCAACCTCTGGCTCAGCCGTCGGCTGGAGATCAATACGATGTTGTCAAACTTCAAGCCAAAAGAGCTTGCCTCGCTGCTAAATATGCCTGAAACGATGATCAAGAAGTTGCAAAACCAGGAGCAGCCGTTCAAACTGATCGAAGGCGATGTGATGATGCATTATCCGCATGGCAGACCTTTTGAATTTGATGGTGAACCTGAAGAGGTTGAGCGTTTTATTGAGCGGGATGTTGTACCGACAGGACTGCTTCTCGGAAAGCGTTCAAAACGTGCCAGCGGTCATGCCAGAGTGATTGAAAAACAGTTCGATGAGCAGCATGACTCGATTGATGGACTGCGCCGTTATGCCTGGATATTCCCTGAAGAGGTTGAAGGGGAGTATAAAGAGAATGAAGCGTGGTACGAGCTTCACTTCTCCCTGCCAAAGGGCACTTACGCCACTGTGTTGATCGAAGAGATCGCGAAACGCCCCATCAATATTTCAGAAGAGGATTAAATATTTCATGAAAAAACATATTACAAGTCTTATCTCACAACAATTTGGCAGGTTTGCTTCACACGAATTTTCTCCATGGTTTCAAAACATTGTCAACAGTGGCTATGTCAATATTATGGGACTCGATATGAGCGAGTTCCATGCGCCTTCAACCTACAAAACACTCAATCAGCTCTTTACCCGTAAAATGCGGGAATCAAGAAAATTTTCACTCGATTCAGATGATTTTATTTCTCCTTGTGATTCACTGATTACGCAATTTGGCGACCTTGATGACACGAAAGCACTTCAGATCAAGGGGATGTCCTACTGTGTCAACGAGCTCCTTGGAGATAAGATCGATGATGAGGCAAAGGAGCGGCTGCAGCACGGTCAGTTTGTCAATTTCTATCTCTCACCGAAAGATTATCACCGCTACCATATCCCGACCAATATGAAAGTCCTGAAAGCCGTGCATATTCCGGGAAAACTCTATCCGGTCAATATGCCTTCGCTCAATAAGAGGGTTGACCTCTTCATAGAGAATGAGCGTGTTGTAGTGGAGTGTGAGACCCAGCAGGGAAAACTGCTCTATATGGTACTTGTCGGTGCGCTTAATGTCGGTAAGATGCAGGTGGGTTTCGAGCCGCGTATCAAGACCAATGCCGATGCATTTCATCCTCAAAGCTACAGCTATGATGAACTTTACCTTGATAAAGGGGATGATTTTGGCTGTTTTGAGATGGGATCGACAATCGTCATCATTGCCGAAAAAGAGATGTTTCAGTTCGACGTTGAACTGAATGAGAAGGTAAGTTTCGGTCAGACGATCGCTAAACTTCGCTGATTATCGATTGATGACATCAAGCTTGAAGAGCAGCTTGCCATCTTCGACATAGATCTCTATCTTTGAGTCGATCGGAAATTTTTGACGTCTTAGCACGCCCTGAGCAGAATGAAGGACATGGGAGAATTTTTGAAACATTGGTACGATAACATAATCGATATTTTCATTTTTTAACTGTTCCGCCAGCTGCTCGACAACACAATAGTAGGCAGCCTTGTTTATAGTACGCTGGGTTATATAATCGCGCATTAACTCTATATTTTTCAGATATGCTTTTTTTTCATCTTCATGCAGTATTGTATTTTTCTTAATACGCTCAATCGTATTGGCAATATACATTTTCGTCTCTTTCTCCACCTTGGCAATGGAGGTCGATATATTTGGGCAGTATTGTGTGACAAGGTCATTGATTTCATGGTTGCTGAGTCTCATGTTATCGGCACTATAGGTGTAGACTCTCTCCGGAAGATAATCATGTTGAAGTGCTTTGATCAATTGTATTGCGATATTGAGATAGACGTATTTATCTTCTTTATTCATATCAAAATCAACGCCATTCTTAGTGATTTCCACTTTTGGACCGACATACTGAAGTTGCATCTGGACTCCTTCACCAACGCATAAGATACCAAATTATAGCGTATTTTATTACAGATACAGCTACCCCATGCTAAGCTCTTGGATACTAATGAATCGGAGTAACAATGTCTAAAGTTCTATTTGCTCTCTTATCTGTTCTCAACACTCTCTGCCTCTTCGCATTGCCGCAACAGGCACTTGTCCCGGGCGGAGTTGCAGTGATTGAGATCGATGATTACAAACCCGGAACCAAAATCAGTTTTAACGGTAAGAAAACGACGCTTTTTGAGGAAGATGGCAAATTTTATGCTTTGGCAGGGATATCACTGGGTAGTAAGCCCGGTTCCTACAAGATCAGTATTGCTGATCCTTCCGGTAAAAAAGCCAGTTCCTCGGTTAACGTTATTGAAAAAAAATATGAAGAGCAGCATCTGACAATCAAAAATAAGCGTAAAGTCAATCCAAACAGCGATGATATGGAGCGCATCGGCAGAGAGGGTGTCATAAAGAAAAAGGCAAAAAACCACTGGTCCGATATGCTGCCGGATGTCTCATTTGTCTGGCCAACAGAAGGCAGGATAAGCAGTGTATTCGGACTGCGACGTTTTTTCAACGAGCAGGAGCGGCGTCCGCATTCAGGGCTGGATATCGCCGCCCCTGAAGGCACACCGATCATAGCTTCTGCAGATGGGACGGTTCTTGAAACAGGGGATTTTTTCTTTAGCGGCAATATGATCTTCATTGATCATGGCCATGGGCTTGTCACGCTTTATGCGCATCTCTCCCGGATCGATGTCAAAGCCGGCCAAAAGGTGAAAAAAGGTGAGTTGATCGGTGCCGTAGGAGAGACAGGCCGTGTAACCGGTCCTCATCTTCATTTTTCTGTTCTGATAAACTCTGTGTCAGTTGAACCGACCTGTTTTTTACCAGAGCATCATTCGAAGATTGCAAAGCAGTAGTTTGTTGTTAAGTAGAAAATACGAAGAGATCTAAATGGTAAGTTCCAGGTTCTTTCTCAGAGTGCTGTAGTCCTCTATGGCGTCGGCCTTCTCACTGTATTCGAGTGTCATGTCAAGGCTTTCAAGTTTAACATTGATAGCGTATGTGTCAGGATCTACAATCTCTTTTGTCATGTTGGCATTCCATCGACGTCCGCCTTTGACGGTTTTAATGGTGCTTAAAAAGTTGATGGCGCCATCTTTAATATAATCACCATTTTTTAAAAACATTCAAGCACTCCACTCTTTTTTTGTGAGTATATCAGATAAAACATTCTATTACGTTTTATCTTGTTCGAAATGTGAGAAGTTAGAGATTAAATCTAAAGGGCACCTCTAAATGATTTCTGCTGCATGGTATCAGTAGTTATACATTAAACCTGAAGTGCATGACATCACCGTCTTGCACAATATACTCTTTTCCTTCCAAACGCATCTTACCGGCCTCTTTTGCCCCCTGTTCACCACTGCAGGCGATAAAGTCATCATAACCGATCACTTCGGCACGGATAAAGCCTTTCTCAAAGTCGTTGTGGATCACGGCGGCTGCTTTTGGTGCCGCTGTCTCTTTACGGATTGTCCAGGCGCGGACCTCCTTGACACCGGCTGTGAAGTAGCTCATCAGGCCAAGTTTGTCAAAACCTTTGTGGATGATCTGCTCAAGGCCGGACTCTTCAACACCGAGGTCTTTAAGAAATTCATCACGTTCATCATCGTCCAGACCAACGAGCTCCTCTTCGATCTTTGCACAAAGCTTGATCACTTCACAGTTGTTCGCCTCGGCATGGGCTATAAGCGTCGTGACATGTTCATTGTCTTCGAGCATACCGTCTTCATCGACATTGGCACCATACATGATCTCTTTTGAAGTCAGAAAACGGAGGTCACGGTCAAGCTCGGCAAAGATATCGGAATCAGCTTCCGGGTAGTTACGTGCCAGATTTCCATCTGCCAGGAACTCGGCAACACTTTCGGCAAACTCCATCATCACTTTGGCTTTTTTATCGGCTTTTGCCTGTTTCTTCAGGCGTTCAATTCTATTGGTTACCGCTTCAACATCGGCCAGGATCAGCTCTGTCTCGATGATCTCGATATCACGCATCGGATCGATATTTCCCTCTGTATGAACAACGTTTTCATCTTCAAAGCAGCGGACGATATGCAGGATCACTTCCGTTTCACGGATGTTGGAGAGAAACTTGTTGCCAAGACCTTCCCCTTTGCTCGCGCCTTTGACGAGGCCGGCAATATCGACAAAGTCGAGTGTCGAGTGCTGGATACGCTCCGGATTGACGATCTTCGCCAGTTCATCAAGACGACTGTCCGGTACCGGTACGATCGCTTTGTTTGGCTCGATGGTACAGAAAGGGTAGTTGGCCGCCTCTGCATTTTGTGCTTTGGTAAGCGCATTGAAAGTAGTTGATTTTCCGACATTTGGCAGTCCGACAAGACCGATGGCTAAGCCCATAATTACTCCGATATATTGATGTTATTTTAGGGCACCTCTAAAAACCCTGGATATCATCAGCGTTACATACATTTTCGTGATCAAGGCAGGTTCTTGTCAGCGTAGCAGGGCTACGGTGGCAAGGTTCTAACGCAGACTCACGGACATGTAT
>JAYEMF010000013.1:0-24101 GCA_034717975.1 Campylobacterota bacterium
CTCTTTTTTAAGCATATTCTTGAGCTCTTTTTTTACGAACTTGTTCAGCTTTTTCTTGTCAATCATAACTGATCCTTTTTTTTGAGGTTAACCTATGATAGATCAAATGAACTTATCAGTTAATTAAAGAGGGAGTCTATAAACTGTTTCATCCGTTTATAGTGGTCACCATGCCAGTAGATACGCTCACATGTGGGGCATATCTCGAAATAGCTGAAGTAGTGAGCGATTTTTCTAGGTATACGCTCGATAACTTTATCTTTTTCTATCGGCTGTAACGGGGTGTTGCAGACGATACAACGGCTGAAATGCTCATCGCTGGCGTACAGATCGAATTGTCGGATGATCTCTTGTAGCTGCTCTTTTGTTTTTGTAGCCTTGATAAGAAGACAGGGTGCTTTTTTTCTTTCAGAGAGTTCTCTGTCACGGGTCAGGATGATGCGATGTTGCGCATTGGCCAGATCGATGAGCTCATCATCTTCTATATGGGTGAAGTAGAGGGTGTTATAACCCATCATACGTAGATATTTGGCGACTTTTCCCAGGTGGCAGTCGGCAATAAAGGAGGGGGATTCACTACGTTTCATCGTTTTGGCCTTTAGAGGTACCCTCTAGTAATTTTAACGGCTTTGAACTTTGATTATGTCGAAATAGCTGTATTTGAAGGTAATAAATCGTTATAGGTGCTATAATATTTGTATCTATACCTTACACCCAAAGAGGTCAGATATGAAAAATATACTAATAGAACTTGCGAGCAGGTCGATTCGTGACGAACTTGAAAACAGTGTTACTGTCAATAAGCATTCTCTTCTGCATGAACATCCGGAATTCAATGAAAACAGAGCTACTTTTGTAACCCTCAATCTGAATGGTCAGCTTCGAGGCTGTATAGGTTCGCTTCTTCCGCATAGAAATCTGATCGACGATATTGTGCAAAATGCAAAAGCGGCCGCTTTTCAGGATCCGAGGTTTTTACCGTTAAGCAAAGAAGAGTTTGAAGAGGTTGAGATAGAGCTCTCGCTTCTGAGTGTTCCCAAACCTCTCGAATACAGCTCCATTGACGATCTGAAATCGAAGGTCAGCATTGGGAAAGATGGCGTAATTTTACGTCTTGACGGCTATCAGGCCACTTTTCTGCCACAGGTCTGGGAGCAGCTGCCGACGTTTGAGCTTTTTTTCAACCATCTCTGCCAAAAAGCGGGCCTGAGCGGGGGCTGTCTTGCGGAGCATCCTGAGATCAGTCTCTATCAAGTCGAAAAGATCACATAACAAGGAGCCTCTTATGAACATCAGACACAGCGCCGTTGCCGGCACGTTTTACCCTGACAGTTGCGATGAGATAAACAGATATATCAACCGCTTCAATGAGGTGCTCGATGATGCAGCGTTCGACCCGGAATCGGAACTCTTTCCCCGGGCGATCATCTCACCGCATGCCGGATACATATACAGCGGTTTTACAGCCAATATGGCATTCCGTACAGCTGCGTTTAACAACCCGAAAGTAAAAAGGGTTATCGTGATCGGTCCGAGCCACAGGGCCTATATCGATGGGGCGTCGATTGCGCTTTATGACGCTTATCAGACACCGTGCGCAGAGCTGAAAATAGATCTGGAGCTAAGCAGGAGAGTTGAAGCAGCATATGGTTTTCTGCATTTTTCACCCGACGCCCACAGTGAACACTCTACGGAAGTTCAGATGCCGTTTATCCAGCACTATTTTCCTCATGCCGAGGTGATCGAGATAGTATACGGGCAGATGGATTTTATGAAGATATCAGATCTGATAGATGACCTTTTAAGAGATGAAGATAATTTCATTGTCATCAGTACGGATCTCAGCCATTTTTATACAAAGAGTGAAGCAAAAACGTTAGACACAATCTGCTTGAGTGCAATACAAAATCTCGATCTGCAGCAGTTTGACAAAGGTTGTGAAGCCTGCGGCATGATAGGGGTAAAAGCGATGATAAACTCTGCTATCACTCAGAACCTCAGAAGCAGTCTGCTGGATTATCGGACGAGTGCCGATACGACCGGTGATGAAAGCAATGTGGTAGGCTACACTTCCGCGCTTTTGGGAACCAGTTAAACAAAAGTGCGAGTCATGAGTTTGAAAAAACAGCTTTTCTGGCTGCTGGTATGGGGTATGGCATTTGCCTATATCGAAGCTTCGGTGGTTGTCTACCTGCGAAAGATCTACTATCCGGAAGGGTTTGCTTTCCCTGTTGTTATCGCCGAAACCCATATAGCGATTACCGAGCTGTTCAGAGAGCTGATGACACTGATTATCATGTGGGCGACGGTTAATCTCTCCTATGGAAAGCTGCAAAGCAAGCTGGCAGCTTTTCTGGTGATCTTTGGAATCTGGGATATTTTTTACTATCTTTTCCTGAAAGTTCTTCTTGACTGGCCTGAAAGCCTGGTGACCTGGGATATTCTCTTTTTGATACCTTCGCCATGGGCGGGTCCCGTATGGGCACCCGTTCTGGTGTCGTTGGGAATTATCTATGCCGGTGTCGCTATTTTGATGCATAATGCAGAGGGCCGTTTTTTCTATTTTGGCAAAAAATTCATAGTGATAGAGCTGATTTCGGCTTTACTCATTATCTTATCATTTCTGATTCCCGGGTACTCGGTCATCACGCAAACTGTCCCAACCCATTTTCCATGGTATCTGTTTTGCTCAGGATTCATTATGGGGCTTGTCACGTTGCTTTATCAATTACGAACAGGGAAGTACGACAATACGATAGAGATACCCTAAAAGGAGAGGACGGTTTTGTTTTTCGATAATATTGAAGTGATACTGCAGGCGGTCGGAGGGCTTGGCCTGTTTTTATTTGGTATTGCCGTCATGACAGACGGGTTGCGAGCACTTGGCGGTGACACGATGCGTTCGGCACTGATGCGTTTTACCCGCAGTCCGCTCAGCGGTGCTATTACAGGGGCTGTCACAACGGCTATGCTGCGCTCTTCAAGTGCGACGACGGTCGCGGCGGTTGGTTTTGTAGGTGCGGGTCTGCTGACGTTTCCGCAATCGCTGGGGATTATCTTCGGTGCGAACATCGGTACGACCATTACCGGCTGGATCGTCGCACTGCTTGGCTTCAAACTGAAACTGGGCTCCGTGATGCTCCCGTTTGTCCTCATCGGTGCCATTATGCGGCTTTTCGGAAAGGGGCGTCTTGCTCATACGGGGTATGCCATTGCCGGGTTTGCACTGGTGTTTGTGGGCATTTCGTTTATGCAGCAGGGGATGAGCGGATTCCAGGGGATAATCACCCCTGATCTTCTGCCTCCCGATACCTTTACGGGACGTTTGAAACTGGTGGCACTGGGGATCGCCTTTACACTGGTCGCCCAGTCCTCCAGTGCCGGGGTGGCAACGGCACTGACCGCACTTTACGGAGGCGCCATAAATTTTGAACAGGCGGCTGCCCTGGTGATCGGTATGGATGTCGGTACGACGGTTACAGCGGCCTTGGCGACGATCGGCGGTTCGGTCAATGCACGCCGTACCGGTTTCTCGCACGTGATCTACAACATTTTTACCGGGATACTGGCGATCATACTGATTACTCCCTATATAATGGCAGTAGAGATGATCGCTCCGGGACAGCTTACAGCCAATGCAGAGATCTCGCTTGTCGCTTTTCATACTACCTTTAATCTGCTTGGTGTGATGATCGTCCTGCCGTTCACCCACGCTTTCGCCCGTCTGATAATCAAGTTGATCCCAGAGAAAATGCCGCTGTATACACGTACGCTGGATGAGATCTTACTGAAAGAACCCGGTATGGCTCTGACCGCCGTACAAAACAGTATCTATGCCATTATGCTGGCTCTGCTGGCACACATCAGCGTCATACTCGGTGATACAAAAAGAGGCCGGCGTGCCAACCTCCCGGAGCTGCAGGAAGCGCTTGACCGAACCCATGCCTATATTGACAAGATCCATCTGAGTGCGGAGTCCGGTGCGAAGTGGGAACGTCTTGTAGCTATGATCCACACCCTCGACCATATGCAGCGGCTGCATGAACGCTGCGAAGAGGAGGAGGATCGTGCCATCACGGTCAGAGAGAGTAAAAAGTTCAGCGTACAGCGAAAACTGATGACGACATCTATCAATAAGCTGATCGAAGATTTGGAATCCAGAAAATGGCACAAATCTGCAAAGCATGCACTGAAAACAAAAGCGACACTTTATAAACAGATAAAACCGTATCGTGAAGTGATCATGGCCCAGATCGCCCGCGGTGAGATAGATGTTCCCAAGGGTACGGACTATCTGGAAGGTATCCGCTGGTTAAAGCGCGTAAACTGGCATATGAGCCGTATAACCCAGCACTATGAAGATGCTTTGCTCGCTGCAGGCAAGTAAGGAGATCACAGGATGAAAATATCATTACGGCCCAGGGTCCAAAGTCGCTGCCTGAGATGATGAAGGCATTTCTGGTACTCTTGGAAAAGTAGTCTCTGCTACTTTTCAGCTTGTATTGCACCTTCAAGGCAGTATCGTGTATGCGGCTCGGCGCGCAACCGTTCAACGGGAATCATATCACCGTCATCTTCGCAGATACCGTAGGTTCCGTTTTTGATCTTCGATAAGGCATGGATGACTTCATCCAGTTCATACTGCTGCTGTTTCAGCAGTGCTGTATGGTGCATACTGTCACTTTGCAGCGATGCCAGATCCTGTAAGTCGTTAATCTCATCTTCGGAGACAATAGAGTTCATCTCCTCCCTTAAACGGGCGATATTAGACTCCAGACCCTCTTTCATCTTTTGCAACTGTAGTTCAAATTCCTGATAATCTATAGTTTCCATCTCGTCTCCTTTTATTCTGGTAACGCTTCTTTGACTGTTGCCCAACTGCCTAGATCGGACGGAACGTTCTGAAGCTCGTTCTTGAACCTGTCCCATTCGGTATAGTCGGTATTGAACTCTGCGACATCCCGGGCTGCAGACTCGGCGCTTTCGTAAGAGCCAAGCAGCTCCTCTTCTACCCAAAGTTCATATCTTTCATGCCCGATCTGCTTTATTTCAAATGTACCGATATCCGAGTTGTAGGTATAAATATGCATTTCACATCTCCTGTGTTAGTACCCTTATTCTATCACATTGCGGGTAATAGCAAATCTAAAGAGGAGAGGAGATTTGTCATCTCTTCCCTGTATATATGATCCGGGTTTACCAGGAGACAGATTTCCCGCTGCCGCGTTTGCCGATGATGGTCTCGCCTTCCCACCAGGCCAACCCGGTCCTGACCTCGGTGAGCGAAAGCATAAAGTAGTACTCTACCTGCTGTTTCCCATCGTCCATCTTGATATTGCGCTGCAGAATCTTTCCTGAAAGGCTCATATCCGGAGCAATCATCTGGCCCTCTTTCTGAACCGTTCGCTGATTAAACTCGGCATCATCACGAAGCTTTCTGGCCTCTTTGCTCATCTTGTCTTCCGCACCGCTGATGCCGACGGCGGTCGTCACGACAACCTTTCCGCTGCGCAGCAGTTCTATCCTGATCTTTTTGATCAACTGATCGGTATCGATATGCTGCATCGTATCATTGGTAATACGTGAGATAGCCAGGACATAACGGTCTCCGCTCTTTTTGTTCAGGGCCCCTGATTTGAGCATTGACTGGACAGCTTCCCCTGCAGCCTGGTTGAAGTCACGATAATCCAGACCCATCACCTGATCGCCTGTATCGTGATGAATATCTATTTTTTCAGTTTTGTCTGCACATCCGGTCATCAGTATGGCAGCCATGGTAAATATAGCCGTAGCAAGCTGAAGTTTGTTCACGTTAATCTCCTTGTCTGTTTATAAAAAGCTGGTAATCGTGAGCTTCCCTGTTCGGAGCGATGATATTTATAATGAAATCGGCATTTTTATGTACCGGAAAATCTGTCCAGTTGGATGAGATTGAGGGGATTTCAAAACCATCCTGATCCTGCCAGACTACCCGATAGCGCAGAAGTATATAGTCGTCGGTATCGTTTTCACCCGTTATCTGAATCTCTTTGAGACCATCTTCACGCACCCTCTCTTTGACATCTTCAATATCGATATCGTCTTTGACTGAATCGTCGACAATCTTAACATAGGACTTTTCTGCACATCCGCCAAATATAAGCACCAAGGCAACCAGTAAACTATAAATCTTCATCTTTATCTCCTTCCAAATGGTATGACCGATACAGACGGGACCGCACTAGGTGTAGCTATTTTAACATAAACAAGCAGATGCTCCCTCTTGGGAAGTTCGATCTGGGACAGAACTTTGCCCTGCGGAGTTGTGATCCGGACTTTTCCATCATTCGGACGGGCAAAGCGGGTGAGCTGAAACTCTTTGGGAAGCGTACTCCAGATACGGGTATCTGCCTGTGTCGTTGCAACCTGATAGATCGTGGCAAGCAGGCCGAGCAGTGCAGCAGTATTGTTGTTATGACCCTGTTCTTGCAATGTATACTGAATCGTCGTCTTGGTCACCATAGAAAATATCGCCCGTCGGAGGATACTCTCATACTGCTTTTTAAATTCAGTCTTGATGACCCGGTCCATACTGCATAGGTGTCCGGTTGTAATGTGTTCATCGCCATTGATGACGATATCGAGGGCATCAAATGCTTTTTCACGTTCAGTTAACCGAGGCAGTGCTACTGAAATATAGTTAAGATGGCTGGAGACAATAAAAACCGGCAGATCAATCCGCCACTCCTCGAGAAGCGGGGCCTGTCCATTCTCGAAGATGACCCAGACCATTGGCTCCATCTCCTTCTGCCCGCTATCGAGGAGTGACAGGATGCTCTGAAAATCAGCCTCTACGTCAGCATTGTCGCTCATCATGCCGTAAGCCTCTTTCAGCAGTGTTTCCGCTTTACCGTAATTATCGTCTGCCATCGCGAAGATACCAGCAAGATAGGTTGTCATCGGATTGATAAAATCGGGATAGGGTTCAAACGCATAGAGCGAAGGGTAGCTCTGCTGCAGACGTGTTTTTATAGCCGGATTGTTCATTGTTTTGGAGAGATGGAGTTCCTCACCGCCGGAACGCTCTTCCTCCTCTTTTTTTTGTATTGCCTGACGCTCTTTTTCGATCATCTGCGCAAAAAACTCTTTGGCACGACGCTGCCGATCGATGGCGCGGTTAAATTCGACGCGGGCAGCGTCCATATCTCCGAGAGACATATAGTCGATTGCTTTGTAGGTATTGACCATTATGCCGTCATACTCTGCGCCGATATAGGGACGGGTCGTGTCATTAAGAAGTGTAGAGCGTAATGTCTGGGAGATATCACTGGCCAGGATCTGTTCACGGTAATGTTTCATCAGCGCTTCACTCTCATCAAACGCCTGAATACTTTCACTGTTCTCTTGAACAAACAGCAGTGCCGAACCGCTTTGGAGATACCACAGGAGGTTGTCTATATCGTAACGATCCTCCCCGTCTATGTTTGAGCGGGCATACTCCGCAGCTTCGCGATACTCCCCTGCAGCCATCAGAGCATCTTCTTTCAACATCTCCTGTCTGGGGGCACAACCGCTGAAAAAGAGAGTGAAGAGCATAGCAGTTGAAAAGAAGAAACAATATTTTCGGTTCACTCTTTATCTCTCCTCTCTAGACCTCTGGTGCTTAAAATACCGGTTATTCTATCGGCTGCTAATCCTCGAAAAGCGTATCCAGTTTATCTTCACCGTCAGTCTCGCGGAACTTTTTCCACGTCGCAGCGTCCGTTTCATAAAGTGCCAAAAGTTCCTCTCTGATCTGCTGATCCAGCCATCTGTTCTGAATGGCAACAAGGACAAAAAGGTCACCATTGGCAGGATTTTGCCACTCTTTTATCTGTTTATAGTCATTTTGCTCCGCCTGACTTATCTCTTTGGCTATTTTCTGACTTGAGTCGTCGGCTATCTGAGCGAGCTCCGGATCCATCATACGGGCAAACTTCCGAATCTTCTTCTCAACATAAAACTGTGCTCTTCTTTTGATCTTTGCAACACCATCGGCTGTCGCTTCTCTCAGCGTGAAACTTCTGCCGATCTTACTCTGTGCTGCCTTGCCGATCGCGATCTGCATTGCTTCATGTTCGACATTGCCGCACACCCACTCGGGTGCACTGGCACCATCCTGTGTACATTTTAAATCCTCATCAAGATCGATCCTGTCCGCTTTAGGCCCGCTTGTACAGGCACTGAATGCCAGAAACGACAGCATCAACAAGAGAAAGAGGAGAGCGTTTTTTATCATTTTATCTACCCTTTTCGTCATAAAATTTTTACGTTGTTTTTGATCTCATTATCGGTGACGATAGCATTCAGCCCTTCTGTTTCTATTCGGGTGATGCTTCTTTGAGTGTTGCCCATTTGCTTAGATCGGACGGAAAGTTGTGAAGTTCATTCTCAAATTTGTCCCATTCTATATAGTCGGTATTGAACTCTGCGACATCCTGGGCCGCAAACTCGGCACTTTCGTAAGCGCCGAGAAGCTCCTCTTCTATCCATAGTTCATACCTTTTATGCCCGGTCTGTTTTATTTCAAATGTACCGATATCCGAGTTGTAGCTATAAGTATGCATCTTACATCTCCTCTTTTAGTACCCTTTTAACTTATTTTATCACATTGCAGGTAATAGCAAATCTAAAGAGGCCGGAGGCACGGTAGTTCAAGTTTGATATCCAGGGTTTTTAGAGGTGCCCTTAAACTTGAATTACCGTGATGGCAATGTAGAGAGTGCTGTTTTTTTGTGCTAAAATGGTACATATGTGCTTCATAAAAGGAAGCTGGCAGGCGTTATAGAGAGATCGAGGAGTATGAGATGGGGAAAGTTAATGAAATCATCGTTGCCGTTGATGCATCGGCAATGGCAGAAGAGGTTTTAAAAAGGGCAATCGCCGTAGGGAGAGAGAACCGTGCCTCTCTTATGGTTATCCATGTGATAGAGATTCCTTTCGCAGAGTTTCCGTTTGGAGAATCCATAGACGAAGCAAAAATACAAAAAAAGATAGAGTCGCAGATCGACAGCTTAAACCAGGAGGCGCACTTAGAGTACAGCGTAATGGTTATGCGAGGCAGACCGAGCGAGACTATTGCCTTTGAAGCAAAAAAAATAAAGGCAGACCTGGTGGTCATCGGTTCGCACGGAAAAGAGGATATTAAAAGTAACTATTTCGGTTCCACGATCCGCAAGATCATTCAAAAGACCCACACACCTGTACTTGTCGTCAAAAACAGGGCAGAGAAGGCATACAAGCATATTATCGCACCGACTAACCTGACGGATTATTCCGAAAAAAGCGTACACTTTGCCAAAAATCTTTTCGGCAGAGCTTCAATGAAATATCTTTATGCTTTTGAGTCGATCAGTGAGCTTCAGACTGTCTATTATCATATCAGCGAAGAAGAGAGTAAGCGCTTGAGAGAGAAGATGGCTTCCAATGCGAAAATAGAGATGGAAAAGTTTATAGGCCGTGTCGGTGCCGGAGAGTCTGCGGCGATAGATATGACCGCTTTGATCAATGAAGACCTGCTTGAGTACATTATCAAAGACAAAGCAGACCTTGTCGTACTTGGTTCCAAAGGGGTGGACAACCTTAACTCATTCGTCTTTGGTTCAACCGCATCTTACCTCTCCAAGATGACCCCTACCGACGTACTGATATATGTTCCGGGTGCGGAGTGACAAAACGGCCCTGAAACATTTTTAACTGAAGGAGGTTCCCCATGACCTATGATGACAAAGTGTGGTTAAAACAGTATGACAGCGGTGTCCCCACCGCTTTAACATATCCGAAGATGCCTCTTTACGGCTTTTTGGAACATTCGGTTGCGACATACCCCCAAAACAGGGCACTCTCCTATCTGGGCAATGATATCGACTATGCCGAACTCGATACATTGGTGAACAAAGCAGCCAACGCCCTGCTGAAACTGAATGTGCAACCCGGCGACAGGGTGGCGCTCTATCTTGCCAATACCCCGCAGTTCATTATCTCCCTCTATGCCGTTTTAAAGATCGGGGCGATCGCTGTTCCCATCAATCCGCTCTATAAAGCCGACGAAGTTGCTTACGAACTAAACGACGCGGGAGTGAAGACGGTGATCGTTATGAGCCGCTTCTACCCGCTCATTCAACAGATCAGGGAGAAGACGGTCCTTGAAAACGTTATTGTGACGAATGTCAAGGCCTACTTTCCGTGGCTTACACGGCTGCTTTTCACCCTCCTTAAAGAGAAAGAGGACCGTGTAGAGATAGCAGAGGGTGATCACGAGTTCGAAATGCTGATGGAACAAAGTGCTTCGGACAGACCCGACGTCACCGTCAATCCTGACAATATCGCACTGCTGCAGTATACCAGCGGTACGACAGGAACGCCAAAGGGGGTTATGCTCACTCACTACAACCTGGTGGTCAATGCACTCCAGTGCCGCAACTGGGTGAGCGATACGGTCGAAGGGGAAGAACGGGTGCTTGGCTGGCTGCCGTTCTTTCACAGTTTCGGCATGACCGCCTGCCTGGGGTTTACGATGAGCTGTGCGGGGGCGCTTATCCTCATACCCAACCCTCACGATCTCGGTTATATCCTCAAGACGATCGAAAAAGAGAAGATCACGATGATGCCAGGCGTCCCGACGATGTATGCGGCTTTGGGTAGATATGAGGAGATTTCAAAGTATGAACTTGGCTCCATCCGTGCCTGCATCAGCGGTGGGGCACCGCTGATGGAGAGCGTGAAAAAACGGTTTGTAGAGCTTACCGGATCGAAACTGGTCGAGGGTTACGGACTCTCCGAAGCCGCCCCGGTCACCCACGCCAATCCCATCAACGGCTTGAACAAAGCTGACTCCATCGGCATACCGATGCCCGATACACAGAGCAGAGTCGTCGATCTTGAAAGCGGGGAGAGAGAAGTTCCTATCGGCGAAGAGGGTGAGCTTATCGTTAAAGCGCCGCAGGTGATGAAAGGGTATTGGAATCAGCCGGAGATGAGTGATGAAGCGATACGTGAGGGCTGGCTCTATACCGGTGATGTCGTCACGATGGATGAAGAGGGTTACTACCGGATTGTCGACCGTAAAAAAGATATTATTATCGTCAAAGGCTTTAACGTCTCGCCGACGGAGGTGGAGAAGGTGATCTGCCTTCATCCGAAAGTCGAAGATGCGGCAGTGGTCGGCATCCCTAATGAGGAGCGCGGCGAGGAGATCAAGGCGTTCGTGGTCCTTAAAGAGGGTGAGAAGATGGACGAAGCAGAACTGTTTGGCTATCTCTCAGAGAAACTTGCACGCTTTAAACTTCCCCGTGCCATCGAGTTTGTCGATACCCTTCCAAAAAATGTTATGGGCAAACTTCTAAGACGAATACTGCTGGAAGAGGAGTTGCGCAAGAGAAACGGCGCCTCTAACGGGTAAGGTCCGGTTCGCCGCAGTGGCGCAGGATGAATGCACGGCTTGCATCACGCAGTGCAATGGCAGTATCCCATTCGCTGGTATGCGCTTCTTTACTGATTTCCTGAGGATCGATGCAGTGGCCGATCTCGATGGTAATGGCACCGCGATGCGGAAACCAGGAACCCGGACATAAGATAGAACGGGTGCCTCGTATGACGATGGGAATGACTGGAGCATTGGCCTTTGCGGCAACAGTGAATGCGCCGAGATGAAACGGCACGAGGCCGGGAATACGGGTCATGGTACCTTCCGGAAAGAAAAGAAGCATCTCTTCGGGTTGAAGCGCATGGGTGAGCTGCCCGGTATCCTGAATACTTTTGCCGGTGTCACTGCGTTCGACAAAGACGGCACGAAGGTTTTTCAGTGGTATGCGTGTCAGAAAGTTTTTTGAGAGTTCGGCCTTGGCGACAAAGCGTACTGATTTTGGGAGTGTCGCTATCAGTGCGAAACTGTCAAGATAGCTCGCATGGTTGGCTATCACAACATATGGCCGAGTTCCGGAGGGGAGGTTCTTCTCTCCCTTTAGGGTCAATGGCGTGGCGGTTCCCCTGGCTAAAATCCGTGTACATTTTTGTAACGCCGACCAGCGTAAAGAAGGGGTGGGCAGTAGTACGGCGGCAAGCCAGGCTATGGCTGCCAGCAGAGAAAAAAGTGACCAGGAGTAAACCGCATAGAGTAACGACCCGAGGTAACGGGCCATCCGCTTGAACTGCGGGATGATACTTTTCAAAGCCAGCCGGATGATCTGCAGGGGAACGGTGTGGCTTTGCTTTCCGATTTCGCCCTTTTCATACGCTTCACGGCTTGCCGCACGCCGGATCTTGCCGCTTGAGGTTTTGAGGACCGATCCCGGTGGTGCCAGAACGATCTCGTCTGGTGGTGCTCCGATGAGGTCGACCGAGAGCGAATTGATCTCGCTGCGCAGCTTCTCTTTTTCCGCCTGATCTTCACTACGGGTCTCTGCCAGGATGACCAGCTGCTCCGTTTCGCTGCGCGCATCCACACTGCCGAACAGTGTGACGCATCCTTTTCGGATGTTTGGGATATCTCCGATTGCAGTTTCCAGTTCGTCGGGATAGATGTTACGCCCGGCGCGGATGATGATATCTTTGATACGTCCGGTCATATAGAGTTCACCATTGGCAATATAGGCGAGATCGCCGGTATTGAGCCATTCGCCGTCAAAGAGCCCCTGTGTCTTTTTGGCATTGCGGAAGTAGCCGCTTGTGGAGGAGGGACCGCGGAACTGCAGCTGCCCCTCCTGGCGCTCCGGCAGTTCATGAGCGGCGGGGTCAATGATGCGGATCTGATGCTCCCTCAGCGGTATGCCGCTGGAGACAAAACGGAGTGCATGGGTATCATCTTTTTGTGCCGGCAGGGCTTTCCCGGTCTGCATGAAGGTGTTGCGTTCGATGCGGTCAACCAGGATGCCGCGTTCAAGCGGCGGGAATGCAAGGCCAACGGAAGATTCGGCAAGGCCGTAGACCGGCATCATCGCATTTTTACGAAAACCGTAGGGAGCAAAATGGTTGATAAATCGCGTGAGTGTTTTGGGGCTGACTGCCTCGGCACCGTTGAATGCGGCGCGCCAGGAGCTCAGATCCAGACCTTTGAAATCGCTCTGTTTGACGCGGTGCAGGCAGTATTCGTAGCCGAAATTCGGTGAGGCGGAGAGGGTACCGCGGTAGTGGTGGATCGCCCAGAGCCACCGCTCGGGTCTGGCGAGGAAACTCAGCGGTGACATTACGACATATCGGGCGGCAAAGTAGAGGCTGCCCAGCCATGCTCCAATGAGCCCCATGTCGTGATAGAGTGGCAGCCAGCTGACAAAGACGTCTTTGGAATTTGCATTGACGGCTTCGCCCATAGCACGGATGTTTGCCAGCAGGTTGGCGTGGGTCAGCGCTACGCCTTTGGGGTCTCCTGTACTGCCCGAGGTGTACTGGATAAACGCGATATCATCCGTGTGCAGGACCGGGCGTATGGCTTGGCCCGATGATGTGGTCAGTTCGGAAGCAGACACAATCTGCTCCAGGCTTGGGACCTGCGACTTCAGAAGCTGCGCGAGGTGGACCGCTTCGGGTATGGTGATCAGTATGCCGGCAAGGCAGTTCTGTAAAATCCGCGTGTGTCGGCGTATGTGTTCTTCAAGTTGCGAGGGACGGGCAGGAGGGTAGATGGGAACGGGTATGCCTCCCGCCATCAGGATGCCGAAAAAGCTGAAAAAGTACTCCCTTCCGGTTGGCAGCATGATCGCAACCGGATCACCCGTTTTCAGACCGTGCTGCTGCAGGGATGCAGCGACCTTTTCCGCACCCCTTTGGAGCTGGAGATAGGTGATGATCTCGCCCTTGCCGTCATCCTGGTAGAACTGGATGTGAGGACGGTCCGGGTGGTGCGCTACATGCCACTCCAGTATCTCGACCAGGGTCTGCACTTCGGAAGGCACGTCGGATGTTTTGAGTGTTTCTGCAGCCGGCTCTCTGGCAGCCGATATCTCCCTGTAATCCAGGTGGGTTCCCTGTATTGCACGCAGCAGGTCTCTTGGCGTCTGCGCTTCGGCAAAAGTGTGTTCCGGGAGTGCGAGTCTGAATCTGGCTTCGACCCGCGAGATCAGCTCGACACGGGCCAGGCTGTCAAGCCCGAGATCTCTGTCGAAGGTGCTGTCAAGGGTGATCTGTTCTGCCGGAGCATGATGGGGATGGACCTCTACCGAAAGAGCATGAATCACTTCTATCAGTGTTTCTTCCTGCTGTTTTATTCGGTTCTTTTTCTGATCTGGCTTCATAATCTGCTCGGCTTTGTACCATATGTGATTTATCAATCATACCAGATAACGTATAAGAGGCACTCATCAATCTTAGACGCCATAGGAGCAAAGCCCCTATGACTACGCTAACACTTGGTTTGCTTCGGCAGCAGGCCCTCGCACTTTTTGTGCTTTAGGACTGTTGGTCTCGAACACTTGCTTGGTAAAATTAATCTTCTTAGCTTAATAGGCTTAGAGGAGTCTCTTAGCTGTCAGCAGCGCTTCAGAGCTTCTCTCAATGCCTTGAGATTTTTTGTATTGACGATATCTTCTTTTTCCAGCCAGCCGCGCCGTGCCTGGCCGATGCCGAAGTGCATCAGGTCAAGGTCGGCGATGGAGTGGGCGTCTGTTGAGATGGCGATTTTGACCCCCGCCTCTTTGGCCATCTTGGCGTGGATGTCGTCAATGTCAAGCCGGTCCGGCTGGGCGTTGAGTTCGAGAATGCAGCCGTTTTGGCGGTGTTACGCCCCTGTGAGTGAAACTCCACTTTTGAAGTGTAAACACTAAAAGATATAACAAGACACTGGTTTTTTATAATACTAAATTAAATCTAAATTTGGTACAATATGTAATGTTATATTCAAGGAGCAAATCATGCATCTAAGTCAAGATATAAAACCTATTAGTTATTTAAAAGCAAAAACAGCTGATGTAATTAATAGCGTAAATGAGAATCAAAGAGCAATTTTTATTACACAAAACGGGGAAGCAAAAGCAGTTGTACAAGATATACGAAGTTATGAAAATTCTCAAAACACTTTAAATTTACTAAAACTTATTATTCAGAGTGAGAATGATATTGATAAAGGCAATGTAATATCTCAAGATGAAATGTTCAAAAACTTAGAACAAAAATTATTTAATTAAACTATGTGCCCGAGCAAAGCGACAAATGCCCTTGAGGTGCAAAAATATAGTGTAATCTGGACTGATAACGCCCAATATGATTTAGAATTGATCATAAAATATATTAAAATCAATAGTGTGGAAATTGCTAAAGAGATCTTTTTTGAAATAAAGAATGAATGTGATCAATTAAACTATATGCCGACTAGAAAAAGAGTTGTATCGGAATTACAACAAATCGGGATTTTAAAATATAGAGAAATTATTTATAAAAGATGGAGAATAGTTTTTAAAATAGAAGAGTTCAAAGTATCAGTACTTATGGTTGTGGATAGTAGTAGAAATTTAGAAGACTTAATGTTCCAACGACTATTAAACACTCATGATAACAAAGACTGGCAGTAAACGCAAAAGCATCACTGATGTCAAACATTATGAAAAGTTGGTTGGAAAGAAGTGGGCTATTACGATGAGGAGTGTTTTAGTGATGCCAATAACGCTTTCAAACTTTTCGTATTGACGACATCCTCTTTTTCCAGCCAGCCGCGCCGTGCCTGGCCGATGCCGAAGTGCATCAGGTCAAGGTCGGCGATGGAGTGGGCGTCTGTTGAGATGGCGATTTTGACCCCCGCCTCTTTGGCCATCTTGGCGTGGATGTCGTCAATGTCAAGCCGGTCCGGCTGGGCGTTGAGTTCGAGAATGCAGCCGTTTTGAGCGCAGGCGTCGATGATCGCTTTCATATCGAGCTCATAGGCGTCGCGGAGTCCCAACAGCCTTCCTGTCGGATGGGCGAAGATCGTAAAGTAGGGATTCTCCATCGCTTTCAAGATGCGTTTCGTCTGCTCTTTTTTGGAGAGGTTCAGCTTGTAGTGGACGGCGCATACGGCAAGGTCAAGCTCTTTTAAAACGGTGTTCGGAAGATCCAGCGTCCCGTTTGCGAGGATATCGACTTCGGCAGATTTCAAGATGGTGATACCCTCGAGTCCTTCATTGATCCGGTCGATCTCCTCAAGTTGTTGCCGGACTCTCTTCTCATCGAGGCCATGAGCGATAGTGAGATGTTTTGTGTGGTCGGTTACGGCAATATACTCATACCCCTTTGCTTTGGCTGCAAGCGCCATCTCTTTGATGCTGGCAGCCCCATCGGTATAGTTGGTGTGGATATGCAGATCACCTTTGATCTGTTCCGCTTCGATCAGCTTGGGAAGGTTGTGCTCACGGGCTAAGTCTATCTCGCCCCGATTCTCCCGCATTTCAGGTTCGACATAGGCCAGTCCCAAGGTATCATAGATATCTGTTTCTCTCTCTCCGGCGACTCTTCTGTCCCCTTTGAAGACACCGTACTCATTGATCTTCAACCCATTTTTTACCGCCATTTTTCGTAACGCGATATTGTGGGGTTTTGAACCGGTAAAGTGGTGCAGGGCAGCACCGAATGCATTTTTTGGAACAACCCTGAGATCAATATGGATACCGCTTTTCAGGATAACGGAAGATCTTGTCGTTCCCTGCATCGATATTTTGTCCACCCCTTCAAGAGCAGTGAACCTCGCCATAATATTGTTGCCGGCTTCACATGAAGCCACAATGTCGATATCGTGGACCGTATCTCTTCTTCTGCGGATACTGCCGGCTATCTCGATCTCTATGAGTCCTTGAGAACCCCTAAGCGCTTCGATGATCGCTTCCGCCATCGGTATGACTTCAAATAGGCGGTACCGTTTCTCTTCATAAAGTTTTTTCTCCACGCCTTTTGCGATGCTGTCGATCAGCTTCGGACCGAATCCTCTCAGTGCTTCTATTTTTCCTTTTTGCAGGGCGTCTTTGAGATCATGCAGGGAGTTTATGTGAAGCCTCTCATGCAGGAGTCGAACTCTACTTGGGCCCAGACCGGGAATCCTTAGCAGTGTTTCAAGCTCTATGGAGACTGTTCTTTTCAGGTCGTTTAAAAAAGCCAGCTCTCCGGTACGGACGATCTCAATGATCTTTTGAGAGAGATCTTTCCCGATACTTCTCAGACTGGTCAGATCAAACCCTTCATCGACCAGTGTTTCCATGCTTTTTGGAGAGGAGAGGATGTTCCGTGCCGCATTTCTGTAGGCTCTTATCCTGAAAGGGTTTGCATCTTCTATATCGAGCAGGTCGGCGATCTCTATAAAGATTGAAGCGATCTGCTGATTGCTGACGGTCATACTGTTCCCTTCTCAGATTTTAGAGGTGCCCTTTTATGTTACTATATATCTATGCAAAAGATACATATCGGAACGTCCGGGTTTTATTATGACCACTGGATAGGAAAGTGCTATCCGGAAGATATCTCAAGACGGGATTTTTTGCCTTTTTTTGCCAAAAACTTCAAAACCGTAGAGATCAACAGCACATTTTACCATCTTCCAAAGCATTCCACGATTGAACACTGGCTCGAAGTGACACCCGATGATTTTATCTTTACGCTAAAGGCAAACCGAAACATTACCCACCATAAAAAGCTCGACGCCGTACTCAAAGAGACAGTTACATTTATCCACCTGATAAAGCCGTTAAAAGAGAAGCTTGGGGTGATTTTGTTTCAGCTGCCTCCTCATATCAAACTCGATATCAAACTGCTGGATGCATTCCTCTCGCAGCTGCCTAAAGGGTACAAATACGCCATTGAGTTCAGAGACGAATCGTGGATGGATGATGTGGTGTTTGAGCTGATGGCGTTGAACGGTATCGGTTTTTGCATCAATGATTTCGAGCAAAGAGAGACCCCATGGATCGCAACCGCACCGTTTGTCTATATTAGGATGCACGGTCCTCTTGGCAGATACAGAGGAAAATATGATGCTCAAAAGATCACTGCTCTTTGTGAGCGTGTTAAAGGTTTCGTCAAAGACGATAGAGAGGTCTTTTGCTATTTTAACAACGATATGGAAGGGTTTGCCTGGCAAAATGCACAGGAACTTATAGGGCTTTGCAGGAGCAACCGATGAGAAGATATTATATAGGATTGACAGTGGCTTTTCTATGCTGCAGCAGCTTGTTACACTCCGGTATTATCGAAGATCAATACGATAAAGCCAGAAAGAACCTGGTTGAGATTATTGAAAAAGAGGTAGAGGATACAAGGGGATACCTGGGAAAAAGGAAACTGTCCAAAACGACGATTGATGCGATGGGAAGTGTAAAAAGGCACAAGTTTGTACCTCTCATCAGCCGTTTGAGCGCCTATGAGAACAGGCCGCTCTCCATCGGTTACGGCCAGACGATCTCGCAGCCTTACATCGTCGCCGTTATGACTGACCTGCTTGACCTGAAAGAGTCGGACAGGGTATTGGAGATCGGTACAGGTTCGGGCTATCAGGCCGCCGTGCTCGCAGAGATCGTTAAAGAGGTCTATACCATCGAGGTGATCAGTGAGCTGGGTGTTACGGCGGCAAAGAGACTTGAGATGCTGGGATATGAAAATATAAAAACAGAGATTGGTGACGGTTATTACGGATGGGAAGCACATGCGCCCTATGATGCGATCATCGTTACGGCAGCAGCCGGCCATATCCCGCCGCCGCTTCTTAAACAGTTGAAACCGGGCGGAAAAATGATCATTCCTGTAAAAAGTTTTTATTATGTACAGCATCTTATTCTGGTCTCAAAAGATGAAAAGGGTGCTATAACCACCCGTCAGATCCTTCCGGTAAGGTTTGTGCCGCTGACTGGGAAACATTGATCTTATGAAGCGGCTGCCGTATCTCTCTATCGCCCTGACATCGGCTTCGGCGCTTGCCTATGAGATACTTCTGATGAAACTCTTCTCCATCATACAGTGGCACCATTTCGCCTATATGATCATAAGCCTTGCACTGCTTGGATACGGGGCAAGCGGTACATTTCTGGCCCTTGCACGTGAGCGGCTGCTAAGATATTTCCCCTACGCCTATGTCGGCAATATCGTACTTTTCGGTGTATCGTCGATGCTCTGTTTTGTCGTTGCCCAGCAGATCCCCTTCAATCCGCTGGAGATCTTATGGGAGACGAAGCAGCTTTTTTGGCTGCTCTGTCTCTATCTGCTTCTGGCTCTTCCCTTCTTTTTTGCGGCAAATGCGGTTGGTCTGGCATTTATCTACAATAAAACAGATATCTCCGGAGTCTATGCGGCAGATCTGCTTGGTGCAGGTCTTGGCAGTCTCGGTATTCTCGGGCTGCTATACCTCTTCTTTCCGGCGTCACTCCTGCAGTTGATCGCCTTGGCGGCACTGTTCGCTGCAGCTATTGGGTTCAAAGAGCTGGGGCTCAGACCCAAAGTGGGAGTGCTGCTGCTATTTGCGCTATCGCTTGTGGCTGTTCTGTTCTCAGGAAGAGGAAGCACACTAAGTATTAATGAATATAAAGATCTGAGCCAGATCCTTCGCATCTCCGGGACGAAGATTGTCAAAGAGAGCTCATCTCCGCTTGGAATGCTCTGCGTTATAGAGAGCCCCGATGTCCCTTTCCGTTACGTTCCGGGACTGAGCATGGCTTCTGATGTTGAACCTCCGCAGCAGCTTGGTGTCTTTACAAACGGCGACGGAATGAGTGCCATTACAAAATATCCTGAGAAGATTGAGATGCTTGGCTATCTTGATTATCAGACTTCCGCACTGGCTTATCATCTTGGTGATTTGGACAAGGTATTGATCCTCGGTGCCGGCGGAGGCTCAGATATACTCCAGGCACTTTACCATGACTCTGAAGCGATCGATGCCGTCGAGATCAATCCGCAGATGGTAGATCTTGTCGGAGGGACATATGCAGGGTTTGCCGGCAATATCTATGGTATGGATAGTGTAACGGTTCATACCGCAGAGGCGAGAGGTTTTATAGCTTCATCTGCACAGAAATATGACCTGATCCAGATGGCGATGGTGGACTCGTTCGGGGCTTCATCGGCAGGGCTTCAGTCATTGAGCGAAAATTATCTTTATACGGTAGAAGCACTTCAGCTCTACTTGAAGCATCTTCAACCTGATGGTTACCTCTCTTTCACCCGCTGGCTGAAGCTTCCGCCCAGAGATACGCTCAAACTCTTTGCTACAGCCATTACAGCGCTGGAACGCAACGGTGTAGAAGATCCGAAAAAGCATCTTCTTCTGATCAGGGGCTGGCAGACAACTACACTTATCATTAAAAATGGCATTTTCAGCTCAGCAGAGATCGAACAGTTAAGCCGCTTCTGCGATGAGCGGTTTTTTGACATAGCCTACTACGACGGTCTTCAGCAATCCGGAACAAACCGCTACAACATTCTTGACAAATCCTATTTTTTTCAGGGTGCGCGAGCCCTTCTGGAAAACAGGGAGAAGTACTTTAGCGACTATAAGTTCGACATCAGACCCGCAACCGACGACAGACCCTACTTTTACCACTTCTTCAAGTGGGAGACACTCGGGGAGATCTTTGCGCTGCGAGGAACCGGAGGGCTGCACCTTCTGGAGTGGGGCTATCTGGTACTGGTGGCATCGCTTCTGCAGGCTGTCATTGCCAGTGTCATATTGATACTTTTGCCACTTATTCGGTATAAAAAAGCTGAAAAAAGCACGATGGCAACAAGCAAGAAAAGGGTGCTTCTATACTTTTTTGTTTTGGGTCTTGGGTTCCTCTTTTTAGAGATCTATTTTATTCAGCGTTTTATTCTTTTTCTGAGCCACCCGCTCTATACGGTAGCCGTCGTGTTAAGCACATTTTTGATCTTTGCAGGGCTTGGCAGCAGCTACTCAAAACGCCTTGGCATGCTAAAAGGGTATAGTAAAAGTGCGCGTTACGGGATTATCGGCATCTTTGTTTTCGGTCTCTTTTATCTTTTGACGCTCGATCACATCTTCGGCTTTCTGCTGACACAATCAGCTCCCATAAAGATAGCGGCTTCTGTGGTACTCATCGCCCCGCTGGCCTTTGCAATGGGAATGCCTTTTCCTATGGGACTCTCTGAGCTTGGGAAACACTCCGAGTCCTTGATTCCCTGGGCATGGGGCGTCAACGGATGCGCCTCTGTCATCAGCGCCGTTGCTGCGACGCTTGTCGCGATCCATTTTGGGTTTACCGTCGTGATGGTCATGGCACTGTTCTTTTATCTGCTGGCGTTTGTCTCGTTTCCTGTTAAAATAAAGCTTTAGAACAGTGCTGAAAATTTTTATTCTTTAAAATTAAGTGGAGTATTTGAATGGCATATACCAAACCGGAAGAAATTGTTGAAAATATGTTGGCAGCAGGGGAAATGAAATCAAACCTTTCCATAAAAGACCTGTTGATCAGAGGTGCTCTCTCGGGTGCATTTTTGGGCTATGCTACGACTTTGGCAATAATTGGCATTACACAGACAGGAGTGGGTATGGTTGGCGCCCTTATCTTCCCTGTTGGCTTTGTAATGATTATTTTACTGGGTCTTGAACTGGCAACAGGCAACTTCGCTCTTATACCTATTGCCGTTAAAGACGGAAGAAGCACACTTGGCAAACTGGCATACAACTGGACATGGGTATTGGTTGGCAATCTTTTAGGCAGTGTTCTTTATGCTTTGCTGTATTACATTGTCATAACAAAAATGGGAAATATTGATCCTGAAACTGTTGCGGCAGCTCAAAAGATTGTATCTGTTGCGGAAGATAAGACTCTTGGTTATGCCAAGTTTGGATTTGACGGCACTGTATCCGCTTTTACAAGTGCTCTGCTTTGCAACTGGATGGTGACACTTGGAGCTGTTATGGCATTTACATCCACAACGACTATTGGAAAAATTGCAGCCATGTGGTTACCTATCATGACATTCTTCGCTTTGGGTTTTGAACATGCCATAGTCAATATGTTTGTAATTCCTGCCGGCATTATGCTGGGGGCCGATGTCAGCATTGCTGATTGGTGGATTATGAATCAGATACCTGTGTTGGCAGGCAATATTTTTGGCGGTATGATATTTACAGGCTTTGCCTTATATTTGACAGCAAGAAAAAAATCGGATGATATACAGGGTTTTTAGAGGTACCCTATATCTGTTTGACGTTAAAAGAGCTCATTCGATTCAAAGCAAAAGCCAATTCAAAAGAGCGGAACTTGGCAAAATGACCGGAAATCTTTTCACTGAGGATATCGAGTCCGTTCTTCTCAAGATCGGCCATAACCAGATCAATTACCTGCTTCAGTGTTCTTTCTCCATTCATATACTTCTTGGCATAAAGCATAGAAGAACCGACAGCCTTTGTCTGTGAGAGCTCAATCAACTGTTCGAGGTCACTCAAGTCGATCCTGTTTCGGCCAAGATGGAGGGTATCTACTTCCGTTGCATAAAGACGTCGCTTCCCGTACTCGCTCATCGGGTCAATGCTTTCAGGAAGAGGAGTGCGTGCTTTGGGTTCAATGAGGTACTCCACATCCTCATTTACTCTTTTTGTCGGAGATTCCCGAATGATCTTTTTTGCCTGAGCGGAAACGTCTTCGGGAAGGTATCTGACCATCTGGATGACATGATCAGCCACTTCAAAATAGTCTCCCACGCCGCCCAGTACGAGAATGGTCGATATCTTTTTTTCAACATAGAGCTGACGGACTTTGTCGATATATGATGTGATCGGTTCATCCTGTTTTTTCACCAGCTTCTGCATATGTTGATCACGGACCATAAAATTGGCGGCACAGGTGTCCTCATCCATCAGCATCACCTTCGCACCCATCTCTATGGACTCGATGATAGCTGCCGCCTGGGAAGTGCTGCCGCTGGCATTTTCGGTCGTAAAAGCGACGGTGTCTTTGTGAAACGGGAGATTTCTGATAAAGGGAGAGATATCTGTCTTCACCACGTGCCGGCCGCTATAGGCCCTGACCTTTACACTCTCCGCCAGAGATACACACTGCTCCCTTCCGTCCCCGGCTATATGGTTATAGATGCCCATCTCGATCGCCTGCAGCAGGGTCGATTTGCCATGATACCCTCCACCGGTAAGCAGGGTGATGCCTTCGGGGATTCCCATACCGGTTGTTTTTCCGGCATAGGGCAGCTCTATTTCAGTTCTCAGGCTTTGGGGAGATATGAACGGTATGACAGAGTCTGCATTCATGACGCGGTCACTGGTGCCGCTTTCTCTGGGCAGAAGCGCGCCGTCCGCAATAAAGGCTACCAGATCCATACACGGCAGCTTCTCCCGTAAAAACTCTGCATCTTTGGCCGTATGTATGTGAGAGAGCAGCTTATCACTATCTGTATGATCCCGATGCAGTGACAAGTTGACAATTTCCGGCAGCTCTTCAAACAGCATTTGAACAGCCAGCTTGGCTTTGATGTTTCTGCCGGATGCCGGAAGACCGACAAAACAGCGAATTTCCAGGTTGTTGTCGTGAATGACAACCGAGCTTCGCTCCAGGATCGTCTCTCCCGGTTCATCTACCGTTATGATGCCGCTGTAGCCGGTACCTCGCCTCTTCCCGGAAATTTCACTGCTATGAGAGAAAAATTGACGGGCAAAAAAATCCCGACAGGCGATCTCCCCGATTCTTGAGTCGATCATCCCACCTTCAACCGCCGTATCATCTAGAGGAAACTGAATCCGGTAGATCCCGGTATGGGGAGGGGCGTAAGGGTCTTTTGGGATCTGCTCGACAATTAGTGTAAACTGTTCAAAAGCATAGCTCCCGATCAATGATTGAAAGGCTCCGTAATCCTTTCCGTCTAATGAGGTGACTCTTTTCTGAAGTTGATCTTTTCCAGTCATCTGTTTTTCCTCTTTCTGTTATCTAGGTGCCCTCTAGTAATTCTATCATTTTTATCTCTTAATAAATGTAGCCAGACCGGTGACTTAATAAAAATAGCGCAAATGTTAAGAGAATAGATGTATACTAAAAACAGAAATTAAGTATTCAAAAAAGGGAAGAGGATGTATGGCTTTAACGATAGGAATTCCTAGAGAGGTGCATACCGGAGAGAGACGTGTCGCAGCAACACCTGAAACTTCAGAAAAACAGGAAAAAGGAGAAGTGTTATGT
>JAYEMF010000014.1:0-24010 GCA_034717975.1 Campylobacterota bacterium
ATTTCTCATTCGAGATATCGTTAGAACCTTGCCACCGTAGCCCTGCTACGCTGACAAGAACCTGCCTTGCACCCAAGGGCAGGCTTCGCACATCACGAAAATGTATGTAACGCTGATGATATCCAGGATTTTTAGAGGTGCCCATACGCTTAAAGTACCTGCCTCTGTGCTGTTACAAGAGGCAGTCTGATCGTAAATATCGCTCCCCCGTTATCATTCTCAGCCTCAATCGTCCCAAGCAGCACCTCCTGGACGATGCGTTGGCTCATATGTAGTCCGATTCCTGTTCCTTTTCCCTGCTCTTTGGTTGTAAAGTAGGGGTTAAACATCTTCTCCATCACCGAGTCCGGAATGCCACCGGCATTATCGGCTACCGTGATCTGATAGCCCTGTCCCTCTTTAACAAGGCTGATCGTAATGGCCGCCTTCTCAACAGAGCTCTTCTCGAAAGCATCTCTGGAATTGGAGATCAGATTGATCAGAACATGAGCGAGCTCTTTTATGTAGCCATGCATCACTATGTCACTGCCGTGATTGAAGAGCAGAGCGATCCCCCTGCTCTCAAGCTGAGCTTCCATCAACGACCTTATATCTTCCATGATCATCTCAAATTTAAAATCCTTCATCTCCTGCTCTGGCTTGAAAAAATTCATAAAGTCATTGATCGTCTTTGACATCTTCTGAGTATGCTGCTGTACAAATTTTGCGTGTGCCGCGATATCTTCCTTGACAAGCAGCTTAAGCTCCTGTTTCATCGCCACTGAGATCGCTGAAGCGCTGATGGCATTAAGCGGTTGGCGCCACTGATGGGCGATCATGTTGAGCATCTCCCCCATCTGCACGCTTTTAGACTGGTTGTGAAGCATGCGGTCTTTTTCCCGGCTGTTCTCCACCTCCTCTTTTATACGCTTTTCCAGGGTATTCTTATAGTGTATAAGTTCCGATATCTCATTGAAAGAGACAATGTATATGAGATCATCACCCTGTGTGATCTTGTTTAACCTGACACTGAAAACGTACTCGTCTCCATACTTTTTCATGATGACCCTATGCACTCTGGCAGGATACCGATGTATATATTCGATCCAGTTCACTCCCTCCATCACCGATTGCAAATAACCCTCTTTTTCAACAAAATATTCGCAGACACACAGATGTTCCTCTTTAAAAGACGCTACATCCGGATAACCAAAGAAATCAAAAAAAGCCTGATTGGCATCGTAGATAGATTTGCCATTGAGGTTGGTAATAATAATGTTCGGTTCCCCGTCAAAGATCGCTTTTTGGTACTTTTGAGAACGTTCAAGCTCTTTGTGAAGTTTTTTCTCCTCTTCTGACTTCAGCTTCAGTTGATCGTTGAGCATGGATAAAATATTTTGTTGTGTTATGAGGAGCGCTTCATTCTCTTTTCGCAGGCTGATATCACGCCAGACGACATGAATAAGCTCTTTCTCCAGTATATTAATATTTGTCAACACCACTTCGGCCCAGAAATCGGTACCGTCCAGGCGTCTATGTACCCATTCAAACCTATGTACCCCTTTTTCCTTACAGAGCGCTATCATCATTTCCGCTTTTTCATAAGAGCTTTTTCCGTCAGGCTGAAACTCCGGCGAAAGGTATCCGGGATGTCTGTTCAAGACTGAGGTGACAGCTTCTGTGGAGCTTCCCCCAAGCATCTTTACGGCAGATTCATTGGCATCGATAAATATACCGTTCTCAATGATCAAAACAGCATCGGATGATTTTTGATAGAGTATCTCGAACGCCTCTTTTTGATGGGCGAGTTCTCTGGCTTGGCGCACTCTGAAAATTGCTCCTGCCATCGAGGATGCAAAGGTTTTCAACGCTTTTTGTTCAAGCTCTGCCCATTTACGTTCATGCCGGCAGTCATCAAATCCCATAAAGCCCCAGAAATGATCACCGATACGTATCGGAACACAGATCAGGGAAAGCGTATGTTTGGACTCCAGGAGTCTCCTCTCCGCTTCGGGAAAGTTACACGCCATCCCTTCAATCACATCATCGTTTTCAAAACTCTCCAGCCAGCGCGGCAGCAGTGTTGCGTAGGGAACGTTTTGAAGTTCCGGGTTATCGACCTGGGCTTCTGCATGTCCGCTGTTGTACTCAAGGATCTGACTGGCAAAGAGTATCTCCTCTTGCAGAGAGTTCTCAAAGATATAGACACGATCAACATCCATGACCTCAGCTATGCGCTTAAAACTGCGCAGCAGGGCATCGTCAAAATCGCTGCACTCAAGTATCTCCTCTTGTATCTGCATAATGGTTTCGAGTATATTTATATAATTCAAAACATCTACGTCATCTCTTCTCATAGCGCTTTCTCCATAGGTAAAACAGCGGTTGGAAATCTTCTCAAGACTCCCATCGGCATGATTAAAGGCACCTCTAAACTCTATCACGTTCACCCTCCTGCTTCAGTGTTACCGTAAAGCGTGCACCGCCATCTCTGTTTTCAACGCTGATCGATCCTCCCAATGCCTCCTCGACGATGCGGCGGCTCATAAAAAGACCGATACCGGTTCCGTTCCCCTGCTCTTTGGTCGTAAAGTAAGGGTCGAAGACCCTGTCGATAATCGCTTCGGGGATTCCGCCGGCCTGGTCCTGCACAGAGAGTTTAAACGTTTCGTTCTCGCTCTCCAGCCCTACGACGATCTGTTTTAATCTCTCCGGATGCTTATCACCTGCATCATACGCATCCCTGGCGTTGGTGATCAGGTTGAGAAGGACATGAACAAGCTCGTTTTTATAGCATTCGATCTCTATGCTCTCCTTCTGATCATACACAAGCTCGATACCCCGCGAGTGAAGCTGAGCACCCATCAATGAATTGACTTCATCCATCAGGCTTCTTATATCTATATGTTCTATCTTCTTTTCCGGTTTGAAAAAATTCATAAAATCATTGATGGTCTTGGACATCTTCTGTGTCTGCCCCTGAACAAAACGGCTCTGTTCGGTGATATCTTCCGGCTTGAGTACCCCGAGGTCCTGCTGCATGTTCAGCTTGATCGCCGAAGCGCTGATGGCATTGAGCGGCTGTCTCCACTGGTGCGCGATCATGCTGATCATCTCTCCCATCTGGACAAGACGGCTCTGGCGCTGAAGAAGTTCTTCACTCTTTTTGAGATCTGTAATATCAGAGATATAACCGACATAGTTGACAATAGTACCACTGTCATCTCTTACTATAAGCGTATTATCAAGGACCCACTTGATGTCACCCTCTTTTGTAACCAGGCGGTAGGGCTGATGTTTAAAGTGGTCATACTCACTTTGACCTGCTTCATTGACTTCAGAGCTGACACCCTCCAGATCATCTTTATAAATACACGAAGCATACGCTATTTTATCGTCGATAAAATCCTCTTTATCGTACCCTAGAAGCCTGCTGACACTTGATGAAACATACTCAGTACTCCATCTCTCGTCATTGTTCCATTTAAACAGCACCGAGTCGCCTCTGTCGAAGAGTGAGAGCAGTTCATCCTGCTCTTTGGTCTTCGCTTTTACCCTCTGTTCCAGCGTCTCGTTCAGCTCCTGAAGTTCTCTCTCTTTATTTTTGATATCTGTCAACTCGATCATAATAGTCACTCTGGCTTTAGCGCCGTTATAGGTGATGGCAGAACCCGTTACATAGCCGGTAAACTCTGTGCCGTCTCCTCTTAATGCTGTAATCTCGTAGGGATCTGCTTTTTGCCTGGCAATGGATTCTCTGGCCAGCTGATAACATTCAGGTTTCACAAATTCCAGAATATGCCTGCCGATCATCTCATCTGCCGTTGCTTTATAAATCTCCTGGGCCACTTTATTGACTTTGATCGCCCTGTATTCACTGTCCCAGACAATAATGCCCTGAAGCCCCTCATCAAACAGAACCTCAAAATTCTCAACCGTTTCAAGCAATCTTTGTTCGATCTTTTTTTTCTCATCGATATCTTTCAGGAGAACATGAAGCATAGCTCTGCCATCAAGGCTGATTTTGGTCAAAATCACATCTACCCAGAACTCTTCTCCATCCATTGTCATATGCTTCCACTCAAGATTATAGGCCCCCTTCTTCAGCACCTCGGCTATATGATTCTTAATGGCTTCATCGCTTCTGCTCCTGTCCGGCTGGAACTCCGGTGACAACTCGGATGGGTGCGTGTTTAAAATCTCCTCTTTTGACTGGGCTTTGAACATCGCTACAGCTTGATGGTTGCACTCTATAAACCGCCCCTTCTCTATATCAAATATCAATACGGCATTTGAAGAGTTCTCAAAAACCAGATCATATAGCTCTTTTTGTTTTTCCAATAAGGCATGCAGCTTTTTTTGCTTGTAATAGGCAAACCAGACGATCAGCAGCGAAACAGTCAATAAGAAAGTAATTTGCCACGCTAAGCTGTTATCTCTGTTTGCATCGACTTGATTTGCAAAGAGACTAACTGTAAAGAAAAGAGCTAACAATATAACCTTCATCTGCACTGCCACCTATAAATTTCTCCAATTATAGTCGGGAAAAATGCAGAAAAAATGCAGAAAAAACAGAAGCAATATGCAGGTTCGATACGAAACTGCATAGGATTGGCTATAATTATTCTCAACAAAAAAGGGCGGGGATGAACGATAAAACGCTGCATGAGATCACTAATGAACTGCATCAGGTCATCGGTTATGCCGGGTTGTTGCGCAATGATCCTCAAAAATACGAAGCCTACAGCAATCTCATCGAACAGAGTGCCTACCGGATCGATGCCCTGGCAAGGGACCTCTGCCAGACAAAAACAGAAGCAGCTTCTCACACCCCTTCAAAACAGAAAACCGTTATGATCCGCAATGCCCTGCAGGGCAAACAGATCCTGCTTGTCGATGACCTTGTCGAAAACAGGGAGATACTTCAGCAGATCTTTTCAACACTCGAGTGTAATGTCGAGTCAGCGATGAGCGGTGCAGAAGCGTTAGACCTGTTTGAACGGTATAAACCCGATATAGTCTGCATGGATATCATCATGCCCGGTATGAAAGGGGATGAGGCCACACGCCTGCTCAAAGAAGCTGGCTGCAGCGCCAGGTTTATCGCAGTCAGTGCGCTCAAAGAGCACCCTGAAAAAGATCTCTCTATTTTTGATGCATGGCTGCCTAAACCGTTTACCATCGATCAGATACTCGATACCCTCGCTTCACTGGACCTCTGCACAGTGGAGCACCACGATATCGCTGCAAGTTCCGGGTCCGTCACACTGGATGATCTCTCCGAAGATGAAAAAGAGCAGATCATCAACAGCCTCCAAAAAGGGGCATTAAGTGAACTTGAAGCCATGACAGCCGAACTCCCCGAAAGCAAAAGTAAAACATGGCTTGATGAGCAGCTCTCCCATATGAGGTTTGAAACCATCCGCAGCACCATTCTTTCTCCATAAAAGAGCGCTATCATGCCTTCAAGATTATCAAGGTAACTTTTATGAAAACATATGATGGGCATCGATCAAAAGTGTTAATGGTCGATGACAAGGTCGAGAACCTGATTCTGCTCAAAACAATGCTTGAACCGATGAATCTGGAGTTTTATATTGCCCAAAACGGTGAAGAGGCACTGGAGCGCATCAATGAAAACGATTTTGACCTGATCTTGCTGGACATTGTCATGCCCGGCATTGACGGCTATGCCGTCTGCCGCATTATCAAACAAAATAAGAAGAAACGCGACACGCCGGTACTCTTTCTTTCCGCACTTCACTCCCGTGAAGACAAGATCAAAGGCTTCGAAAGCGGAGCCGATGACTATCTGGTAAAACCTCTCTATCAGCTTGAAGTAGTAGCACGGGTTCAGCTGCATCTGCAAAAACGCGCAGCATTAAAACGTCTGCAACAGCTTCTTCGCCGCTCTTATCATGAACTTTACAATCCCCTGGCCATCATTGAAACCTCGGCACAGATGTATGACGTCTACAATGCACCGAACAAGTATGTCGATGCCATGCATGCCGCTGCAAAGTCACTGCATGTTATTTATGAAGATCTCTATTACGCTTTATCGCCAGCACAGAGCGAAAAGGTCGCTCAAAAGGTAGATCTGACTCTCTTCGTGCATGAGCGCCTCTCTTTTTTCTCTCTTTTGGCAGATATCAGAGGAATCACCTTTCAACTTGATCTTCCCAAGAGCATGGTCGTCTTTATACCCGATGCCGATCTGCAGCGCATCGTCGACAACACCCTCTCCAACGCCATAAAATATGCCTTTGAAAAGAGTGAGATCACCATTACGCTTGCCTGCGATCAGGGTGTGGTACTGAACATCTCCAACCAGGGAAGTGAGATCCGGGATCCGGAACAGATTTTCACCGAAGGGTATCGTGAAGCGTACGAACAAAGCGGTATGGGGATAGGGCTTGAGATCGTTGCTTCCATCTGTCATCAGCATGAAATCCGGACTTCTGTAGTTTCTCGGAACAACACAACAACATTTACCTACATTTTTCCAGATGGAGCATAGAATGAAAATCACCCTGCTTGACGATGAGTTTTCACTCAGGAACAATATAAAAGAGTTCCTGGAATTCCATCATTACGTGGTCGATGCCTACGCAGATGGCACGACACTGCTCGAAGAGTGCCGTTTTGATGCAGACCTCTACATACTCGATATCAATGTCCCCGGAGCTGACGGCTTTGAGATCATCGAATGGATATCGCGCAATGCACCCGATACACCTGTGATTTTCATTACGGCTTTCACGGATATTGAGAGTATCTCCAAAGCCTATACCCTTGGATGCAGCGACTACCTGAAAAAACCTTTCGATCTGACAGAGCTGCTGCTTCGGGTCGGCAGACTGCTGCAGAAGGAGAACGCTCATGCGGTGCAACTCTCCCCGGAATGCATTTTTGAGATGCAGACCAGAGAGCTTCAAAAGAACGGACACTTTATAAAGTTGTCAAAGACCCAAAGAAATATTTTGTATCTTCTTATAAAACATAAAAACAAGATCGTAACCTACGATATGCTGATCGATCACGTATGGGAAGGGCATTTCATTAAACACAATACCATTGCATCCCATATCAGGGAGATCCGGCACATCACTCCTGAACTGCTCATTCAAAGTATCCGTTCAGAAGGGTATCTGCTAAAGCTGTAATCCACCTCATACGGGGCAGAGAGCAGGTCCCTCTCTTACGGACTGCCGGTTCATCTCCGACCGGCGCCCCACGGTAGTTCAAGTTTAATATTCAGTTTAGTTTTTAACCCCGTCATTCCTGCGAAGGCAGGAATCTTAACCATAACAATTGTAGATTCCTGCCTTCGCAGGAATGACGAAAGTAAAATATAACTTAAACTTGAACTACCGTGCCGGCGCCCTCCTTTTAACCATTAAGTCAACTCCGTCCGCTATAATACATCCTTTATAATCCAAAGAGGTTTCTCAAAATTGTTTTTTCGTACAGCTCTCTTGCTTTTGGCTTTACTGTTTAGTGTTGCACATGCCTATACACTGCACTCCACCTACAAATTTACCGACCATGCCATTACCAGCAAGAGCCTTTTTCCTGAAATCGAAAAAGATTTTCCACTCTTGACCATCCCCGCGAACAAGACCAGGTACAGAGTCACCGCCGCTACCCTGATAAACAGTTTTAACCGGCATGGTATCCAGATCGACACCGCTTCGATGCGCTCTGTCATTTTCATCAAGAAAAGCCCCATTGACCTGACTGCCCTGGAGGAGAAGGTTCATAACTTTTATGTTGGACACTATCCGTCGATCACTATCCATAAGATCACCATTACACCCCGTATCTATACTGATGCTCTTCCGGAGCGTTACGAAGCGGAATTCGGCAACAAAAGTGCCCGGCACAGCAAAGGGACATTCTATATCCGTACAGAGGGGAAGAGAAAGCTTTTTTTTGATTACACCATCGATGCCACTGTCGGGATCGTTCACGCCAAGTATGATCTAAAACGTAAAGCGGAACTCACCTCTTTCAACACTGTGACACTCAATGTAAAACTTGGCGCTATACGGGGCAAGCCGCTTACACAGATGCAGCCCCATCAGTACCGCCTGAAACAGAATATAAAAGCCAATGCAGCATTAAGCAGACGGGATGTCGAATCTTCACCCATGGTCAAACGGGGAAAACAGCTGCTCGTTTCCATCAAAAGCGGTGCCGTTTTAATCGAATTTGCCGCAGTCGCACTCGAAGATGGTGCGCTCTATGATATTATTGCAATACGAAAAGCGGACGGTCAGCGTATCAAAGCGAAAGTGACAGGAGTGAACCAGGTGGAGATCCAATGAAAGTAGTTGTAGCAATCAGCGGAGCAAGCGGTGCTTCTTTGGGACTCAAAGCGCTTCATGCCCTTCCTGATGGCATTGAAAAGCACCTTGTCGTCTCTGAACATGCCCAGGTCGTTTTGGGTAAAGAGGAGGGAATCAGGTGTCACAAAAACAGCGATATCAGTGCTTCGATCGCATCGGGTTCATACGGAGTCGATGCCATGCTGATCACCCCTTGCAGTATGAACACGCTTGCCAAGATCTCCTGCGGTATCGCTGACAACCTCATAACCCGTGCGGCAAGCGTGATGATCAAAGAGCAGAAAAAACTGCTGCTTGCTCCGCGAGAGATGCCGTTTTCGGCCATCGCACTGGAAAATATGCATAAACTCGCATCACTTGGCATCGTCATCGCCCCGCCGGTAATGGCCTACTATTCGCAGCAGGACTCGCTCGAAGCGATGGAAAATTTTATGATAGGAAAATGGTTTGACCTTCTGGGCATCCCCAACGATCTCTACCAACGGTGGCAATAATGGAAAAAATCGCACTTTATCCGGGGACATTCGACCCTATTACCAATGGACATTTTGACATCATCGAGCGTGCACTCGGACTCTTTGATGAAGTCATAGTCGCTGTTGCCGATTCACATGAGAAACGCCCGATGTTCACCCTTCAGGAACGTATTGAGATGTCAAAACTGGCAACGGCAGACCTCGAACGTGTCAAGGTTGTCGGATTTGACAATCTGACCGTTGACCTCGCAGAGAGTCTGAAAGCGACCATACTGATCCGCGGATTGCGCGCCGTCAGTGACTTTGAGTATGAACTCCAGCTGGGTTACCTGAACAACTCGCTCAATGACACCATCGAGACCGTTTACCTGATGCCTAAGCTCAAACACGCTTTCATTAGCTCTTCCATCGTCAGAAACCTGCTGAAATTCAATGGGAAGACCAGCCACCTGCTCCCTGCAGCGGTCCAAAATATTATAGGAGATATGAAATCATGTACATTGCCATAGAAGGAATCGACACGGCGGGTAAAAGTACTCAGTTAGAAGCATTGAAGCATGCATTTCCCGATGCGGTTTTCACCAAAGAACCGGGCGGTACGCCCATCGGTTCACAGATCCGGGATATCGTCTTGACAGGTGATATCAAAAGTCCCTCGGCAGAGCTGCTGCTCTTTTTGGCAGATCGCGCGGAGCATCTTGCAGAAGTGATCAAACCGAACCTCCGGAAACTGATCATTTCGGATCGCTCGGTTGTATCGGGAATCGCCTACGCCGACGTCAAAACAGAGTACTCCATTGCCGAACTTGTCTCACTCAACCGCTTTGCCACTGAGAAAGTAATGCCAGATATCGTCTTTATTTTAAAACTCACCCCTGAAGTCCTGCAGGAGCGTCTTTCCCAAAAAGAGCTAGACGGTATCGAGTCCCGGGGAGTCGACTATCTGCTCTCAATCCAAAATGAGCTGATCGATGCTGCCGAAGCCCTTCAACTGCGCTATCATCTGCTCGATGCTGCGGCACCGATAGAAACCATTACCAATGAGATTATTTCTACTATCAAGGAAAGCCTATGATCCGTTCGCTTCGCGGCATGAACGATATCCTGTCACCCGACAACACACGCTTTGAATACTTTATCAATACGGCGACAACCATTGCCAAACGTTACGGCTTTGAGTATTTTGAAGCACCCCTGCTTGAAGAGACGGCTCTTTTTAAACGCTCCGTCGGTGAGTCAAGTGACATTGTCGGTAAAGAAATGTACCAGTTTATGGACAAGGGCGAAAACGATGTCTGTCTTCGTCCGGAAGGTACAGCCGGTGTTGTACGCGCTTTCATCCAGAACAAACTGGATAAAAAAGGCGCTATCCAGCGCTTTTTCTATCACGGAGCCATGTTCCGTTATGAACGTCCGCAAAAAGGAAGATTGCGTCAGTTTCACCAGTTTGGCGTAGAGAGTTTCGGGATAGCATCGGTTTATGAAGATGCCTCTGTCATTATGATGGTGTCCGACATCCTTAAAGCGCTCGGCATCTCTTTCAAACTCAAGCTTAACTCCCTTGGCTGTCCGGAGTGTATGCCGCCGTACCGCCAGCACCTTGTCAATTTTCTTGAAGCGGTGGAAGCGCATATCTGTGACGACTGTGTGCGCCGTAAAGCGACCAACCCGATCCGTGTCCTTGACTGTAAAAACGGTTCGTGTCAGGAGCGCTACATCGAAGCACCAAAACTGCTCGATAACCTCTGCGACGGTTGTGATACAGATTTTGAGACTCTGCAGAAACTGCTTGACGAGAGCGGAATCGACTTTGAGATCGACAACCACCTCGTACGCGGTCTTGATTACTACTCCAAGAGTGCTTTCGAGTTCGTCAGCGACGAGATCGGCGCGCAAAGCGCCATCGCAGGCGGCGGCCGTTACGACCGTCTGGTCGAGTTTCTTGACGGCAAACCGACGCCGGCTGTCGGTTTTGCCATCGGGATCGAACGCCTGCTTGAGCTGATCAAAATACCTGAGCCTGAACGTGAAGGGTACTATTTCGGAGCGATGGACGAAGAGGCGGTTGCTTTGGTTATGCAAAGCGGACAGAAAAAACGCCAAAGCGACAAAGTAACCATCGAATACACGCCAAAAAGCCTCAAAGCCCACCTCAAAGGGGCTGATCGTGTCAATGCCCGCTACTGCGCCGTCATTGGTGAAAACGAGTTGAAAGAGAAGAGCATCTGGGTCAAGGACCTCGTTGAAAGAGATGAGTCTGTTATTAAAATAGACTCTCTTTAGAGCCGTAATGATAAAAACTGTAAACGGCACACCCAGGTAAGTTATGAAGAACTATGGCATCAATATCTGGAGCGACAGCAACTTTGTTATCATCGATGATAAAGTCCATATTAACCATAAAAGTTCCCCTTCCCTGCTTGAAATTACAAAGAAAGTGCGCCAAAGCGACCTTCGCGGTCCACTGATCTTACGATTTCCCCATCTCATCGGCAAACAGATCGATACCCTCTACCGCCATTTTGACCTTGCCATCAAAGAGAACGGCTACACCGGCAGCTTCCATGCGGTCTTCCCCCTTAAAGTCAACCAGTTTCCAGAAGCTGTAAATGCCATTATGGAGAACGGGAAAGCATTTGGTTATGGCCTTGAAGCCGGCTCTAAAGCCGAACTGGTCATTGCCATGTCAAAAACACCCATAAAATCACCGATCACGGTCAACGGATTTAAAGACACCGAGATGATCACCCTTGGTTTTATCGCAGCGCAGATGGGCCACAACATAACCCTCACTATCGAGGGGATAGGAGAACTCGAATCGATCATCGAAGTAGCCTCTTCGACCGGTCTGAAGGTTCCTGCTATCGGTATCCGTATCCGTCTGCGAAGTATTGGAAGCGGATCATGGGCTAAAAGCGGTGGAATGGATGCCAAGTTCGGTCTGACAACAACAGAGTTGCTAGAAGCAATCGCTATACTTAAAGAGCATGACCTGCTTGAACAGTTCAAGATGATCCATTTTCACATCGGTTCACAGATGGACGACATCGCTCCGCTGAAAAAAGCGCTGCGTGAAGCCGGTAATATCTATGCCGAGCTGAAGAAAATGGGAGCTGATGGACTCACATCACTCAATATTGGCGGCGGACTGGCTATTGAGTACTCCCAACATCACTCCGCTCAACTTAAAAACTACACGATTACCGAGTTTGCCAGCGGTGTGACCTTTTTACTAAAAGAGGTCATGGATGCCAAGGGCATTGAACATCCCGATATCTTTACAGAGTCAGGACGCTTTATCGTTGCACCCCATGCTGTTCTTGTGGCACCTGTACTTGAACTTTTTTCACAGGATTATCAGGAGAGATCGCTACGACTCAAGAGAGAAAATCCTCCTATTGTTCAGGAGCTTCTTGAGCTTAATACGCTGCTCTCGCCTGAAAACTGTATTGAGTATCTGCACGATTCACTTGATCATATGGAGTCGATCCTGACACTGTTTGAACTGGGTTACATCGATCTCGAGGACCGTTCAAATGCTGAAATACTGGTACACCTGATCATCAAAAAATCCCTCTATCACTTTAGAGGCCAGCATACTCCCGAGCTTGAACGCCTCCAGAGCAGACTTCAGGAACGCTATCTCATCAACACCTCTATCTTCCAGAGTATGCCGGACTACTGGGGGCTTGGCCAGCACTTTCCGGTGATGCCGCTAAATAAACTCGACGAACCGGCCATCCGTGCGGCAAGCCTGTGGGATATCACCTGTGACAGTGACGGTGAAATTGCCTTTGATTCGAAGAGCCCACTCTACCTGCATGATGTGAATCTTGATGAAGAAGAGTATTTCCTGGCCTTTTTTAACATTGGAGCATATCAGGAGACACTGGGGATGCAGCACAACCTCTTCAAGCATCCAAGCGAATGTACTATCATCCTGAACGACGACAGTTATGAGGTCGAACATATTATTGAATCAGAAAACCTTCTCAGCACCCTTGAAGATCTTGGCTATGATGGGGCTAAAATATTAATCCAACTTAAAAACAATCTGGCACACTCCAATTTTAGTACAGAAAAAGAAAAAAGTGATACACTTCAAAAATTAGAATCATACCTCTATCAAAACGGGTATCTCAGAACGACTAACTAAAGGGTATATGTGGGACTTTTTTCAGAAATTTCAGAAGATTTTTCTAACGTCTATAAGAATGACCCCGCCATCCACTCCCGTTTTGAACTTTTATTCAACTATCCCGGTGTCTGGGCCATCGCATGGTATCGTGTTGCCAATCGCCTCTACCGGGCCAACTTTAAACGTCTTGCCCGTATGTTCATGGGAATCAACCAGATGCTCACCAACATCGATATCCACCCGGGTGCAAGCATCGGCCGGCGTGTTTTTATCGATCATGGGACGGGTGTTGTCATTGGAGAGACCACCATTATTGAAGATGATGTGCTGATCTACCAGGGCGTAACACTGGGTGGGGTAAGTCTCACATCGGGTAAACGCCACCCGACCATTAAACGCAATGCGGTCATCGGAGCCGGGGCAAAAGTACTTGGCAACATCATTATCGGGGAAAATGCCAAAGTCGGCGCCAACTCGGTTGTCGTCAGGGAGGTCCCAGACTCCTCAACGGCGATTGGTATTCCGGCGCATGTTATCGAAAAAGGGCGAGACAAAGACCCGTTCAGCCATAACAAACTCCCAGATATTAACCGCGAAATGTTCGAGTACCTCCTGAAGCGTGTGGCAATCCTCGAGCACAGCCTGATGCAGGACAACAAAGAGATCCTCGAACAGGATCTGGAACTTGAGCACATCTACGATGCCTTTATCAAAGCGATGAAGAACTGACTATTAAACACGCCACAGGAGCAGCAGGCCCCCGCACTTTTTGTGCTTTAGGGTTGTTCAACACGAATGCTTTCTAAATAATATTTACTTTAGAGGTGCCCTTTATCAACTTGACAGGTTTTGATCCATGTTTAAATTCCTCTTTTATACAGCATTTACGGCTATCTCCATTCTGGCCGTCGTTCCAAACTATAACGCCCTGCCCGAGTTTGTCTCCTTCAGCGACCTCTTAAACCATGCTGTCGCTTTTATGGTGCTTTACCTGCTTTTGGAGCGTGCACACCCTGCCATCGGCAGAAGAAATGGCATTTTGCTTCTGCTGGCTTATGCTATCTTGATTGAAGTCGTCCAGTACTTTCTACCGACACGTTTTGCAGCAGTAAGTGATGTTCTCGCAGATGCTGCCGGAGTGATAGTGGCAGTATTTATCCTGCCTTACCTTAAAAAACTACCTTTAATCCGTTATTTCTATAGCTGATCAGATCTTTTTTCAACTAACCTGAATTGTCCGTCATTCCCGCGAAGGCGGGAATCCAAGCCTCAATTATTTTAGATTCCCGCCTTCGCGGGAATGACGACTGTAAATTTAGATATAATTTTAATAATATTTCACATAAGGTACAGCATGTTTACAGACAGAATCAATGCCCTATCAGAGTCGATTACAATCGCCATTACAACACTGGCCCAGGAGCTTAAAGCTGAAGGAAAAGATGTCCTCAGTTTTTCAGCCGGAGAACCTGATTTCAATACTCCTCAGGTTATCAAAGATGCAGGTATCGCTGCCATCAATGAAGGTTTCACAAAATATACCGCTGTTGACGGTATCGTCGAACTAAGAGCCGCCATTATCGACAAACTAAAGCGCGACAACGGCCTTGAGTATGCACCCAACCAGGTCATCGTCAACAATGGCGCCAAACACTCCCTTTTCAACCTCTTCTCTGTCCTTGTCCAGGAAGGCGATGAAGTGATCGTTCCTGCACCATACTGGGTCACTTACCCTGAGCAGGTCAAATACTGCGGCGGAACACCTGTAGAACTTATGACCGATGACACCAGCGGATTCAAGATCACGCCGGAACAGTTACAAAATGCCATCACCCCTAAGACCAAGGCACTGGTTTTGACAACACCGTCAAACCCTACCGGATCGGTTTATAGCAAAGATGAGCTGACTGCTCTTGGCAAGGTGCTCGAAGGTACCGATATCATCGTTATCAGTGATGAGATGTATGAAAAACTGATCTATGAGGGGACCTTTACCTCTGTTGCCTCGGTAAGCGACGATATGTTCAAACGTACGGTCACTGTCAACGGCCTTAGCAAATCAGTCGCCATGACAGGCTGGCGTTTTGGCTATATGGCTTCAGCCAATGCCGAACTGGTCAAACAGACTAAAAAGCTTCAGAGCCAAAGCACTTCAAACATCTGTACCATCACGCAAAAAGCTGCCATTGCGGGACTTGACGGCAGTGCCGATGCCGATATCGCCATGATGCTCGAAGCCTTTACCGAGCGCCGTAATGAAGCCACCAGACTCTTTAATGAGATTGATGGCCTCTCCGTCGCTGCACCGGATGGCGCGTTCTATCTCTACATCAATATTCAAAATGTCACCGGTGATTCCATGGAGTTCTGTAAAGCCCTGCTTGCTGAGAAAGAGGTAGCAGTCGTTCCGGGTGATGCCTTCGGTACACCGGGTTATTTCCGCTTCAGCTTCGCAACCGACATCGACACGATCCGCAAAGGAATCAAGCGTATCAGCGAATACGTCAGTTCAAAAAAATAGTTTTACGATCTTCAGCCAGCCTGAGGATTTAAAGTGATTAACACTTAATGACAAATGTTTGAGACAGGCAACCCTAAAGCACAAAAAGTGCGGGGGCCTGCTGCCTAAGCAACCTTAGCGGTAGCGTAGGCAAACGGACTTTGTTCGTTTGACGTCTTAAATCAATGGTGTCACCCCGTAATAAAGCTATTTAACTCATGTTGCAGTGCTTCTCCATCCTTATCACTTTCAAAAGTTGACAGTTCGCATCGGACGACACCTCTTTTATTTAGAAACTTTTTACGCAGAGCATCTTCTTCAATAGACATCGAAGTGGCACTGACCACCAAAAAATCATCGCCCTGTATACGGAACAGCACACTGTCAGGATTACTCTTCTCACTTAAATAGTTTGCTATTTTCTGCAAAAACTTGTCACCCTCATGCCACCCTTTCAGACGATTGAACTCAGAAAAATTTTGTAAACACAGCAGTAAAAAGTATTTTTTTACGCCGCTGAAGCGTTCACGAAGCAGGAGAGGAAGATAATCGGAGAAGTAGTGGCCTGTCAGACGGTCTTTAAAAAAGTAGGCAAAACGCTCTTCCTCCAGTACAGTATGCGGTTCCTGTGTAATATCTGTCTGTATCGAGATAGTTGAAAGAATATTGACAGCGGCATCAACGACTTCCGGATGAAACTGCATGTTCTTTAACGCGTTAAGCTCAACGATCGCTTCGTTCAGATCCATGCGCGGCTTATAGATACGGTTGGTTGTCATGGCATCAAAAGCATCGGCAACAATCATAATGCGTGAGAGCGGCGGAATGTCATACCCGCTCCTGCCGCTCGGGTAACCTTTACCGTCAAAACGTTCATGGTGATAACGCATGATCTCGGCGATCTCGTGGTAATTAGGGATATCTTTTAAGATAGTGTGACCGGCATTGAGATGTTCTTTAATCAGCGAATACTCAAGCAGGTTCAGCTTTCCGGGTTTGAGCAAAATGCTGTCTGGCGTCGCCACCTTTCCAATGTCGTGAAGTTTGGCCGCCTTCTCAAGCAGCTCGATCTCTTCTTGCGGGTAGCCCATCTCACGGGCGATCAATACACAGTAGTGTGCCACACGCTGCGTATGCCCGGCCGTATAGCTGTCACGCTGATCGATCATCCTCACAAGGGACTCTATCATCGCCTCCTGCTCTTTAATACGCTGCTTTTCTATCTCAAGCAGTGCTTCTGTCTGTCGCTGCTGCTCTTTGATCTGGGTCATATCTCTGAAGATCACTACGACAGAGTACTCTTCTGCACTCTCCTGAATAGCTGCAGCAGCTATAGAGACAGGGAATGATGATCCGTTTTTTCGGATAAATAGTTCATTATCACTCAGGTAAGAGTGACGGGAGTGAAGTGCCCTGTGTACCGGACACGCTTTGGCACTCACCTTTTTGCCGTTAAGATCATGGTAATGGATCATCTCATGAATCTTCTGACCCATCAGCTCATTTTCAGAGTATCCCAGCAAGTCGAGCGCTTTGGGATTGACATAGATAACCCGATGATCAGCATCAAGCACATAGATACCTTCGGCAATACTCTCGGCCAGATGCTGAAAACGGTTCTGCTCACGCACCATCTTGTCACGCTGATGAAAAATGCTTAGGTAGAGGTTGATCTTGTTAAGCAGCAGATGATCGTCGATCGGCTTGGTCAGGTAATCGACCGCCCCCAGCTCATACCCGTGGGCAATGAACTCTTCACTTTTATAGACCGCTGTCAGGAAGAGTACTGGGATATGTCTGGTCTCCTGATTAAGCTTGATCAGGCGTGCCACCTCAAAGCCGTCCATCTCCGGCATCTGGATATCGAGGATAACCAGGTCAATTTCCTGTTTCAGCAGCACGTTCAAAGCCTCACGTCCTGAAAGGACGGTAAGTATCTCAACGCTCCCGAGCTGCTGCAGCAGTACTTTTAGTGTAAAGAGATTGTTCTTGTTGTCATCGACACATAAAATCTGATACGTTCTTTTCATCATCAACTATCCACTTCGGCGATACGGTTTCGTCCGGACTCTTTCGCGTTGTAGAGTACCCCGTCAACAAGCTCTATAAAAAGCTCTTTCTCCACTCCGGGCTTATACTCACCTATACCGATACTGACCGTGACCGCTAACATCGCTTCTTATATCCTCCGAAATATATTTTTTCTGACCGCTTTAAAGTGCTTCTCCTGCTGCAACCCGCTGATGTTTTCATTTTCACCGATGATCAGATATCCTCCGGCTATCAGCGAATTTTTAAAGAGCTCCAGGACACTGTCCCGCAGGTACGTATCAAAATAGATTAACACATTGTTACAAAAGATGATTTGAAACAGGTTCATACTGTCTTCCGTGGCAAGGTTGTGGCGGAAAAAAAAGACATGATCGCGCAGTCTGGGAGCGATGGAGAAAAACTGCTCCTCTTTATAGATGTAGCGCTGGATATCTCCCTCTCCGCCGCTGGCATGAAAATTCACGGCCAGCGACTCGATCTCTTCCATCGGATAGAGTCCGTTTTTGGCAATAGTGAGGCTGTTGGTATTGAGATCGGTGCCGTAGATCAGCGTATTTTTCAACATCCCCTCCTGCTCGGCCAGCATGGCCATCGAGTAGGCCTCTTTCCCTATGGATGAACCGGCACTCCAGATCTTCAGATGGTTCTTTCTGTCAAACGTCGGCAGGATCTCGTCTTTAATGAAACGCCACGTATCAGGTTCACGAAAAAAGTAGGTTGTCGGGATAGAGAGTTCCATCAGGAGACGTTTAAACCTGCGCTTATAGGCGAGGGTACTGATAAAAAACTGGCGTTGGCCCGAGAAGCTGTATTTACTGAGAGCTGCATTGACCCGGCGCTCGATGCTGTCTAAAATATAGTTGCGGAAATCGTACCCGTACAGAGCATTGGCGCTATCGATATACGTTTGAAGCAGCTGTTCGTCAGAGGAGGCAAATACCGGCAGCAGATGTATGATCTTCTCAAGGGTAGCCTCCAGATGGAACTGTCCACTCTCTTTAATATGTTTTACCAGCTCGTTTGCCCCGCACTCGGAGGCCTCTTCGATGATGAGCGGCATCGCTTTGGAGACGGCATAACGGGATCCCTCTACCCCGTCGACACTGTATCCGCAAAGGACAACACCTACGGCACTTGAGCCATACTCATCGGTAAGTGAAGAGAGTGTCACATCGATGGAGGGTCGGGCATGGTTGACAGCGTCATCCCTGCCCACTCTGAAAATTCCCTGTTGAACACGCAGATGATGATCTGGCCTGGCAATGTAGACAACGCCGCCTTTGACAGGCATGCCATCCTCGGCGTACTGAACCTTATAACGGGTCAAGGGCTGTAAAATCGAATCCTGAAGCAGTTCGGCATCACTGCTGATATGCTGCACGATACAGATACTCAATGTCTCACTGAAAGGGAGCTCCTTCAGGATTTCATGGACCTTGTCGTTGGAGTCGGCTGAACCGGTCAGCGCAACCATTTTTGTCTGAGAGAGCTTTTTCAAACGGCAAAAGAGGTTATCTGCCCTGTCATACAGTATCTTTACTCCCAGTTTGTTCAGATAGGTGCTAAGATAGATCTCATCAGACGTTACCTTCAGGTGCTGCTCTTTCTGCAGACGCAGCAGGAGACGGACAATGTTTTCATGAACGACAAAGATACGCCTGAAAATAAGATGGGAGACCTCTTTTTGCATCAATGCCTCTACCATTGCTATTTCGTCAGAACTGCTCAGAGGTCCGGTGATATCGACAATATTATGTCCGTACCCGGTGTATCTTTTTAGTTTCATTTTATAAAGAACTCTACTTCATCTTATCGATCCACAAGCTGCTCAACTGCATCAATGTCTCTTCGTTGATCGGCTTGGTAATATAGTCATTTGCGCCTGCATCGATACATTTTTGCCTATCTTCCTTCATCGCCTTGGCGGTGACAGCGATGATCGGGATATGGTCATACGCTTTGTTCCTGCGTATCTCCTCTATGGTTGTATAACCATCCATCTTCGGCATCATGATATCCATCAGGATCAGATCGATCACCGTGCTCTCCTCTTTTAATATGTCTAGTGCTTCGTGGCCACTCAATGCGTGCAGTGTCTGTGCACCGACTCCCTGATAAAGTGCCGAAAGTGTAAAGATATTACGGGAATCATCATCCACCAGCAGAAGCGTGTTTCCTTCAAACTTATACTTGTTGATAGCCGCCGACTCCGCCTCATCCTCTTTTTCAGTAAGGATCTGCGGCGGTTCAGCTTCTGCTGAGCCAGGTACCTGTGGTGAAACCAATTCGGCTTCTGGTGAAGCGGGTGCTTGTGCTACAGCGGACTCTGCCGGTGCCGAAACTGTCGCACTCACCGCCGTTGACTCTTTATTGATCTTGGGAATACTCAGGGTAAAAGTACTTCCCTCTCCCTCTGTGCTCTCAAGCGTCAACTCACCGCCGAGCAGTTTGGCAAAACGCAGACTGATAGAGAGTCCGAGCCCCGTGCCGCCATACTCCCGGCTTATCGAGCCGTCAACCTGCTTAAAGGCTTCAAATACGTGTTCAAGTTTATCTTTCGGAATACCGATACCGGTATCGATCACGGCAAAGTTCAGCTTCTCGCTCCTCTCATACATATGCAGGGTGACACTTCCCTCTTTGGTGAACTTGAAGGCGTTGGAGAGCAGGTTCTTTAACACCTGCGTCACTTTTGTCATGTCGGTATCGAAGCTGGAGTCGAGTTCATCATTGACCACAAAAGGAATATCTTTGTCATGTGAGATAGGGGTAAAAAGATCCTGCAGGTTGGAAGTGATCTTGGCCGATGATATCTCGGCAATATTGAGCTCCGTCTGTCCCGCTTCGATCTTGGAGAGGTCTAAAATATCGTTGATCAGAAGCAGCAGATCGTTACCGGCATTGTGAATGACCTCGGCTTTTTTGCCCTCTTCCTCATCCCCCAGTCTGTCACGCAGCATCTTTGAAAGCAAAACGATGGAGTTGAGCGGCGTACGCAGTTCATGCGACATGTTGGCGAGGAACTCCGATTTGTATCGGCTCGCCTGCATCAGCTCTTCGGCCTGCTTGTCCAGGTCGGCTTTGGCTTGCGTCAGTATAAGGTTCTGTTTGTTCATATCTTCCGCCTGCATTTTCAGCTGCTGCGCCTGCTCCTCCATCTGGACGTTGGTCTGCTGCAGCTCCTCGGATTTAAGCTGCGACTCTTCATAATCGCGCTGTGATTTATCGAGCAGCTCTTTGATCTGCATATTCTGTACGGTAGAGTGCAGTGCCGTGGCAAAAATATTGGCTGCTTTTACGAGATAATCTTTATGCAGTTGTGTAAAGCTTTCAAAACTCATCAGCTCAGCGACACCAAAGAGTTCTCCCTCATGAATAAGCGGGAAGGTAAATACCTCTTTTGATTTTGAGAGTGTCGTACCACTCTGAATTTCAAACTCATCATCTTTGATGTTTTTAAGTAAAATAGGCTCTTCTTCAAGCGCCACCTGACCGACAACGCCCTCTCCGATTTTAAAATTGTTCGACAGTTCGTCACGGGAAGTGTAGGCATAAGAGGAGATAAGATGCAGTGTCCCGCTCTTTTTATCGAATGTATAAATCACGCCGCTGCTTGCTCCGACATAACGGCTTAGCATGCTTACCGCCTGTTTGGCCAGGTCTACCGTATCGTCGATGCCGGTCAGTTTATCGCTGAAGTTTCCGATACCTTCACTAAACCAGATCTCCTCTTTGCTTCTGGTGGTGTTTGCCCTCAGCATATCGGTCATCGTGACCAGTGCCGTTCCAAGCTCATCACTTTTTGATTTTGCTTCAATGTTATGACTGAAATCCTCATTTGTGATGGCATTGGCCTGGTTGAGTATGGTATTGAGGTACGCTATCATATCCATGATGGCACCCCCTAACCTGTCTTCACTGCCCTGGGTTTTATAAGTGACATCTATCTCACCCGTGGAGATAGATTCAGCTACTTTTGTAATCGTTTCAAGATAGTTTATCATCTGGATCAAAGCAAGACCAAGCTGGTCATCACTGCTTTTTGCTATGATTTTTACATCATAATTTCCCACCGAGAGGCTTACGGCCAGGTTTGTAATCTCTTTTAGCCTTTTTGTCATATCTTTAATTGCCAGTCCAAGCTGGTCATTTTTGCCAAGCAGTGCTATCTCTTTGGTAAAATCACCGTTGGACACGGCATTGGCCTGATTGATCGTTGTCTCGATCGCATCGACAAGAATGGTCGTCGAACTGACTATTTGACCGATCTCATCATTTTCTTTATATTCTATCTCCTCTTTTTTTATCTCCCCTTTTGCCAATGCTTTCAGTTGAAAGGTGACTTTTGCCAACGGATCCATAAGTTTTGAGATATAACCGTTGATAAGCAGCAGGCCCAATAGAAGTACAGTGACCAGGATTATAAAAAATACATTGACAAACCTGTCCAGCGATGAAAGGGCTGTATCCACATCTATCGCAGTTACAAGATACCAGAACCGGTAGGGGTTCTCGGCTTTGTTCGGATAGATCCTATGCATGGAAAATATTTTTTCACCTTCTATAAAAGTAGTTTCATCCCTGTCTTTAAACTGCTTTGTCACCCCCGGGTAGTCTCTATTGAAGTTATAGTCGGTTCCCAGCTGAAAACCCCATCTTCTGGTTTTATCACCGATAAAAAGGTAGTACCCCTGCTCATTTAAAAGATAGTATTTCTGAACATCCCTTGTCTCGTCTATCGCCTTTGCCGTTGCGATCTCATTTAAGATGTAGTTGGCATTGAAGTTAAGGACGATCACCCCTTTGATCTCCCCGTTTTCATTGATAAGCGGCGTAGAGTACCTGACCACCGGGACATAAGGCTTCTCTATCTGCCCCTTTTCAATGTTCAGGTTCATGACAGAGATGTAAAACTCGCCTTTTTTTAATTTCAACGCTTCTTTAAAGTAGTTTCTGTGTGATTTGTTTTGAAGTTTGCCCTCTTCTGTCTGAATGATCTTGTTGGTCTGCTCATCATATTTAAGCAGTATTTTTTCGTTACCCTCTATGTCTAAAATCCTGATCTGATAATAGAGTTTTTTGTTGTGTATGTAATCTTTCAGGGCTGAAATATAGACGTTTTTCCAATGTTTTATCTTTTTTTTGTCTTTCAGATCTTCCCAGACAACCAGTTTTTCCAACGCATAAAAGTTGGCATTGTAGATCACATCTTCAGGTATGGTCCCAAGGACCCCTTTTATCTCATTGGAGAGCGCTTTGGTCTCCCCTTTGTTAATGGATAGCACAGAGTCTATATAGGACTCTTTGGCACTTTTGAAACCAAACCACCCTACCGCACTGACAGCAATGACGATAACAACAATAAAAAGTGAAAATATCTTGTTTTTAACGGAAAGGTTTAACTGCATAGTCATCTTCCTTTATTTAGAGAGTGGATAAGGCTTAATTTTCTAAGGTTCCAGCTCATAAGCTGAGTAACTTCAGCGGGTGTTTTCGTCTTGTACTTGGTTGCCGCGGGAGTAACAGCCCTCAACCCGACATAGGCTTTGAGTGTCTGAAGTTCCGCTATTATCATTTGAGTAATACTGAAAACATCGCTTGGCGTTGGTTTCTCTTTTTTAAATCCGCTGAAATCTACAAAATCTATACCTGCAGCAATTTGGAGCTGTTTTATCTTTTCAAGGATTTTCATCCCTTCATTGAACGCATCTTCCGGGGTATCACTGATGTTTTTGGTATCGGGTATGGTTTTATCTGCTATTTCCAGATGTTGCAGGATAAGGGTTATATCATCATTGAGTCTCATATTTTCGGCAAAGACAAACGATGGGGTGACCCCGCCTTTGTTTAACTCATCTAACGATGTCGAGATATGGCTTAGTCCATTGAATACATCCAAAGACGTTTTCCCTCTGAATGTCTGCTGTTTAAGCGTCGGGCTTTTTATCCCCATTCTAAGTTGAAAGATCTTTAGTTCTGTCAGGATCCTCTGCGTCTGTTCATACACCAGATCGGGATTTAGATTTAAGACCGGCATCATATTGACCGGTTCAATGAATGGCAACTTGTTCTCTTCTCTGAGTAGATTTATCTTAACCATGATCTCATAGGATTTTTGCCACACATTTCTTGGCTTCAGTTCTGTTTTCATCTGCTGTTGATCTGTGCCTTCATCAGCATGAAGATGATCCAGTTCAAAATACCTGTGAAGAACATGTACATGCTCCTGGATCAATCTGACCTGTGCATACACTTCGTTCTCTGTTATCTCTTTTGCCGCTGCAAAACTGCTCAGCACGGCAATGATCAGTAGTGCTCTTATCATCTTCAAACCCTATTAATAGCGAATTATTATATGTTACATCTATTAAAATTTGGTATTGCTGAAAACCCTAATATAGAAATAGAAAAATAAGCAATAAAGAGGAAGTATCGTAAAATAGGTAAAAAGAAAGCGAAAAGCTGAACCTATAACTTTCACCTAACGGGTGCAGCTTTTCCCACAAGGCTGACA
>JAYEMF010000015.1:0-22301 GCA_034717975.1 Campylobacterota bacterium
TGTGGTTTGAAGACTAAAATATGCTTGCTCTCTTATTTTTGGCCTCAGTGAATCAAAAAGCCACTGTCATCTGCGTGTGAATCGTAAGTTATTGATAGTCTGGAAATTCTATTTCGTGATTTGGGTGAAAAAAGTAAAATTATTTAATGAGGAGATGACTGCCCATTGAGCAGTCAGAAGAAGATTATTTGAGTGCCTGGAGCGCCGCGATCACATCGTCAAGATTGTTTAGCGGAAGGTGAACTTTCCACTCCGGATTTTGCGCATCACCGGAGAGAGAGATACCGATACTTGCGACTGTAGCGCTTCCCGGACCATATGGTTCGTCAATTTTAGTTACCGAAATAATACCGTTTTTCGTTCCGTCCAAAGCAATGATTTTTGAATCTGCCATAAGTAATCCTTATCTTTTATGATTTAAGTAGTCTAGCCAGTTTGGCCTGAAGTTTCAGCCATTGCCGTTGAGTCATCAGTGGAAAACCGCCATAGACGCCCTTTTCTTTGACATGATTGGTAATGCCCGAACGTGCGGCAAACTGCGAGAATGCGGCAATTTTAAGGTGTCCGGCCGTTGCGGCCTGACCGCCCATCACGACATTGCGGCCAAGTGTAGTCGAACCGGCAACACCCGATTGTGCCACCAGGATGCAGTACTCGCCGATCTCGCAGTTATGGCCGATCTGGATCAGGTTGTCCAGCTTGGCACCTTTTTTGATCAGCGTCGAACCAAAGACCGCACGGTCGATCGAACTGTTGCTGCCGACCTCTACGTCGTCTTCGAGGACAACATTGCCGTTTTGATAGATTTTGACATGTTCACCCAGCTGAGTATGGGCAAACCCAAAGCCGTCACTCCCCACAACTGTTCCGGAATGGATAATACAGTCATTGCCCAATACACAATCATGATAAACCGTTGCATTGGCATGCAAAATCGTATTGTCGCCAATTACGGCGCGAGCACCAACGTAAACACCCGGGAGAATCTGGCAGTTTCTGCCCACAACGGCACCGTTGGCAATGGCAGCACTCGGTGCGATATAACTCCCCTCTCCTATGATGGGAGCCGGAAGTGCTTCATCTACGAGCAGCGGAGCGAACAGCTTTGAAGCCAGTGCCATTTTCAGATAGGGTTCACTGTCGACCAGAGCGACCGTACCTTCTGGAACGTGTTCAGCGGCTGCTTCGGAAATAAAGACGGCTGCCGCTTTGGTTTCATTCAGATCGGCAATGTATTTTTTGTTATCTAAAAAACTGATCTCGTCAGAGGAAGCCTCTTTAAGCGTATTGATCCCTTTGATGGCTAAAGCATCACCACTGTAGGCAATGCCGCAGCTTTTGGCGATCTGATCGAGCGTGATCATCGTTCCAGGGCTACCGCGCCGCTGCGTACGATCTCTTTAGGGTGAAATCGTTTGGCAGCTTCTAAAAAGTGGTTGATGCGATGCGGTTCATCGGCAACCATGGCGATGACCATGTCCGCTCCGGCATTGACGATCTTGCCGTTATAGGCCTGACAAAGGGTGTCGATATCGCTGATGTTCTCAGAGATAGGGAACTTGATGAGCGTCATCTCTTTTTCAACCAGATCGGCATGCTCGTATACTTTGAGTACCGGGATCAGTTTATGAAGCTGCTTTATGATCTGCTCGATCACACGTGATGAACCCGATGTGACGATGGTCAGACGTGAATATTTTGACTCCGGGATCGGAGCGACGGTCAATGACTCGATGTTGTAGCCACGCGCCGAAAAGAGGTCGGTGATGCGTGAAAGCGTACTGGACTCATTATAAACGATGACGGAAACAACTCTTCTTACGTTATCACTCATTATTTATCCTTGTACTCTAACATCATGTTGAACAGTGAACCGCCGGACGGAACCATCGGCATAACATTTTCAAGGCGCTCGACATCAACATCGATAATCGCCACAATATTTTTCTCAATCGCATCTTTCAGTGCCGCATCGAACTCCTCTTTGGTTCTGACCTTGTAACCGATACCGCCAAAACTCTCAGCCACTTTGACAAAGTCAGGCTGTGCAGAGAGGTCGGTCTCGGCATGGCGTTTATCATAGAAGAGGGTCTGCCACTGGCGAACCATCCCAAGATATTTGTTGTTGAGGATGATATTGATGACCGGAAGCTTCTGCTCAACGGCCGTCATCAGCTCCTGAATGTTCATCAGGATCGAACCGTCACCCGTGAAGTTGATGCTGACACGTTCCGGATCGGCCGCTTTCACACCCAGTGCTCCCGGAAAACCGTAACCCATCGTTCCCAAACCGCCTGAACTGTTCCACTGGCGCGGACGGGTGAACGGGTAGAACTGTGCGGCCCACATCTGGTGCTGACCGACGTCTGTCGTAATGTTCGCATCATCACCCAGAAGTTCACCGACACGTTCGATGACCCATTGAGGCTTGATGTTCTCCGTATCTTCATGGTAGGAGAGCGGATGAAGCTGCTCAAAGTTCTCAATGGTCTCTAACCACGGTGCAAACTTCGCCGCATCGACTTTCTCTTTGGCCAGCGGCATCATCGCTTCAACTACGGTTTTAACATCACCGACGATCGGGAAGTCGGCATTGACCAGTTTTGAAATACTCGCCGGATCGATATCGACATGGATGATATCTGCACCCTTGGCAAACTCGGAAAGTTTACCGGTAACACGGTCATCAAAACGTGCACCGAGACCGATGACAAGATCGGTTTCCGACATCGCCATATTGGCTGCGTATGAACCGTGCATTCCGAGCATGGAGATAAGCAGCGGATTTTCAGCACCCATCGTACCGCGGGCACGGAAAGTCTCAACTGCCGGGATACCGCAAGATTCTGCAAATTCACGGACAAGGTAGGCAGCTTCGGAAGCGATAACACCGCCACCAAGGTAAAACAGCGGACGCTTTGAAGCGGCAATCGCTTCAACCGCCTTCTTGATCTGGCGGGTATTGCCCTTGGTAGTCGGTTTATAGGTCTCAAGCTCGACCGGCTTGGAGTAATCATACTCGGCTATCTGTGCCGTCACATCTTTGGGGATATCGACATGCACCGGTCCCGGACGACCCGTTCTCGCTATATGAAATGCCTCTTTCAGGACACGGGGAAGATCGGCCGCGTCAGTTACAAGGTAGTTATGCTTGGTACATGAGCGGCTGATACCGACTGCATCGATCTCCTGAAAACCATCCGTCCCGATAAGGCTCATCGGTACCTGTCCGCTGATGGCGACAATAGGAATGGAGTCCATGTAAGCATCTGCCAGACCGGTCACGGCATTTGTAAAACCGGGACCGCTGGTAATCATCGCCACACCGACTTTACCGGTATTTTGGGCGTAACCCTCTGCCGCATGCACTGCTGCCTGCTCATGACGTGTCAAGATATGCTTGAACTTGTCCTGTTTATAGATCTCGTCGTAAACGTTCATGATCGCCCCGCCCGGGTAACCAAATATGACATCAACCTCTTCGGCGATAATCGCTTCAATGACCATCTGTGCACCGCTAATCTGCATGGTCCTCTCCTTATTAATTAAACACGCTTCAGGAGCGAAGCCCCTGAAACTACGCTGACGCTGAGTCTGCTTCGGCAGCAGGCCAGCACGCCCTTGGCATTTTCAGGCTCTTCGACTCGAACATCTGCAATGTTGTAGTGATTTGTTAGCCTAATAAACATTTGAACTTTTAATGGTTCAAAATGCTTTAAAAAATGGGGGTATTATAGGGAAATGGAGCTATGATGAAGGTTAAATAAGTGTCGCTACTGATTTTGGTTTAAGTTTTTTAAGCAGTAGTCGAGTGCCACACCCTCGCGGAGGCCATCATCGACAATGATCGCTTCGTCAAAGCCCAACAGCTTGTAGAACTCTTCGACAATGACGACACCGGCAACGATAAGGGTCTCTTTTCCGACCCCGACATAGCGGGCCCGCTCCTCATCATCGAGTGCCAGAAGTGCCGTCAATGCCTCGCCGCACTCCTGAAGCGAGAGGGATGTTCCGTTGATCTTCTGCGGATCGTAGCTCTCGTAGGTCATCCCCTGTAAAAATGCGGCGATCGTCGTCGGTGTACCCGCTGTTGCGACAAAGGTCTCAGCTCTTCCCCGGCTCTTATATATCTCTTCTACATACAATGCCACAGGTTGAAGGGCTTCTTGCATCATTACCCGTACCTCATCGGGCGATGGACACTGCTGGGCAACCGTCACAACCCCGACCGGAAAGCTTTTGCTGATAAACTCACCATTTAGGTAGAACATCACTTCTGTCGATCCGCCGCCAATATCGATAAGGACAAAGCTCTCATCGCTGATGCCTAAACACTCCAGTCGGTGACGCACGGCAAGCATCGTATAGGCAGCTTCCACATCGGCATCGATCACTTTAAAGCAGATGCCGCCCTCCTCTTCAATGCGTTTAAGAGCTTCATCACGATTTTTCGCCATCCGCATCGCCGCGGTAGTAACGGCCACTACGCTGGAGGTTTCAAAATTGAAAATGCCTTGTGCCGTTTTCGCAGCAGCTATGATCCGCTCTACCGCGGCATCACTGATCTCTCCGCTGACATGCATGCCATCAGCCGTCTTGACGATACGTTCAAAATCTTCTCCCCATCTTTGTTCCGCACAGTCATAGGCGATACAGCGGAAGGTATTGGAACCGAGATCGATGCCGATAACGGTATTGGGTTTAGAGGTCATCGAGAATACGCTTCACGTCATCTTTGTAGTCAGGAAAATCAAGCAGTATCTCACACAGCTGCCTTGTCGTGTAGAGATCACCGGCTGCATACGATTTTTGCAGCTGGATGTAAAGCTTGTCGGCATAGTCCAAAACAGTGGCATACTCTTTGAACTCTTGGAGGAAGGGATAGTTTTTGACCAGTTCAAAAACCTTTTTCCACTCCCGTTTACCGATAAGGTCTTTGAAAAAAAGATAACGTTTACTCTCATTGAAAAGCTGCTGGATAGATACTGTTTTTTCCGAGATACCGCGAAACGGTGAAAGAAGTTCCTTCGCCTGATCTTCACCTTTTTTGCTCTCAAGCAGTTGCCGGGCCTTGGCAAACAGCTGCTGCCACAGCCGTTCCATCTTCTGGTAAGAGAGGGACTCCTTGAACTTCGGGTACTGATGCAGCATGGCATAAGCCAGTGAATAACGCCCCTCTTCTACATGCAGTTTGAAGAGCTGGTAAGCTTCCTGATCTTCCAGCAGTGCTGCTGCAACACTCCCTTTGCCCTTTACATTGCCAAACGGTTCAAGCAGCCTCTGCGCTTGAACCGTTTTCCCTTTTTCCAACAGCAGTTTCGCCTCGTCAAGTGCCTCTCTCCAGGCCATTTCGGCCTCTTCATACTGATCTGAATATGCAAGCAGCGGATTTTGAGAGACACGGAGATAAAACTGCTGATACTGTTCATTCTCAAGCATCCTGCCGCTTTCGCCGCTATCTCCGTAGAGTGCAAACAGGTGCAGCTCTCCGGTAGATGTACCCAGAGCCAGGGATTGATCAAAGCATGTCATGGAGAGGACTCTCCCTTTGACTTTGATGTATCTATCGGATATCTGAGCATACGACTCCATATCATAGAGAGCGACATACCCAAGAGCTGTTCCGACGAACAAAATGCGTCCATCTTCGCAGAGGGTAATCATCGTGATCTCATCATGCATCGTCGGGAGGCGTTTGATCAGTGTGCCATGACGTCTCTCCCAGACAATCATTTCACCGTTTTTACCGGCAGAAACCAGCCCTGTTTTGCCATAAAATGCAAGAGCGACTACAGCCGATGTGTGTGCTCGGAGTGTCAAGGTTTTTTTCTTATCTTCGATGCTGTTGAGATGGATCACTCTGTCATAACTGCCACTGGCAATGATGTTCTCTTCAGGGTCGATGCAGAGTGCTGTAATGAAATCGGAGTGCGGCATCAAGGTGGCCATCATCTTTCCGCTTTTAACACTCCAGACAAAAAGTCTGCCGTCCTGTCCGCCTGTTGCCATGTAACGGAGCTTCGGGTCCAGTGCAACACTCTCCACTCTTCCCTGATGACGGTCAATCTCATAGAGAAATCGTTTCTGCTTCACATCAAAAAGAGCGACACGGTTTGAGTCCGGTATCACCGTGGCGCACACTTTCCCAAAAGGCCCCATAGCAATGCAGTTGGAGCTGAGTTCTTTATGGATTACATTGGCCTTTACCCCGCCGGCCACCTGAAAGTTTTCAAGATTGATAAATCGTATGGTGGTCTGTGCATCAACGGCGCAGAGTATGCCGTTGCGAAGTCGTTTTAACTGTAGAACCGGCTCTTTGAGGTGCAGCGTTTTAGACGGTTCCATCGGACTCTATTTATCTTCGCTGCTTAAATAGCCGTGTGCGTGAAGAAGCGTTCTGATCTCATGCTGATGCTCTTCACCTTTTGTCTCAAGATGAATCGTAACATTGGCGTCGCCAAATGCCAGGGTTGTCGATGTACGGTCATAAGCGATATGAACGATGTTGGCATTAAGTCCCGTTAAAAGTTCAGTCAGATTCATGAGAGAGCCCGGCTTATCGATCAATGTTACCGTGAGCTTCATCTTGCGGTATGACTTGATCAGACCCTTTTCGATAATAACCGACAGGAGTGTCACGTCCATATTGCCGCCACTGATAACCACAGCGACCTTCTTGCCCTTAAGGCCGCTGATCTTATCGTGCATCACCGCAGCAATGCCTACTGAACCCGCACCTTCGACAACAATTTTCTGACGTTCAAGCAGAAAGAGGATGGCATTGGCAATCTCTTCATCATCAACAGTGACGATGCGATCGACAGACTCCAGTGCATAAGCCAGGGTGATCGGCGAAGTATCACGGACGGCGATCCCATCGGCAATGGTTCTGACTGAGATAGTGTCTTCTGCCACACCATGTTCAAATGAGTTTTTAAATGCCGGTGCCCCTTCTGCAGCGACACCGATAACCTCTATCTTTGGATTTTTTGCCTTGATCGCCGAGGCAATACCGGAGATAAGCCCACCACCGCCGACAGGAACGATAACGACATCGATATCGGGCTGTGCATCAAGGAGCTCGAAAGCAATGGTCCCCTGCCCGGCGATGACCTCATCATCTTCAAACGGATGAACAAAGACAAGATTCTGCTCTTTTCCATAATTGGTTGCGTAGGCATACGCTTCATCATAGTTGGCACCGGCAAGGATCACCTCGGCACCAAAATCTTTGACACCGTTTACTTTGGTCAGTGGCGTTGAGTCAGGCATCACGATCACCGCGCGGCATCCAAAGTGACGGGCTGAATAGGCTACACCCTGGGCATGATTTCCCGCACTTGCCGCAACGACGCCGCGGGAACGTTCTTCATCGCTCAATGAAGCCACTTTGTTGAATGCTCCGCGAATTTTAAAAGCACCGGTAATCTGCAGGTTCTCTTTTTTTAAAAAGAGCTCGGCCCCAATCATCTCGCTTAACACCGGGGCATATGAAAAAGGTGTTTTGACAACAACATCTTTGATCCGCTCACTCGCCTGTTCTATCTTTGCTAATTCTATCAAGGTTATTGTCTCTTTAAAAAAGTGCTTTATGCTCGACCATGCTGCAGTGGTTCTGAACAACTTTCATGCCGGCCTGTTCTGCTTTTCCGGCAGCGGCATTGTTAACCAGTCCAAGCTGTCCCCAGAAAACTTTAACATCACCCCGTGCAATACATGCATCGGCTACCGCATCGAAGACGGCAGGTTTACGGAAGATATTGACCATATCTACCGACTCGGGAATCTCAGCCAGGGAACGGTACACCTTCTCGTTCAATATGTTCTCTTCTTTAGGATAGACAGGAATAATTTTATACCCAACCGATTGTAAATATTTTGCCACACGGTGACTGGCTTTTGACTCATCCGGAGAGAGTCCCAGTACAGCAATGGTCTTAACCGAATCAAAAATTGCTTTAATCTCGTCTTTGTTGCTGTTGACTGTCGCAAATTCGCATTCCATAGTCCATCCTTCTGAAGTTTATTTGTGATTATACCACTGCTGAACTTGCCTTGACTTTGTATCTCCGGTCATCACTCCTGCGAAGGCAGGCAAAGTGCCCTGTTAGATTCCCTCGGCAATCATAGCATCAGCGACTTTTTTGAATCCGGCAATATTCGCACCATCGACATAGTTCCCTTCAACGCCATAATCTTTTGCCGTTAACGCGACTCGTTTACATATCTGCTGCATAGTCGTTTTCAGTTTGGCATCGACCTCTTCAAAAGTCCATTTTTGCATAGCTGCATTTTGACTCATTTCAAACTCACTGACGGCAACGCCGCCGGCATTGGCCGCTTTGGCAGGAGCGAAACAGATCTTATGTTTTAAAAACGTGTTGACAGCTTCTGTTGTTGAAGGCATATTGGCACCCTCGCTGACACTTACACAACCGTTTTTGATCAGGTTTTTGGCATCTGTTTCAGTCAGTTCATTTTGTGTTGCACATGGGAAAGCGGCATAACACGGAATGTTCCAGACAGCGTGAGCACCTTCAGGATACTCAGCTGCAGGGGTATAGTTGGCCTCCGGATGAACTTTTACATACTCTTTCAGTGATACACGACGATCCAGTTTCAACTTTTTCAGCAGCACGATATCAACACCCCGTGCATCATAGATCGTTCCTTTTGAGTCTGTACAGGTCACAGGAATCGCACCAAGTTGAAAAAGTTTCTCTATCGCATGAAGTGCCACATTTCCGGCACCGCTGACGGCACAGATCTTCCCTTCCAGGCTCTCTTTGTTTTCTATTTCAAGCATTGTCTCTGTAAAGTAGACCGTCCCGTAACCTGTTGCCTCCGGACGCATCAGTGAGCCGCCGAACATGAAAGGCTTGCCGGTCAGCACACCTTCATAAGCAGAGGTGATTTTTTTGTACTCGCCAAAGAGGTAACCTATCTCGCGTGCACCTACGCCAATATCACCGGCAGGGATATCAACACGATCGCCGATGTACTTATGAAGTTCCGTCATAAACGCGGAACAGAACTTCATCACCTCAAAGTCACTCTTCCCTTTAGGGTCGAAATCACTCCCCCCTTTGGCACCGCCAATCGGCAAACCGGTCAGGGCATTTTTCAGGATCTGTTCAAACCCGAGAAACTTCAAGATACCTTCATTCACGCTCGGATGGAAACGAAGACCACCCTTATAGGGTCCCAGGGCATTGTTGAACTGAACCCTGTATCCGGTATTTACCTGCATCTTATTGTTGTCATCCAGCCAGGAGACTTTAAACTTAATCACTCTGTCTGGCGTAATAAGCCTCTTTATAATGGCATTTTTTTCATAGATGTCATCTGATTTAAAAAGCGGAGCGATAGATAACAGAACCTCTTCCATTGCCTGGAAAAAAACATCATCCTCGGCACAGTTTGGATTCTTGTATTTCTGAATCTCTTTTTTTATATTACTCATCTTTTTTCCTTTAATCTCGTTTTACGAAGATAGTACCTTAGAAAATTCTACACTATTCTTTATAAACCCATACTATTTACACTCTCATCCAAGAGCTGAATTCATCTAGACCATACGCTCCTGCCCCATACGGTAGAGCGCAAAATCATACTTCACCGGATCATCCGGATCAAACAGTTTCAGAGTTTCCGTTAGCTCACAGGAGGCTTCCAGATCATATGTTTTACGCTTCAAAAGACCCAGCTTTTTAGATACATTGAAAGTGTGGGTATCGAGTGGGATAATCAGATCCGACGACGAGACATCACTCCACAATCCCATGTCGATCTCATCACTTCTGACCATCCAACGCAGAAACATCATCCACCTTTTCATCGTGGAGGAACCTTTGGGCTTTTCAACGGCTGAACCTATCAGAAAACGGTACCCCCTGCTTTCATATTGATTAATATTATAAAGTTCATGGAGAATGGAGTTTACACCAGTAATCACGTTATTCTGGGAGTTATAGCCATTTTTAAAGAGTGATTGCAAGGAGTGGTTTTCTTTAAGCCGTCGCAATGAAATAAAAAACTGGATGACATCTTCACTTGACTGAAAACGGTAGTAGTGCTGTGATAAAGAGGTGCGTATCTGTGCTTCATTCTGCTCAAGCAAACGCATATCGAGGGTATCTAAAAAACGGACAATAGAATCAGCTCTGCCATACCCGAACAGAGCACAGATCAAGGCACTCCACTCATTCCGATAACGGTGGGCCACCAAAATCGGATCAGGCTTATCGTAACTTATCTCGTCAGCATGATTTCGCTCTGCCATTTCTAGATCGAGTCGCTCTTTAATGCGTAAAAGTTCTCTGTTCATCCCACATCAAGCTGGTAGAGTTTTTTTCGTTCGCTTGATCCGGCAATATTGAGCTGTTTGCGGTACTTTGCGATCGTTCGGCGTACCATCTTCACTTTGAACTTCTCCTGGATCATCTCCAGCAGCTTCATATCACTCAGCGGTTTGTTGCGCGGCTCCTCTCTCACTTTTTGAACAAGGAACTCCTTGATCGCGGCATTGGAGACATCTTCATCGATCGCTGTGGTAAAGAAATCTTTCATCGCATAAGTACCGCGATCACAGGCAATATACTTGTTGGCGATGGCACGCGATATCGTTGAAGGGTTATGCCCGAACTCATCAGCAAGCGTTTTGAGTGTAAGCGGCATGATCTGACCGCCGGTAAAGAAGTCATACTGGTACTCTACGATCATCAATCCCACTTTGTAGATGGTGGCCTTACGCATATCCAGCGCATCGACAAGACTTTTGGCCTCTTTGATCTTCTGAGTGATGAAACTGTGTTCAACAGCATAGTCACTGTCGATATGCAAGGTCGGATAGTAGGCATCGTTTAGCTTTACCTCAATCCCGTCCTCTTCATTGAAAAAAATCATCAGGTCCGGGATCACTTCAGGAGAATCTTCCAGAAACTCAATGGCCGGGGGATTTTTAAAACTGCTGATCGTTTTCATCGCTTCGGCAAATCCATCTCTTCCCGAATAAGTGTGTAACGCCGAGAGATCGTTAATCATCTCTACGGCCAGTCCGTAGGCTTCATCACTGATCTCGGATGCCTCCAGCTGAAAGAGAAAGGACTCCGCAAGGTCTTTGGCCGCGATACCGACCGGATCGATGTGTGCAAATCGTCCACGCACCTTCTCAAACATACTCTCATCGATATCTTTCTGCTTGCAAAAAGCTGCCGTATCACCCTCGTAATAACCATTTTCATCCAGGTTTTCCACAATAAACTGCGCGACCTCCTGAGATACCGGTGTAGGAAAAAGCGGTGCACCCATCTGTTCATCGAGCACCTCATAAAGCGATCTGCGCTGAATCGTCAGTGCTTCGATCTGTTCGGTGCGTGAGTTGCTTACCTGCCCGCTGATGATCTTTTTGGGGATCTTCTTCTCAAACTCCTCCTCAAAACCGGACTCCACCTCGACAACGGGATTACCATCGACAAACGGTGACATCGCTTCGCCAAGATCGGAGAGGCTTGAGTGCAGGATCGGCAGCCAGTTACGAAGGGTGTTGGAGAGTTTGTTTTTGGCCTCTACGGACTGTTTTTGTCTTAAAGCCATGATCTCCCTTTGGGAGAGGAAAGAGGAGTGCTAAAGCAACATGATCTCCCTTTGGGAGGGGAAAGGGGAAAGGGGAAAGGGGAAAGAGACAGTAGTAATGAATTGTTTGTTACTGAGTTACTGCTTAGTCTCATCATTCTTCTCCTCTTTCCACTTCCCTCTTCCCTCTTTCCCTGACGCAAAGCGTCAAAACTTAAAATCTTCTCCAAGATAGTGAGTACGGACATCTTCACTGGTCTGGATCTCTTCAGCACTGCCAGACGCCAGAAGTGAACCACTCTTGATAACATAGGCACGGTCGCACACCTGCAGGGTTTCACGAACATTATGGTCCGTGATCAGAACGCCGATACCGTACGCCACCAGCTGCCCAATGACTTGCTGGATATCTTTGACAGCCAGCGGATCTACCCCGGCAAAAGGTTCATCAAGCAGCAGAAACTGCGGTGCATTGACCAGGGCTCTGGCGATCTCCGCCCGGCGGCGTTCACCCCCGCTCAGGCTGATCCCTTTCCGGTAGCGGATCGGTTCGATGTTGAACATATCGAGCAGATCGTCAATGCGCTCCTCTTGCTCCTGCTTCGTTTTCTTCCCGGCCTGTGCAGCCACCATCAGGTTCTCTTCGACCGTGAGGTCTTTAAAGATAGAGGCTTCCTGCGGCAGGTAGCCAATCCCTTTTATGGCACGCTGGTGCAGGGGCATAGCAGAGATATCTTCTCCATCAATAAAGACCTTGCCGTCCGTCGCTTCGATCAAGCCGCAGATCATATAGAAGGTTGTCGTTTTACCTGCTCCGTTTGGTCCAAGCAGACCAACGACTTCACCGGTATTGACCTCCAGTGTCATGCCTCGGACTATCTCTGTTCCCTTGATCGTCTTGACCAGGTTTTCTGCACGTAGATTATGCATCGCTTACCTCATATTTGCGTTTAGCTTTTTCCTCTTTTGTTATACGGATCACCATCATTGGCATCTGCGCACTTTTTAACAGTGAGATCAGCGCCTCATCACCCCACTCTATGAGATGATAGCCCTCTTTCTCAAGCTCTTCCATCATTCCAAGCGATAAAAAATGTTCAAACCCATGGTTATAGATATCGTAGTGGAAGAGCTTCTCACCATAGCACTGCTGCAGCGAAAAAGTCGGAGAGGTCACCGCTTCATCTATCCCGAAGGCTTTAGCTACCGCTTTGACCAGTGTCGTTTTCCCGCTGGCAAGATCACCCTGCAAGATCACGACCCCGCCATCAGGAAGGGCTGTCCGGATCTCATCGGCCAGTTGTGACAGTTCACCTTCACTTAAAACGTAGGATTTCACAGTTTTGATGATACCGCTATGATCTGTTCGAGTTTTTTAGCTGCCTTACCGCTGGCAATGGCATCACGCGCTATCTCAAGGCCCTCTTGCATATCTCTGGCCATCCCGTCCGCCAACAGTGCCGCTGCGGCATTGACAAGCACAATGTCACGCTGCGCATTTTCAGCTTTTCCGGCAAGAACATTTTTCAGGATCGAAGCGTTTAATTCTGCATCACCACCTAAAATGGCTTCAAATGGTGCCTTTTTCAGTCCATACTCCTGCGGATCGATCACGTACTCGCTGATCTGCCCATCTTTAAGGCGTGCGGCATAGGTGATCCCGCTGATACTGATCTCGTCCATCCCCTCTTCGGCACTGACTACGATAGCCGATGAGGCATCATTCATCTTCAGCGCTTCGGCGATCTTGGGGACAAAAGCTTTGTCAAAGACACCCAGAAGAAATTTTTGAACACCCGCCGGATTGGTCAACGGTCCCAACACATTGAACACCGTCTTCTCATCGATACTTTTTCGTACCGGCATGATGAACTTCATGGCCGGATGATGATTTTGGGCGAACATAAAGGCAAATCCTGTCTCTTGCAGCATTGTTGCCGTTGCCTCGAGCGAAAGATCCAACCGGATACCCAACGTCTCCAACACATCGGCACTGCCCGATTTGGAGGTGATGGATCGATTACCGTGCTTGGCGACATAGGCACCGCATGATGCCAGAAGAATAGAGGTCGTCGAAGAGATGTTGAAACTGCCGCTCTTATCCCCGCCTGTTCCTACGACGTCAATAAGCTGAGGACGGATAGCATCATCGATCGGCAGAGTAATGGCATGGGAACGCATAACCGATGCCGCAGCGGCAATCGCCTCGACCGGTGTCGAAGCATCCAGTTTCATCGAGAGCAGGAACTCCCGCATCTGGGCATCGTCAAGTTCATGATTAAACAACTGCTCAAATGATTTTTTTGCTTCTTCGTAGGTCATGACAACTCCTTTACGTATTCATCCTGTTTGCTTTTCGGGGTCGATTTTGTCACAGGGATCTGAAGCACTTCATACCGCTTCTCTCCTTTGAGGTAGGCGATGGTGACAACATCTCCGATCTCAACGTTTTTACTCGCTTTAACGACCTTGCCGTTAATGCTCACTACACCGCTGCTGATCATATCCTGAGCAACGGTTCTTCGTTTTGTGATGTTTACTGCATTTAAATATTTATCGATTCGCATTTTGACTCTGATTTTTTTGTTTATTGTAGGGGAAAAAAGCTAAAAGAAATGTAAGAGAAGAGTTGTTTGGAACACTAATTGCTACAGACTGCGTTATTTTGGCGTATACTTATTGTACATTTCCAATATAGGCTCGAGGTTGTCAAAGAAAAGAGCGACGATTTTTGGATCAAAAAACTTTCCATTCTCTGACTTGAGATATTCAAGGGTCTCCTCTACACTCCATGCCTCTTTATAGATACGCTTGTGAGAAAGAGCATCAAATACATCTGCGATCGCTGTGATGCGGCCGTAGATATGAATTTCATCCCCTTTAAGACCACGCGGGTACCCTGTTCCATCCCACTTCTCATGATGTTCATGGGCGATGATCGCTGCCGTCCGGAGCATCTTGCGCTTGGAATTTTTAAAGAGCTGATATCCGATCGTACTGTGTTCCTTCATCTTCTCCATTTCATCATCTGTCAATTTTCCTGGTTTTAACAGGATCGAATCTGCAATTCCGATCTTGCCCACATCATGCATCGGTGAGGCACTTCTCAAAAGTTCGACCTCATCCTCATCCATACCCCACGCTACAGCCAAAATCTTTGTATACTCCGATACACGCCGGACATGCTGTCCCGTCTCTTCTGATCTGATCTCACTGATCTCACCAAGGGTATAGAGCAGTTCACTTTGCGTATCGATGATCTCCTGCTTGATATTGATAATAGGCGTAATATCATTGCTTACAGCAATATATTCACTGATTTCCCCATCAATCCCGATAATCGGCATAACGGTAGCATTGACGATAAACTTGCCCCCATCACGCTTCTGTTTCTCTAAACGACCTTGCCAGACATCACCTTTTTTGATGACTTTTCGGATCTTGTCGAGTGTCTTTTCTTCCATATCTGGATGGAGCATCTTGGTAACCGGCTCTCCTATCATCTCTCTAAAGGTGTAGCCGCTTATGATGCAGTATTCGTCATTGACATAGGTGATAGTCTCGTCCAAAGCCACTTTATAGACGATCGATGCAATATCGACGACCTTTCTATACTGCTGCAGCAGGTGCTCTTTTTGCTGAGCATCTTCTTCAAGCTGATGACGAATACGAAATAGTTCGACATGCGTCTTGACACGACTGATGAGTTCGAGCTGATTAAAGGGTTTGGTAACATAATCTTCTGCGCCAAGTTCAAAGGCTTTGACGATGCTCTCCTGATTGGCATTGGCAGTCAGGAAAATGATAGGGATATCTTTTGTTTCAGGATTGTCTTTGATAAACCTGGCCGTTTCAAAACCATCCATCTCCGGCATCATAATATCGAGTAAAATCAGATCATAAGAGCGTTTTTCAAGTTGAGAGAGGGCAGCTTTGCCACTTGTGGCAAAAAAGACATTGTAGTTGGTGACAGCTTTCAGAACATTGGCTGCCAGCTGGATGTTTTTCGGGTTGTCATCAACGATAAGAATATGAATCACATCATTCATGATATCACCCCTTTTTTTGATCCAGACAAGATGTGCTAAACTATACATCATTCAAACTTAAAATATTTTATATTGGAGAGGCATGAAAAAAGACCGGATGGGGCTTTTCCTGATCATATTCCTGATCACGATCTCACTCTTTCTTATCATTTTGCCAACGTTCTCTTCCAAGCATTCCGGACGTGTGGAGATGCATCGAGAGATAAACCTGCCGCTGCTTGATGCTCAGAAAGAGAAACTGCTGTTTGTCTTCTTCGGCTATACCGGCTGTGTCGATATCTGTACGCCGAGACTCACGCAGGTAGGTCATTGGTACAGGTCACTGAAAGATCCATTACAAGAAGAGAGCAAGTTCCTCTTCTTTGACCTCTCACGTCCGGCAGAGATCTCCATGCCAGATGAGTTTGCAAAGGCCTTCAACCCTGAATTTGAGGGTATCTATCTTGATGATGAGACACTCAATGACTACTCCCGTGCTTTTGACGTCTATTATGCACCGTCACTCTCCCGTGAGTATGAGTATGACCACACCCCTCACCTCTATATGCTGAAAAAAGGGAAACACGGTTATAATCTGCGTTATATATATTTCGCTTATCCCTATGATTTACAACAGATCGAGACCGATATAAAGGAGCTGCTCCGTGAATGAGTACCTAAAACTCTTCCATCCCAAATCACTCTTCAGTACCAACCTCCTCTCCAAAGAACTTCAAGAAGATTACCTCCAGGCCGATGCATTTATGATCAAACTGATCTTCGTTCACTGGGTACTGGTCGCTACGATCAGCGGCTATGCCTACAACACCTACCTGCTTGGATTTGTCGGCGGCGGTCTGCTCTTTGGTATCAGCTATTTTGCCTACACCCGCTACAAAGGTGAAGAGATCTTTCGCAATATTGTAGCCATCGTACTGCTTAGTTTTACCATCATTACCATCCAGCAGCACCTTGGACGAATTGAAATGCACTTTCATGTCTTTGTCGCCCTCTCCTTTCTGACCCGCTATAAAGATCTGACGCCGGTAACCATCGGATCGATTTTTATTGTTATCCATCACCTGATCTTTAACTATCTTCAGCTCTATAATGTTACATTTTTCGATATGCCGATCATGGTGTTCAGCTATGGATGTGGACTCGATATCGTCTTTCTTCATGGTTTTTTTGTCCTCTTCGAATGGCTGGTACTGGTCCCGATCATCCATCGTCAGGCTATTGATTTCATTGCACTTGTAGAGGCGAAATCTGCGGTAGAAAAGATCAATGAAAACCTGGAAATGCGTGTCAATGAACGTACTGAGGAGCTCAGAGAAGCCAAGATTGAAGCCGAATCAGCAAACAAGATGAAATCGGAATTTCTCGCCAACATGTCCCATGAGATACGCACCCCGATGAATGCCATCATGGGATTTACAGATCTACTCGATAAGAATGTCACAGATGCAAAGGGAAAAAGTTATCTCAATTCCATCAAATCAGGCAGTAAATCACTCCTGACAATCATCAATGATATTCTTGATCTCAGCAAGATCGAAGCCGGTAAACTGAAGATCGAGTACCATAATGTGCATCTTGAGAGCCTCTTTGAAGAGATTAAAAGTATCTTCGCTTTCAAGGCCAAAGAGAAGGCTCTTCGTTTTGAACTCTACATCGATCCGCAGATCCCGGAAGTACTTATTTTGGACGAGGTACGCATCCGGCAGGTTCTTTTTAACCTCCTCAGCAATGCTCTCAAATTTACATCCGAAGGTGTGATAGAGCTAAGAGCTACAGCAAAAAGCACGCATGAAAATGACCTCAGTGTCCTCGATCTCACCTTTGAGGTCAAAGATAGCGGGATCGGGATTCCGGAAGATCAGCAAGCGGCAATCTTTGAGGATTTTGCTCAGCAAAATGGGCAGATGACGCGTGAATACGGGGGTACCGGTCTGGGGCTTTCCATCGTCAAACGCCTGCTTGGTCTGATGAATGGGAAGATCGATGTAGAGAGTGTTGCCGGAGAAGGAAGTACCTTCCGTATTGTTTTACATGATGTTTCTGTCAGTGCAACAAAACTCGAAGATGTCCATCAAGTGGGAATGCGCTACTCTTTTGAACCGGCGACAATCATTATAGCTGACGACATCGACCTTAATCGTCAATTGATTACCGAATACCTGCAGGATTTTCCATTTACCATTATTGAGGCTACAAACGGTCTTGAAGCTGTTGATGCCCTCAATGATCATGTCGATCTGGTTCTCATGGACATCCGTATGCCGAAGATGGATGGCTACGAAGCCACAAAAATCATCCAGTCAAAATCTGATGTTCCGGTACTTGCCCTGACTGCCTCTGTTGTTGAGTCTGAGGCAGTGGAAGAGAACAGGATATTTGACACTTTTTTGAAAAAACCTATCGGATATAGCGAACTGCTTCATGCCATCGGCACCTATCTTCCGCACACAGAGGAAAAAATCAAAACAGAACATCATCATATTACCGATCTGACTCTCCCGGACCCACTTATTGCATCTCTGCGCGAAACATTGATACAATCTTTTGAAGAAGCACAAAAAGACGGAGATATGGAACTTTACGGAGCATTGGCCGACGACTTGCTGAAAGTAGCTGAAAAAGCCGGGCATAATGAACTGAGTCTATTTGCCAAAGAGTTTAACGAGGCTATAGAAAATTTTGATATCGAGACCATCGAAAAAAAGATGTATCAGTTTAATAGACTTCTTAAATAAGACGTCTATCTGCTTTAGGGCACCTCTACTGACTACTGTACAATGAACTCTGTAAAATAGACCTCATTGATCTCTCCCTCTTTAACAATGCGATTGATACCTTTGGCGATCTCTTCTTTTAACTTCAATTTACCCTGAGCTGTACCGATCTCATCAAACCGTTTGGAGCTCATAGCTTTAATGACAGAGTCACGTATGAGAACATTTTTCAGTTTGAGTTCTTCAGATACATCTTCGTTGCTGGTACGTACCGTGATCTTCGTTTTCACAAAGCGCCGGTGTCCGCCTGTCAGGGTAGTATTGGTTGTAAAGTCACCCAGATGCACCATCTTTTTATCTTGCCAGTCAATGATAGGGACCCGGTGATAACCCGGACCTTTACTGACCGCTTTTTGCGGCAGTGACTTTGAGTGATCAACTTTGACCTCTTTAATAAGATAGGACATTGAAAATGCTACAATGCCGATAATTATAAAAAGTAGTATCATTCTGCTTATTTTTTTAAAGTTCATAAAATCATTATACATTAGAGTGATATCAAAAGTCTATATAAAGGGATAAAATGGAAGATATGGGAAATGAGTGGTCAAGAGTTATTCTTTTTGTTGTCTTGATCGCTATCGTTGGATTTGTACTGACACGAAGCAAAGAGAAGAAAGATTAGTTATAATCACTAAAAATAGATGGAGTAGCCTATAATGACCAAAAAAGCACATTTAAAAATAGAAGAGAAGTATACCCTTGATCGTTCATGGTTTATCGTCTATCTGGTAGCATTTGTTTTTGGAGTTGTCTGGACACTGCTGGGTGAAAGTGATTTTAAAATCATTTATATAACAGTTGCCTTTACCTGTTTTCTCCGCGCCGGTATCAATATGGAGATGAGCGCCAGAGCCCTGCATGAAGATGACGCGCATTAAAAAATAAAAGTCTTAGCGTTTTACTTCACGCTGAAGATTACTCTCCACCGAAGCGATCTTCTGCCTCAGTCTGTCCTCTTTTCCTCTACGGATATCCAGTTTAAGTGACGAATAGACACGCTCACAATCATCACCGAGCTGATCATAAGCCTTTTGGACAACTTCCAAAGCTTCCGGCACTGATGACGTCTCGACAATCGTTCCCATCGGCGTTAACTGATAGTTGTAACCATCTTTATCGATCATATCGATGATACGACTGACATATTTTGAGACGGACGTACCATCACGACAATCTCCGCTGGTCGGAAACATCGCAAACTCCAGTAAGACACTCACTCTTTTCCTCGCATTTGAGCCATATCGACAACACTGTTTTTACATCCCTCTTTTAGTGCATACTCCATAATAATAAAAAGACGGCTTGCCATATCGATCGCCGTATTTTCCTCTTCTGCAGGGGCAATAGCCACATAAAGATCCTGACGCAGATTGTGGTGATTTTGGTACTGATGCATAAAGTTCTGTGCTGCTTTGTAGGAGTTTTCCTGTGAGATAACATCATAGACAACCAGCATCAGGTTCTTTTCAAGCATATAGATGTTATCGCTCTGGCGGATATGGGCAGTGCAAACATTCAAATCAATAGGATCATTCGAGTAGATCAGCAGTGAAGTGAAGGGAACATCATAACGTCTGTAGGAGTATACTTTATTCTCTATCTGTTCAAGGATATGATCTCTATACTCCGGATATGAATCCCTGACCATTTGAAACGTTTTCATAAATTATTCCCTTCTGTGCTTAAACTAGATAGTCGGTGATCTCTGCCTTGATCCGCTGAAATATTGTTTCGAAATCGGTTGAATAGACCCGCGTCTCTCCAATGGCGGTAATAAAGTTGGTATCTCGTTCCCATCGCGGTACGAGATGCAGATGAATGTGTTCAGCAATCCCTGCTCCACCCGCTTTTCCAAGATTCATTCCTATATTGACACCTTGGGCACCAAACCCCTCTTTCAGCAGTCTCACACCCTTTTGTGCCAGATCACTCATATGCAGCCATACGTCACTCTCCAGCACTTCGAGTTTGTCGGTATGCTGATGAGGGATGATCATAAAGTGTCCGGGAGTGTAAGGATACTTATTCATGACTATGAAACATTTCTCATCACGATAGAGGACATGCAGCTTCTCATCATCTTCTGCGTGTGCAGTGATATGACAGAACACACAGCCCTCGATCTTTTCAGCACCGGTTATATACTCAGTCCGCCAAGGTGCATATAAAATATCTTTCATCATCTAAAGTATATCTTATAAAAATGCAAAAACAAGGTCAGGGAACAAAATGACGATCGCCAACCCCAGCATCTGTAACAAAATGAACGGTAAAACACCTTTATAAATCTCTATTGTGGTTACACTCTTGTGGGCTGCACCTTTTAGAAAAAAGAGCGCAAGTCCAAACGGCGGTGTTAAAAAAGATGCCTGAAGATTGAGTGCGATCAATACGGCAAACCAGATCGGATCGATACCAAATGCCTCCATGACCGGTACCAGAATCGGTACGATAATAAATGAGATCTCGATAAAATCGATAAAAAAGCCAAGAATGAAGATCGATAGCATCGCTATACCGATAAAGACCCAGACATCGCCGATATCCTGGCTGAAGAATTCCAGAACGAGATCGGTTCCGCCAAGTTCATTGAAGACCAGACTGAAGGCGGTCGCACCGATAAGTATCATAAAGATCATGCCGCTCAGCTTAACGGTCTGCAGCATGGCATAGCCGAACATCTCCCTGGAGAGAGTACGGTTCATCAGGCTTAGCAGCATTGCACCGATCACCCCGAAAGCAGCTGATTCTGTCGGTGAAGCAATCCCAGCGAATATAGAGCCCAATACCGATACCATCAACAGCATTGGCGGAACGACCGATTTGACAATTTCCAAAAACGTAACAGTGCTGTGCTCTTCAATGATCGGTGCCATCTCGGGTTTGATGTGGCTGATAACAATGATATAGAAGATATAGAGGCCAACCAGTACCAGTCCCGGCAAAACCGCTCCCATAAAAAGATCACCGACACTTACACTCATCACATCACCCAAAATAATAAGTATGATCGATGGCGGGATGATCTGTCCGAGCGTACCGCTTGCAGCCACCGTACCCGATGCCAGACCCTTGTCATAACCGGCTTGCAGCATCAGCGGCAGTGCAATCACACTCATCATCACCACAGAAGCACTGACAATTCCCGTCGATGCCGCCAAAATAGCCCCGACAATAACAACACTGACAGCCAATCCCCCGCGAACGGAACGCAGCAGCGCACTCATCGACATAAGCAGCCGCTCTGCCATCAGCGATTTTTCAAGCACCAACCCCATGGCAATAAAGAGGGGAACAGCCATCAAGGTGCTATTGCCCATTATCCCGTAAATACGGAATGGCAGAACATTGAAAAGATCAAATCCAATATCTGGCACAAAAAAGGCAAAGGCTATTGCCACAGCTCCAAAGACAAACGCAACGGGTATTCCGACCAACAGAAGGGTCAATGCCGCAATAAACATCAACAGGGCACTCACGATACACCCCTTAATGTTTTAATGGCTTTGATGATCTCTGAGAGGCTCTGAAGGGCAAGCAGGACAAATGCAAGCGGCATCAAGGCTTTGACTACATAACGGTACGGCAAACCGCCAGGATCGGAGGAGCTCTCCATCTGTTCAAAACTAAGTAGCACAAAGTCAAAACCGACGTAGATAATCAGGAGAGAGAAAGGAAGAATAAAAAGGATCGTGCCCAACAGGTTGACGATGGCCTGGGTTTTCGGAGTGAAATGGTCATAAAAGATATCGACACGGACGTGGGCGTTCTCTTTGAGGGTATAGGCGATACCCAGCAGAATAACGACATCAAAGAGATGCCACTCCAACTCCTGAAGCGCGATAGAACCAGAGTGAAACAGGTAGCGCACTGTCGCATCGTAGACGACAAGCATGATCAG